>NZ_JAANOW010000004.1:0-300000 GCF_011758805.1 Mycolicibacterium fluoranthenivorans | reverse complement strand
ACAACCTGCTGACGCTGCTGGCCGCGGCCGGGTGCGCGTTCGTCATCACCGTTCCCGGAGCCGATGACGTCATGCTGGGCTACCAGAGCCTGTCATTCCACGATGTGCTGTCCACCCGGCGCACGCTCGGGCTGCGACCGGCCCGCGAATTCGAGGACTGGCTGCGCCGCATCGGCATGATCGACACCGCGGGCCGGTTGACGCCGTTCGACGTCACCCGGTCACCCCTGCGGTCGTTGACCTCGGCGGGCGCGTCATGAGTTCCGAGGAACTGGCCCGCCAGCGATTCTGGGACGAACTGCGCACCACCACCCAGGCGCGGATCGGCCTCGGCCGGGCCGGCAATGGCCTGCCGACGCGGGAAGTGTTGGAACTGAACGCGGCTCATGCCGCGGCCCGAGATGCCGTGCATCTGCCGCTCGATGTGGAGCGACTGGCTGCCGATGTCACCGAGATCGGCATCGGGACGCCCGCCGTGGTGACCAGCCAGGCGACGTCGCGGGGCGAGTACCTGCGTCGGCCCGACCTCGGCCGCAACCCCGCGGATCTCGCGGCCGTGCCGGCCCAGCCGGCCGATATCGGCTTCGTCCTGGCGGACGGGCTGTCGCCGACGGCCCTGATGCACCACGGCGCCCCGCTGCTCAAGGAGCTGGTGGCTCAACTGGGACAGCGATATTCGCTGGCGCCGCCGGTGATCGCGACGCAGGCGCGGGTGGCTCTGGGCGACCATATCGCCGCCCGCGGTGGATACGGGACGCTGCTGGTCATCATCGGCGAGCGGCCCGGGCTCAGCGTCGCGGACAGTCTGGGCATCTATTTGACGCACCGGCCGCGTCCCGGCTGCACCGACGCGGATCGAAACTGCATTTCCAACATTCACCCGCCGGACGGCCTGGGCTACCAGGAAGCGGCCCGCGTGGCTGCCGGACTGGTCGCCGGAGCGCGCCAGTTGGGCCGGTCCGGGGTGGCGCTCAAGGACACGTCGCGGGGTGTGGCGGTGGGCTCGGGAGCCGGCGGGGAACTGCTCTGACCGACTTGTCGGTGCCGCCGCATACCCTCGCGGCATGAGGTTTGTATCGACGCGCATCATCACCGCGGACGTGGCCCGGCTGGTGGCCTTCTACGAGGAGGTCACCGGGATCGCCGCGGTATGGGGCAACGAGTTGTTCGCCGAGATCCCGACCCCGGCCGGAACACTTGCCCTCGGCAGCGACAAGACCGTGCCCCTGTTCGGCGTGGGATCCGCCGAGCCGGCAGCCAACCGGAGCGCGATCATCGAGTTCATCGTCGATGACGTCGACGCCGAGTACGCGCGGCTGCGGCCGTATGTCGGTGAGGTCGTCACCGAGCCGACCACGATGCCGTGGGGCAATCGGGCGCTGCTGTTCCGCGACCCGGACGGAAACCTGGTGAACCTGTTCACCCCGGTCACGGAGCAGGCGCGCGCCAAATTCGGGCTCAGCCCAACGCGCTGACGCTCGCGCCGCAGATCGGCAGATCGACCGGCAACGTGTGCGCGACGACGTCATTCGGCGGGGTGACCACCAGTTGGCCCCAGCGGGCGCACGAGTTACCGGTCTCCGTATCGATCGCATAGGTCAGCACATCAGCGGTGCCGAGCTCACCGGGCTGCAAGGTGAGCCGCGGCGCCGCATTGGCGGGGCGCCGCGGGACGTTGACGAGCACCCCGCCGGCCGGTGTCACCAGATCGGCGCCCGGGTAGCCGACCATCGTGCAGGGGTGCGCCGAGGAGTTCCGGAACGAGACGAGGACCCGGCGCTGAGTGTCGGCGGACTCCATCGCCCCGTTGGTGACCACCAGGTCGTCGTCGGAGCACGGCCCGACCTCGACCGGTGTGGCGGGTACCGCACTCGGCGGCGCTGTCACCGTGACCGTCGCCGTCGCCGGCGACGCCGTGGGGGCGGGTGCCGCGGTGACCGTCACCGTCGGGGCGGGAGCAGCCGAATGTTGCGCCGTGCACCCGGCGAGCAGGGCGAGGGCCAGCACAGGTAGCGACCGTGCGATGACGTTCATGCTCAGTCCTTTCAGGGGTGGCCCGCCGCCGGCGTGACCGGTGGCGGGCCACACCGTGGTGCGGTGCTCAGTGACCGGCGCTGGGGACGGCGACGCGAACGGAACCGTCACCGATCTTGGCCACGCCTGCGCCCGGGTTGACCCGGACCGAGCCGTCGCCGGGTTTGGCGACCTGGCAGGCGTTGCAGGTGACCAGCGGGCCCACGTCGGAGTAGTCGATGCCGACGCCCGGGCCTTGCGGTTGCGCGGCAGCGGTACCGGCGGTCAGGCCCAGACCGGCGGCGGCGACGCTGCCCGAGAGCAGGGCGCCGAGGACGATCTTCTTGAGGTGGTGGGTGGTGTTCATGGTGTGCTCCTTCGGTGGGGCGGTCCGGGTGGGCCGCTGATGTGGTGGTGACATCAACGTAAGACCGTGAACTTGACGGATTCTTGGAGCCGAAGGCGTCCCCTTTCTGGCCCAAAAGTGCTGAGCAGAAATATGATTCATGGAGCGCAAAACGCCACGGCGAAGAGTGTCGACACTCTTCGCCGTGGCGTGACCACAGGTGGATCTACAGTCCGCCGCACCTCGAGGGGGCCAGGAACGGCGACCAGGGCGGGCAATCCGCGGGTAGCGGCTGTGGCGGAACGGGTGCCGCCGGCGGCGGTGCGGGCGGCACCGGCGCCGCCTGGTGCGGAGTCCCGCGCCACGGGTAGACGGTGTTGGTGGCGACGTCCACCGTGCCCTCGGAATTCCAGTACCAGTCGTGGCAGATGTTCCAGTCCCAGCTGATGACGCCGAACTCGGCGCCGGGGATCAGCGGATCACCTGGACACCAGTGCGTGCAGGTCAGCCCGCCCGGACAGTTGCCGCCCTGGTAACTGGGTCCGTCGGCGTAGGCGGTACCGGTGGACAGGGCGAATCCCGCCAGCCCCAGCCCGCCGGACACGGCCACCGTGGCCGCCACCCGTGCGATTCGGTTCATCTCGGTCCTTCCGTCAGGCGCCGGCCTCCGGACGCGCTCTCGCGTCCAGTACGCGCCCCGGGAGCCGCTACCGATCTCAAGAACGCGTCATGCACCGTCTATCGGCGGGCGGGTGGGCAGCGTTATCCGGCCCAGCGTGTTGCCCGCCTTGTTGGTGAACCACAGTGCGCCGTCGGCGGCTTCTTTGATGTCGAACGGTCCATCCACCTGCGGTGGCGCGCCGGTGAACGACCATTGGTCCGACGCGGGCAGGTAGCGGCCGATCGCGTTGGCCCCGGTATCGGCGAACCACACCGCGCCGTCGCGGCCCACCCAGACGCCGTCGGGTTCCACCACGCGGGAATCAGTGCGATGTATCGCGCTGTTGAACGGGTCGGCGGGATCGAAGGACAACAGGCCGGCGGGCTCACGGGTGGTCAGCCACAACCGGCCATCAGTGCTCTGGGCCCAGGCTCGCGGGCTGCCGATGACCGTGATGGCGGTGACCTCGCCGGTCGACGGATCGAGTACGCCCACGGTGTCCGACGACGAGTTCCCCCACCACACCCGGCCGTCGCGCGTGACGAACAACGCAGCGGGGCCGGCGATGGTGGGGGAGTCGAAAACCTGCAGGGAATCATCGGGTGAAGACGGCTCCAGCGAGCCGATGGCGTCGATCCCGCGCAGCGAAAACCAAAGGCGGCCATCGGGACCGGACTTCAGCGCCACCGGTCGGCTTCCGGAGGGCAGTGCCACCGTAGTGATGGTCGCGGCGGGATCCGGTGCGTCGGGGTCGATGGCACCCAGTGCATCCGACCCCAGGGCGGTGAACCAGACCCTGCCGTCAGTACCGGGAAAGATGTTGGCGGGCAACCGGATGGCGCCCGGAGGTCCGGCGAAGGTCTGCACCACGCCGTCGCGAACACGGCCGACAAGGTGGTTGCCGATACTGGTGAACCAGATATCGCCGAACGCCTCGATGACTCCGGAGGGGGCGTCCAGATCGGGGCTGCTGAACACGGTGATTGACGTCACCCCGACAGCCTAGTCAAAAACACTGCCATGCAATCAGTCTCAGAGACCGAACCGTCGACCTCGGGGGTAGTATCGACGGTTCGGTCTGCCGGGTATAACGCATCGATGGCCGCGATTATGCCTGGGGTGCACCGACATCGACGGCGATCTCGTCACCCAGGGCATATCCCGCGGTCAGGGACAAGGTGTCGCCGCTCCAGAACTTGCCCGGATCGAAGTAGTTCTCCCGCTTCTCGGTCTGCAGTAGGCCCATCTCCTCATAGGTGATGGCCACGGTCTCGGCGCAGTACGCGGTCTCCAGGCCGGCGCGACGTTGTGCCTTGCTCCGCTCGGCCGATTCGCGCACCCGCTTGTGCACCACCGGCAACCCACGCGTGAAATCGCTGACGACGGGCAGCCGGCCACGCAACCACCGTCCGGTCAGGCGGGCCGTCGTCGGGAACGCCGTGCCGTTCATCCTGGCGATCACCTGCAGCAGGCGATCCTCTTGCTCCCGGGTCGCGTACGGCGACAGCTGGCGCAACCAGCAGCGCTGTCCGTAGCCGTGCGCCCATTGCTCGACGACCTCACGCGCATCGTTGAGCTGCACCCCGCGGTGGTGGGTGCCGGTCCAGAGGTCCAGCAGCTTCTGTCCGAGTTCGGCATGCCAGATCAGCGGCGGGAGATCGTCGATCGCTACCGTCATCCCGACGTGGTTGACCGGTGCGTTGGTCAGCGCCTGGATGGCCCGATCGGGTCCGGAGCCGCCCCGGAACAGCCAGATATCGCCGGTGCGGGTTTCCTGCAGTGCCTGGTTCAGTGACACCGTGTGTGCGTTCACTCGGGCAGCTTATGCACAATCGCTTCATGCGAAGCATCTGGAAGTGGGTCGGGTTGGCCGGTGTCGCCGGGGTGGTGGCCGGTGGCGTGCTGGTTGCCCGGGATCAGCGCAAGCGCGCCGCCTACACGCCCGACGACATCCGGGCCCGGCTGCACCAGCGGCTGGCGGAGGCGCAGAAGTAGCGCTCAACGCCCGCCGGTGGGGAACAGTTCGGTGAGCGCCCGGTCGAGGGTGTCGACGTAGAAGTCGGCCCCGTCGATATCGATGCACAACGGCGGCTTGGTCTTGAGGATGTTCTGATGGTCGCCCGTCGGCTGGATGACCACGCCGAGATCGAGCATCCGCTCGCAGATCGCCGTCGTCTCGGCTGTCGCCGGCTCCAGCGTCTCAAGGTCGCGGATCATCTCCACCCCGAGGTACAGGCCCATCCCGTGCACCGTGCCGATGAGCGGGTGCTTGTCCCGCAATCCGAGCAACCTGGTCTTGAGGTGCGTGCCCACCCGCAGCGCGTTGTCCTGCAGGCCTTCGTCGCGCAGCACGTCGAGCACGGTGATGCCGATGGTGCTCGACAGCGGGCTGCCGCCGGTCGAGGAGAAGAAATACCCCTGGGACCGGAACGCGTCGGCGACGGCGCGGCTGGTGATCACCACACCCAGCGGGTATCCGTTCCCGGTGGCCTTGGCCACCGACACGATGTCGGGCACCACCTGCTGTTCGTGGAAACCCCAGAACCACCGGCCCAGCCGGCCGTAGCCGACCTGCACCTCATCGGCGATGGCCAACCCGCCCGCGGCACGCACCGCGGCGTACACCTGGCGCAGATAGCCCTCGGGCAGGGCCATACCGCCGGCGTTACCGTACACCGGTTCGCAGATGAAGCCGGCGGGCGGGCGGCCCGCCGCGGTCATCTGCTCGATCTGTGCGACGGCGTCGGTGGCATACCGGGACGCCTCGGCGCCGCGGTACTTTCCGCGGAAACTGTTGGGGGACTCCACGGTGTGCACCCAGTCCGGCCGGGTGGACAGCGCGTTCGGGTTGTCGGCCGTCGATGTCGACACCGCGTCGGTGGCGTAGGTCCAGCCGTGGTACGCCTCGCGGACGGCCACCATATCTCGGCGCCCCGTCGCGGCCATGGCCAGCCGGATGGCCAAATCACTTGCCTCCGAACCGGAATTGACCATGAACACGGTGTCCAACGGGTCCGGTAGCGTGGCGGCGATCCGCTCGCTGAACTCGACGACCGCCGCGTAGTTGAACCGCGAGTTGGTGTTGAGCCGGCTCAGCTGGCGGGCCGCGGCCTCGGCCACCCGCGGATGCGCATGTCCCAGCACGGTGACGTTGTTCACCATGTCCAGATACACCCGGCCGGCCGTCGACATCAGGTAATGCCGTTGTCCGCGTTCGATATGCGGCGGGCGGCGGTAATAGTGCTCCTGGACCTTGGCGAAGCTGTCATCGCGACGAGCCAGCAGCTCCTGTGCGGACTCCGCGGCCGGCAGCGGATCCAGGCCCAACACCGCCCGCGGATCGCGGGTCAGGGCCAGCCAGCCCGGCGCCAATTCGGCGCGGACGAATCGGGGCGCCACCGGCGCACCGGTGGGCCGGACCGACACCGTGGCCCACTGCTGGGCCCCCAGCACACCGAGATGCTCGCCGGCGCGCACATGGCCCGGAGCCGCGCCCGCTTCGACACCGGTGAGGGTGAGTTCGAAATCCAAGCCGCGCACCGTGATGCGGTCGTCGGAGCGATCGGTGACCTCGGCGTCCCAGGGGGCGAGCACGCGGGTGGCCGCTGCCGGCCACAGGCTGATCCCCGTCTCGACGACGTCGGGGCTGTCGTGGCTGAGCAGGGGAGCGCGGTTCAGCTGCGGCTGCCCGAAGCGGGTGAGCACCAGGGCTGCGCCCTCGCGCACGGCTTCCTCGGCGAGCGTGTCCGAGGAGTCGCGGGTATCCGAGAGGTCCAGGGCCACCACCGAATCCGGGTCCAGCCCGGAGATCAGCCGATTCTCGACCTGCACCTCGGGCCGATCGGTCGCCGACCCCAGCTCCGCTGCGATCAGCGCCGTCATCACCTCCGGTGGGACCGAGGCGGCCTGCTCGAACATCCGCCACTCCGCCTCGGACTGTTCGGTGACGTAGGCGTTCTCGGGATCGAGCGCCGCCTGCTGCGCCCCGCTGACCAGCAGCACCGCCGTACGCAGCACCAGCAGTGGCCACAGCGCCTGCGCCTCGGCAGTCGAGAGCGGTCGAATCGCGTGAAAGGCCTTGATGCCGGGCAGGATCGAGGTCGGATCGGTGCCCGGATGGCCCAGGACCGACGACAGCGCGATCGCCAGTTCGGACACCGCCCAGGTGTTCGAGAGATCGCCGAAATCGATGACACCGTCGGGCAGACCGGATTCGCCGGCGACCACGTTGGCGTCGGTGAGGTCCAGGTGCACGGCCTGGTGGGGTAGATCGGCGGCGAGGGGTTCGATGCGCGCCCACGCATCGTCGGCGGCGGCCGAGATCCGGTCGGCGTGCTCCGAGACGTGGCAGATGAGCTCTCCGACCACGGCGTGGCCGAAGCGCAGATCCCACTGCAAGGCGCGATCCAGCCCGGGATGATCGAATCCGGCCAGCGCCAGGCTCACTTGCGCGGCCAGCTCACCCATGGCGGCCACCACCGGTGGCGACAGGTAACCGGCGTCGGTCAGTGCGCCGCCGGCCAGGAACGGCAACAGGCGCACGTAGGTCGGCGAATCGCCGAGTTCTGTTGTGGTGGCATACTTCTGGCCGGACGATGTGGCCATGGGGGTGGCGACTCGCAGCGTCGGGCACGTCGCTGCGATGCGGTCGGCCGCGGCGTCCTGGGCTTCCAATTCGATGGCCGAGAACGCCGGATTGGCGATCTTGAGCACCGCAACGGGTTCCCCCGCCTCGTGGACCAGGAAGTTGCAGTCCTGTTGACTGCCGAGAAGTGTCAGCGCACCGCGCATGCCGTAATGGGCGTGCAGCAGCGCTTCGGCTTGGGTCGCGGAAACCTGCGGCCCGGGCAGCGCCGGTTGTTCAAGGAAATTGAAGCCCACGGATTCAGTCACTTTCGGTTCACCGGCTGACGAAGTCGACGACCACTTCGGTGAAGGCGTCGTTGTCATCGCCGGCGGCGGTGTGCCCGGCGTCGGACAACTCGGCGAACTCGGCCGCCGGCACCTTCTCCAGGAAATCCCGGACGCCCGCTTCGGATACCACGTCGGAAAGGCGCCCGCGGATCAGCAGGATCGGCACCGTCAGGTTCATGGCCGCCTGCTCCAACTTGTCCACCCGGGTGAAGGGGTCATCGCCGGGCTTGGTCAGGAACGCCGGATCCCAATGCCAGTACCAGCGTCCGTTGCGTAGTCGCAGATTCTTCTTCAACCCTTCCGGGCTCCGCGGTTTCGGGCGGTGCGGCAGGTATTCGGCCACCGCCTCGGCCGCTTGCTCCAGCGAGTCGAACCCGTGCACGTGGTTGAACATGAAATCGCGGATGCGGGCGCTGCCGTCCTTCTCGAACCGCGGCACGACGTCGACGAGGACTAGCTTGGAGACCAGGTCCGGTCCGGCCTCGTGGGCGGCCAGGATGCCGGTGAGCCCGCCCATGCTGGCACCGATCAGTGCCACGGGTCGGCCGATCTGATAGAGCACCTGCAGGGTGTCCGCGCACAGCGTCTCGACGGCGTAGTTGGCGGTGAGGGACCGGTCGCTGTCCCCGTGCCCCCGGCTGTCGAGTGCGATGACGTGCATTCCCCGGTCGGCCAGGATCTGCCCGGTGTTCTTCCACGAGTGGCGGTTCTGCCCGCCGCCGTGCAGCAGCAGCACGCTGGGCAGATCGGTCTCGATGCCGCGATTCCACTCGTCGGCGACGAGGGCCAGGTCATCGACGCCGCGGAAAGTCACCGTCTGTGGTGCGTTGTCTGCAGTGCTCACGCGCGTCCTCTCGCCGACCCCGTCGATCACGTTACCCAGCGCCCGGATTCCGCCATTCGGCGGTCCAGTGGTGTCGCGGTCCCTAGAATCTGGCGTTGTGCCGCGTGATCGTCCCGATGTCGACGAACGCGGCCGCATCATCGATGCCACCTACCACTGCCTCCTGGAGCCGCACGAGGGCCCCGTTCCGGTGGCGGCGATCCTGGCCCGTGCCGGGGTTTCCAGCCGTGCTTTCTACCGGCATTTCGAGTCCAAGGACGACTTGTTCCTGGCGATGTTGCAGAACCTGACCGCAACGCTGTCCGGCTGGCTCGACGAGATCGCCCGCGGGCCCGGCGCGCCGGCGGAGCAGGTGCGCGCGTGGATCGAGCAAATGTTTGCGCTGGCGACCGAGCCGCTGGTGTCCAGCTACCTCGCTGTCATGGAGTCGGACGAGATGCGGGCCGCGAAAGGCTACCCGCACGCCCGTGAGCTCGCGCGCGCCAACCGGGAGCGTTCGCTGGTCGATATCCTGCGCCGCGGTGTCGAGGACGGCTCATTTCCGCTGGCCGAGCCCGAGAGTGACGCGGTAGCGATCAGCGCGCTGGTGAGCCGTGAGCTGAGCGTGCCGTCCATCATCGACCCGGTTCTCATCGAGGTCGCCAAGCAGCGGGTGGTCAGCTTTGCCATGAGGGCCCTCGGCGCCGGCAAATATTGAAACCTACCGGTCAGTAATTTATTCGCAGGGCGGTGATCCGGCCGTCCGCCGGCAGATGTTGCTGACGGGAAAATCGTTATGTACGTTCTCCCCCGTCCATGGTGGTGCCTGTGGTCAGATTCGTGTGACAGCGGCATCGTCGGGGCGTGGTGGAAGGGAACAAGCAGGTAATGCGAAAGAGGTGCATGTCGGGGCGGTGTCATTAGTGGCATCGACCGACGCAGTTCCCGCCGTCATTGCCAAGCCGGTCCGCGCCTTCGGCGGCTTCTTCTCGATGACACTGGACGTCTTCATCCTGATGTGGCGGCCCCCGTTCGCGTGGCGCGAGTTCATCCTGCAGTCCTGGTTCGTCGCACGGGTGTCGATCCTGCCGACGCTGATGCTCACCGTGCCCTACACGGTGTTGCTGACCTTCACGTTCAACATCCTGCTCACCGAATTCGGCGCGGCCGACTTCTCCGGCACCGGTGCTGCGCTGGGCACGGTGAGCCAGATCGGGCCGATCGTGACGGTCCTGGTGATCGCCGGCGCCGGCGCCACCGCGATGTGCGCCGACCTCGGTGCGCGGACCATCCGCGACGAACTCGACGCTTTGCGCGTCATGGGTATCAATCCCATTCAGGCCCTGGTCATTCCGCGTGTGCTGGCCGCCACCACGGTGTCGCTTGCGCTCTCGGCCACCGTGGTCCTGGTGGGTCTGACGGGCGCGTACCTGTTCTGCGTGTACGTCCAGCATGTTTCACCCGGCGCATTCGTCGCCGGGCTGACGCTGATCACCGGGCCCGCCGATGTGGTGGTCGCGCTGGCCAAGGCCGCACTCTTCGGGCTCGCGGCCGGCCTGATCGCTTGCTATAAGGGCATTTCCGTCGGTGGTGGACCGGCGGGCGTCGGCAACGCCGTGAACGAGACGGTGGTGTTCACGTTCATGACGCTGTTCGCCATCAACGTCGTCGCCACCGCCGTCGGCGTGAAGGCCACGATGTGATGGGCGCCCGATGAGTGGGGCCCTGGGCCACCGAGTCCGCCGGTCTGTGGGCGGTCTGGTCGACGGCTGGAACCAGGTCGGCGTGCAGACCAAGTTCTTCGGCCGCACGCTGCGCTCGATTCCCGATGTCTTCCTCAACTACCCCAAGGAGCTGATCCGGCTCATCGCCCAAATGGGCCTGGGCACGGGCGCGTTGGCGATCATCGGCGGCACCGTGGCCATCGTCGGCTTCCTGACGGTCAGTACCGGCGCGTTGGTCGCGGTGCAGGGCTACAACCAGTTCGCCGAAATCGGTGTCGAGGCACTCACCGGCTTCGCCTCCGCCTTCTTCAACGTCCGGCTCATCGCACCCGCGACCACCGCGGTGGCATTGTCGGCCACCATCGGCGCCGGCGCCACCGCACAGCTGGGCGCCATGCGCATCAACGAGGAGATCGACGCGCTGGAGGTCATCGGCATTCGCAGCGTCGCGTATCTGGCGTCCACCCGCGTGATCGCCGGTGTGGTGGTGGTGATCCCGCTGTACTGCATCGGCGTGCTGATGTCGTTCTGGGCGGCCAAACTGGGCACCACCACCATCTACGGTCAATCCGTCGGTGTGTACGACCACTACTTCAACACGTTCCTCAATCCGATCGACCTGATCTGGTCGTTCGTGCAGTCGATCGTGATGGCCGTCGTGATCATGCTGGTGCACACCTACTACGGTTTCACCGCCAGCGGTGGCCCGGCCGGGGTCGGGGAGGCCGTCGGTCGCGCGGTGCGCACCTCGCTGGTCATCTCGGCATTCGTCGTGGTGCTGATCTCGCTCGCCGTGTACGGGCAATCGGGCAACTTCAATCTGGCCGGTTGACGCATATGGATCATTTCTCTCGCGACAAGGGTCTGGCGCCCGGCTGGTGGACGCTGATCCTGGCGGCGTTCGTGGTCGCCTCGGTGTGGCTGTCGTATGCGTTGTTCACCGGCGACCTGAAGTCCTCCGTACCGGTGACGCTCACCTCGGACCGCTCCGGTCTGGTGATGGAAACCAACGCCAAGGTGAAGATGCGCGGCGTGCAAGTGGGCAAGGTGACCGCCATCTCCGGTGGCAACACCGAGAGTTCGGCACCGGTGTCGCTGCGCCTGGACATCGATCCCGACCAGATCCGGTACATCCCGGCCAATGTGGAGGCCCGGATTCGGGCCACCACCATCTTCGGCGCCAAGTTCGTCGACCTGGTGTACCCCGATCAACCCAGCCCCCAGCGGCTGAAGTCCGGGCAGGTGATCAAGTCGCTCAACGTCACCACCGAGGTGAACACCGTCTTCGGCAACCTGGTCGGCGTGCTGGACAAGATCGATACCGCCAAGCTCAACGCGGTGCTCTCGGCGCTGGCCGAAGGTGTCCGCGGGCAGGGCGAGCGCATCGGTCAGGCCACGACCGATGCCAATCAGGTACTCCTGGCGATCAACCCGCGCAGTGCGGCCATCCGCGCGGATTGGCAGTCACTGCAGGGCTTCAGCGACGCGTACAGCGGTGCGGCACAGGACATCCTGTCCACGCTCGACGCCGCCAGCACCACCGCGGTGACCGTCACCAGCCAGGCCAAACAGCTCGATGCGCTGCTGCTGGCCACCACCGGGTTCTCCAACAAGGGCATCGAGCTGCTCGCCCCCAACCAGGCCAACCTGATCAAGGCGATCAACACACTGCAGCCGACCACCGATCTGCTCTACAAGTACAACCCCGAGTACACCTGCATGCTGATCGGCGCCCAATACCTGCTGGAACACGGTGGCTACGAAGCCACCGGCGGCAACGGCAAGTCGTTCATCCTCGACACCGGCATCCGCCTGGGCAACGACCCGTACAAGTTCCCGGAGAACCTGCCGATAGTGGGCGCCAAGGGCGGACCCGGAGGTAAGCCGGGGTGTGGTTCGCTGCCGGTGGTCGACAAGAATTGGCCGGTACGCCAGCTCATCACCAACACCGGCTTCGGTACCGGCGTGGACTGGCGGCCCAATCCGGGCATCGCGTTCCCGATGTACGGCAACTACCTGCCGGTCACCCGCGCGGTCCCCGAACCCCCGAGCATTCGCAACACCTTCGGCGGTCCGGCGCCTGGTCCGATTCCGGGCCCGGGTGCCCCGGCGTACGGTGCACCGCTGTACGCACCCGATGGCACGCCGCTGTGGCCGGGCCTGCCGCCCGCACCGCCGCCGGGCGCTCCGCGGGACCCGGGCGCGACCCCGGGCTCGGAACCGTTCGTGGTCGCCGCCCCGGGCGTGCAGCCGACACCGCTGCCCCCTGTACCGCTGCCGGAGGAGGCCGCCCCCGCACCGTAGGAACCCGAGCACGCAGTGCAATCCGCACCATCAGGCATCTAGAAGGAACGAGCCATGAAAGACAATCTGGTAGGCGCGATCTGGCGCCTCGCCATATTCCTGGCCGTATGCATCCTGGGCGTCTTCGGGTTGTTCGCGATCTTCGCGCAGCTGCGGTTCGGTGAGTCCTCGCACGCCTACAAGGCATTGTTCGCCAATGCCTCGGGCATGCAGGAGGGCGATTTCGTGCGGATCGCCGGTGTCGAGGTCGGCAAGGTCGGCGCCATGCGCATCCAGGATGACGGCACGGTGCTGGCCGAGTTCACCGCCGACGATTCGGTGGTGCTGACCGAGGGCAGCCGCGCGGTGATCCGGTACGACGACCTGATCGGTGGGCGCTACCTGGCGCTGCAGGAGGGCGCAGGGGATACCAAGAAGCTCAAGCCCGGTGACACGATTCCGCTGGCCCGCACCGCACCCGCGCTCGACCTGGATGCGTTGATCGGTGGTTTCCGGCCGCTGTTCCGTGCGCTGGATCCCACTCAGGTCAATGCGCTGTCGGGTCAGTTGATCAGCGCGCTGCAGGGGCAGGGCGCGACCATCGGATCGTTCCTGACTCAGACGGCCGCGCTGACCAATACGCTGGCCGACCGCGACCAGTTGATCGGTGAGGTGATCGTCAACCTGAATACCGTAATGGGCTCCCTCGGTGATCAGAACAAGCAGTTCGCCAAGGGCATCGACGGACTGGCGCAGCTGCTGGACACGCTGTCGGCGAGGCGCACCGATATCGCCAACGGCGTCGCCTACGCGAGCGCCGCCGCCGGCAGTGTGGCCGACCTGCTGTCACAGGCGCGGCCGCCACTGGTCAAGACGGTGCACGAAACCGACCGTGCCGCAGGCATCGTCGTCGCCGATCACGACTACTTCGACAACCTGCTCAACACGCTGCCGGACTCGTATCAGATCCTGGCCCGCCAGGGCATCTACGGTGATTTCTTCAGCTTCTACCTGTGCGACATCATCTTGAAGCTCAACGGCAAGGGCGGGCAGCCGGTGTATGTGAAGGCGGCCGGGCAGGACAGCGGGCGGTGTACGCCGCGATGAAGTCCTTCTCCGAACGTAACCAGTTCGTCGTCGGGGCCATCGGCCTGGCGGTGTTCGCCGCGATCGTGCTGGGCGCACTCAACTACGACAAGCTGCCGCTGCTCGACCGCGGCAAGAACTACTCGGCCTATTTCGCCGAGGCCGGCGGTCTGCGAAACGGTGCCGCCGTTCAGGTTTCGGGTATGCGCGTGGGGCATGTGACGGCGGTGGAACTGGACGGCCAGCAGGTGCTGGTCAAATTCAAGATCGACGACGGGGTGCGCATCGGCGACCGCAGCGAGGCCGCGGTCAAGACGAAAAGCCTGCTCGGTACCAAGATCCTGGAGGTCTCGCCGCGCGGTGACGGATCGTTGACGTCCGCCATCCCGCTGGACCGCACCACGCCCGCTTACCAATTGCCGGATGCGCTGGGTGATCTGGCCGCGACCGTCAGTGGCCTGAACACCGACCAGCTCTCGGACTCGTTGCGGGTGCTGTCGGAGACCTTCGCCGATACGCCGCCGGAGCTCAAGGTGGCCGTCGAGGGGGTGGCCCGGTTCTCCCAGACCCTCAACGAGCGCGACGCCCAGTTGCGCGGGTTGCTGACGAACGCCAACACGGCCACCACGGTGCTGGCCCAGCGCAGCGACCAGATCGTCGGCCTGGTCCGCAACACCAACGCGCTGCTGGCCGAGCTGCAGGGGCAAAGCGCTGCGCTGGACAGTCTTTCGGGCAACATTTCGGCATTGAGTCAGCAGGTGCAGGGGCTGATCGCGGAGAACAAGACCACGCTGAGGCCGGCACTGGACAAGCTCAACGGCGTGCTGACCATCCTGGACAACCGCAAGGACCGGCTGAAGAAGGCGTTGCCGCTGCTCAACTCCTATGCGATGTCCCTCGGTGAGTCGGTCAGCTCGGGCCCGTTCTTCAAGACCTATATCGTCAACCTGCTTCCGGGGCAGTTCGTCCAGCCCTTCGTCGACGCGGCCTTCTCCGATCTGGGTCTGGACCCCCATGTACTGCTGCCTTCGCAGCGCACCGACCCGCAGCTCGGCCAGCCCGGCACCCCAGCCATGCCGTTGCCGTTCCCGCGGACCGGCCAGGGCGGCGAGCCGCGGATGAACCTGCCCGACGCCATCACCGGTAACCCCGGCGACCAGGGTTGCGGGCCGCCCGGGCTGCCGTTGCCGGGACCCACCGGCTGCTATCCCTACCGGGAACCCATCCCGCCGGGACCGCCGGGCGGACCGCCGCCGGGACCGCCGGCGATCGCCCCGCCGGGGATCGCCTCCACGCCAACGCCGTTCCCCAGCCCGGTGCTGGTCCCCGCGCCGGGTGAACCCGCCCCCGCGCAGTCGAACGGGGCGAGTGCAGTGACAGGACAATCGGGGGCCGGCCAATGAACGCAGTGGTCAACCCGCGCAATGCGCGGATCGGGCTGGCGGTGGCGCTGGTGATCCTGCTCGCGGCCGGGGTGTACCTGGTGACCCGGGCCAGCGACACGCTGAACCGGACGAACATCGTCGCGTATTTCGAAAACAGCAACGGCATCTATGTCGGCGACGATGTCGTCATCCTCGGCGTACCGGTGGGCCGGATCGACAAGATCGAACCGGAACCGCAGCGCGTGAAGATCTCGATGCACTACGACAACCGCTACAAGGTGCCGGCCAAGGTCAACGCCGCCATCCTGTCCCCGATGCTGGTGACCTCCCGCGCGGTGCAGCTCACGCCGACGTATTCGGGAGGACCGGTGCTCGCCGACGGTGCGGTGATCCCGCGGGAACGCACGGTGGTGCCGGTCGAGTACGACGATTTCCGTAAACAGTTGCAGCGGTTGACCGAAACCCTGCAGCCGACCGAGCCTGGCGGGGTCAGCACCCTGGGTGCGTTCATCAACACCACCGCGGACAACCTGCGCGGCCAGGGCGCGAGCATCCGGGACGCGCTGACTAAGCTGTCCCAAGCCTTTTCGGCGCTCGGGGATCACAGCACCGATATCTTCAGCACGGTCAAGAACCTGTCGATCCTGGTCTCGGCGCTGCAGGACAGCACCACGGTGATGCGTCAGCTCAATCAGAACCTTGCTTCGGTGACGGGTCTGCTCTCGGACAGCCCGAACGAGGTCGGCAATGCCGTGAAGGATCTGGCCGACACCGTCGGGCAGGTGCAGACATTCGTGGCGGACAACCGCGAAGCGCTCGGTACCACCTCGGACAAGCTGGCCGGGGTGACGCAGACGCTCAACGACAGCCTCGCCGACGTCAAGCAGTTCCTGCATGTGGCACCCTCGGCATTCCAGAACTACGTGAACATCTACCAGCCGGCCCTGGGCGCGGTCGCGGCCGTGCCGGCGCTGAACAATTTCGCCGACCCGATCTCGTTCCTGTGCGGTGGAATTCAGGCGGCCTCCCGGATGGGTGCCGAGGAGTCGGCCAAGCTGTGCGTGCAGTACCTGGCGCCGATCGTGAAGAACCGTCAGTACAACTTCCTGCCCCTCGGGCTGAACCAGTTCGTCGGTGCGCAGGCCCGCCCCAACGAGCTCACCTACTCCGAGGACTGGATGCGGCCGGACTACATCCCGCCCCCGGGTCCCGCGCCCGCGATCCTGCCGCCACCGGTGGTTGATCCCGCTGCGCCCCCGCTGCCTGCCGAGGCAGCGATGGTGACCGACCCGAACGCCGGCCTGCCGGGTCTGATGGTGCACAGCGGCGGTGGCTCATGACTCGGCTGATCCTTGTGCTCGCTTGCCTGGCGTTGAGCGGATGCTCGTGGCAGGGCTTGAATTCGATACCGCTGCCCGGTGTGCAGGGGCAGGGGGCGGGTGCCTACACGATCAAGGCCGAGATGCCCGACGTCGACAACCTGGACCGCAATTCGCGGGTTCGGGTCGACGATGTCACCGTCGGCAACGTCACCGACATCCAGCGGCAAGGCTGGCATGCGCTGGTCACCATGAAGCTCAACGCCGATGTGGTGTTGCCGGCCAACGCCACCGCCAAGATCGGCCAGACCAGTCTGCTGGGGTCCCAGCACATCGAACTGTCGCCGCCGAAGGACGCCCCGCCGCAGGGCCGGCTGCACGACGGCTCGCTGATCCCGCTGGCCAACAGCGGTGCCTTCCCGACCACCGAGCAGACGCTGGCCGCAATCTCGTTGCTGCTCAACGGCGGTGGCCTGGGCAACGTGCAGGACATCACCGCGGCGTTCAGTCAGGCGTTCACCGGCCGCGAGGCCGACCTGCGCAGCCTCATCGATCAGCTGAACATCTTCATCGCGAACACCAACGACCAGAAGACCGACATCATCAACGCGGCGTCCAGCCTCAACGATCTGGTGGGTCAGGTCGCCGCGCAGAAACCGGTGGTGGACAAGGCCCTCAAGACGGTGCCGGACGCGCTGGCGGTGCTCAAGGACCAGCGCGACCAGCTGGCCGAGGCGGTGACGCAGCTGGGCAAATTCAGTGCGCTGGCCGCGGACTCGGCCAACCAGACCAAGGATTCCCTTGTCGCCGAACTGAAGACGCTCGGACCGACCTTGGAGCAGTTGGCCAATGCGGGCCCGGCGCTGACCAGGTCGCTGAGCTTCTTCACCACGTATCCCTTCCCGAAGGAGACGCTGGCCAACTGGATGCGCGGCGACTACGCCAACCTCACCCTCGTGGTGGACCTGACGTTGAGCCGGCTCGACCAGGGCGTGTTCACCGGCACCCGGTGGGAGGGTGACCTCACCGAGCTGGAGATGCAGTGGGGCCGTACCATCGGCCAGCTGCCCAGCCCCTACACCGCGGTGAATCCGCTCGTGGTGCCGTATCGCTGGGATCAGGGGCCGTAACCATGGTGTTGACGAGACGCATTCTGCTGCAGTTCGCGGTGTTCACGTTCATCGCGGCCGTGGCGATCGGCATCATGGTGTTCGGCTATATGAAGCTGCCGAATCTGCTGTGGGGTGCCGGGCACTACAAGGTGACGCTGCAGCTGCCCGAGACCGGTGGGCTGTACCCGCGCAGCAACGTCACCTATCGCGGTACCCAGGTGGGCCGGGTGGAGAGCATCCATCTCGACGAGCGCGGCGGGGTGAGCGCCATCTTGTCGCTCACCGACGAAGTGAAGATCCCGTCGGACCTCGAAGCCCAGGTGCACAGCCAGACCGCGATCGGCGAACTGTTCGTCGAACTGTTGCCGCGCGCCGACGGGGGACCGTACCTGCGCAACGGTGACGTCATCGCATCCGACCGGACCACCGTGCCGCCGGATGTGAACAGCCTGCTCGACGCGACCAATCGAGGTCTGGACGCCATCCCGCGGGAGAATCTGCAGACCGCCGTCGACGAGGCGTACCAGGCCGTCGGTGGTCTCGGGCCGGATCTGTCCCGTCTGGTCAAGGGCTCCACCGCGCTGGCCATCGACGCGCGCGCGAACCTGGACCCGATCACCACGCTGATCGACCAGTCGAAGCCGGTGCTGGACACGCAGACCGACACCTCCGGCTCCATCCGGGCGTGGGCGTCGCACCTGGCGACCATCACCGGCCAGCTGCAATCCCAGGACCAGGCCGTGCGGGGCGTGCTGGCCCAGGGGCCCGGTGCCGCCGAGGAGCTGCGGGCCCTGTTCGACCGCTTGCAGCCCACCCTTCCGGTGGTGCTGGCCAACCTGGTCAACATCAATCAGGTGGCCATCACCTACCAGCCGGCGCTGGAGCAGCTGCTGGTGCTGCTGCCGCAGGGCACGGCCACCTCACAGGCCGTCGGCACCGCGAACCGCAACACCAAGCAGAGCTTCAAGGGTGCCTATCTGGACCTGAACCTGAACCTGAATCTGCCGCCGCCATGCACCACCGGATTCCTTCCCGCGCGACAGCAGCGGGTCGCCGCCGATGTCGACTATCCCGATCGACCGACCGGCGATCTGTACTGCCGCATCCCGCAGGACGCGGCGGGTAACGTGCGCGGCGCCCGTAACCTGCCGTGTGAAACGGTGCCCGGGAAACGCGCGCCGACGGTGAAGATGTGCGAGAGCACGGAGAACTACATTCCGCTCAACGACGGCTACAACTGGAAGGGCGACCCCAACGCGACATTGTCGGGGCAGGCCATCCCGCAATTGCCGCCGGGAACGCCGCCCGCACAGGCTGCGCCGCCCGTGCCTTCCGGAGCCCCGCCACCACCGCCGATCGCGGCCTCCGAATACGATCCGAGCACCGGCACGTACGTTGGACCCGACGGGCAGGTGTATACCCAGTCGAATCTGGCCCAGAGCGCGACCGAGGAGCAAACATGGCAGACGATGCTGCTACCCCCGAAGGGGCGGTAAGCGAGTCCGCGACGAAGGCAGAAGACACGACGGCGGCTGAGGCCGAGCCCATCGACACCGCTGAAGACATCGACGCGGCTGAAGACATCGACGCGGCTGAGGCCGAAGCCGGCGAGAGCCCTGCGGCGCCGGTCGGGTCGGAGCGTTCGCACGTGACGCTGGCACTCATCGCGGGTCTGGTCCTGGTGCTGGCGCTCGGCGGGCTCACCGGCTGGCTGGGTTTCCGTGCCTATCAGTCCAAGCAGGTGGATGAGCAGCGCAAGGTCTTCTTGCAGGTGGGCCGCCAGGGCGCGCTGAACCTCACGACGATCGACTTCGAACATGCCGACGCCGATGTGCAACGCATCCTCGACTCGGCCACCGGAACCTTCTACGACGACTTCCAGAAGCGCGCCGGCCCCTTCGTCGAGGTGGTCAAGCAGGCCAAGTCCAAATCGGTCGGCACCGTGACCGAGGCCGGCCTGGAGTCCGATACCGGTACCGAGGCCGAGGTGCTGGTGGCGGTGGCGGTGAAGACCTCCAATGCGGGAGCAGCCGAGCAGCAACCACGGTTGTGGCGGATGCGGATCACCGTGCAGAAGATGGGTGACGACGTGAAGGTGTCCAACGTGGAGTTTGTGCCGTGACCGAACCGAAGCAGGACGGCCCCGAGAAGGCCGAGCTGACCGAATCGTCGGCGGTCGAGGAGACCGGAGCCGATACGGCTTCGGAGGTCGACGACACCGTCGATGACGCCCCCGAGGCGCCGGTACCGCCGCAGCCGGCACGATCCGTGGACTGGAAGCGCGTGGTGGCCTTCGGTGTGCTGCCGGGGCTGGCCCTGGTACTGGCCTTGACTGCGGGCTTTTTCAAGTGGCAGGACAACTCGGTGCGCGACGCCGACAAGGCCCGCGCCGAATCGGTCCAGGTGGCCAAGGACAGCACGGTCGCACTGTTGTCGTACAAGCCCGACACCGTCGAGCAGCAGCTGGGTGCCGCGCGCGATCTGCTCACCGGCGAATTCCAGGAGTCCTACAGCTCGCTGACCCATGACGTCGTCATCCCGGGTGCCAAGCAGAAGCAGATCTCTGCGGTGGCCACGGTCCCCGCGGCGGCATCGGTGTCGGCCGATCCCAACCACGCCGTGGTGCTGGTGTTCGTCAACCAGACCGTGGTGGTCGGGGCCGACGCGCCCACCGACACGGCCTCCAGTGTCCGGGTGACGCTGGAGAAGCACGGCGACCGCTGGCTGATCGCCAAGTTCGACCCGGTGTAGTGATGTCCTCGGGGCGATGAGCGCGTGCGCGAAGAGCGTCGCGCAGCGGCTGGCCCCCGCCGACGCTCAGATGTTCTGGATGTCGGCGAAGATCCCCAACGACACCTTCCTGGTGTTCGGGTTCGACGGTGTGCCGGCCGATCTGGACCGGGCACTCGATGATCTGGTCGCGCGGGCCCGCACCAGCCCCGACCTGTCACAGCGTATCGAGGACTCCTCGCGGTGGCGCTACCCGAGTTGGGTGCCGTGCCCGGCCGACCGCGCCCGGTTCACGGTGCATGCGCCCGGCGAGCGCACGTGGGCCGGCTGCCTGGCGGCGGTGAGCGCGGTGGTCCACGATCAGCTCGATCCCCGGGTGACGCCGTGGCGGTTGCACCTGTTCACCGAGATCGACGGGATCCCCGGTACCGCAGGCCCGGGCACGGTCGTGGCGCTGCAGATCACCCACGCCCTCGGCGGCGGGGGACGTACCTGCGCGCCGGCGGCGCTGATGTTCGGCCGGGTGGGCGATGTACCACCGGTGACCCCGCCGCGCATCGCCCCGCTGTCTTTGCCCTGGCGCAGCGTGCTGGCCGCCCGAGCGTACCGAG
This sequence comes from Mycolicibacterium fluoranthenivorans, assembly GCF_011758805.1. NCBI lineage: Bacteria > Bacillati > Actinomycetota > Actinomycetes > Mycobacteriales > Mycobacteriaceae > Mycobacterium > Mycolicibacterium fluoranthenivorans. The sequence goes on along the minus strand of NZ_JAANOW010000004.1, from coordinate 278,993 downwards.
AGTTGGTGCAGGACACCGAGTCCGGGTTGATGCCGGCGGCTGCCCCGCCGCGGCCGCCGCTTCGCACGAACGCGCCGCCGGCGGGTGCGCGTGCCATGCGGACCCTGGTGCGGCCGCGGTCGTCATTCTCCGGTGGGACGGTCACCGTGGTGGCGCTGGCCGGGATCGCCGAGGCGCTGGCCGCACAGTTGGGCGAGCTGGGGGAGGACGTATCCACTCTGGGTGCGGAGGTGACGATGGCCAAAGCCGGTGCGCGCCAGGCCTACAACCACTTCGGCACAGTCGGTGTGGGTCTGTTTCCGGAGTTGGCGACTCCGGAGCGCCGCGCGGCCATCGCGGGTGAGCTGAAGGCGCGCCGCGCCCGGGCCGCGCACCCGGCGATGCGCGCCGCCGACCGCGCCTTCGCTGCCACGCCGGCGCCGTTGCTACGTTGGGGGATAGGGAAATTCGACCCGGCCGTCCGGTCGGCGACGGTCACCGGGAACACGGTGATGTCCAGCGTGAACTGTGGTACCGCGGATTTCGGGTTCGGTGGATCGCCCGTGCGGGTGGCTGCGGCGTTTCCGGGTCTGTCGCCGATGGTGGGCCTGACCCATTGCGTGACCGGGGTCGGTGACACCCTCGCGATCAGTGTGTTCGCCGCCGAGTCGGCGATCGGCGATATCGACACCTACATGCACCGCTTGGAGTCCATTTTCGCGTGATTTGTGCACGTTTACCGGCGGCGAGCACCGGTAAACGTGCACAAATCGCTAGGAGACGACGGCGGTGGCGGTGAGTTCCAGCAGTTGCTGGGGGTGGATGAAACCCGAGCAGCCGATCCAGGTGCTCGTCGGCGGGTGCGCACCGACCCAGTCCTTGAGGATGGGCGTACATTCGGCCAGCGCGGGGACGTCGGTGGTGTAGATGGTCCACGCCACCAAGCCTTCTCGGCCCACCCCGACGGCGGCCAGCGACCGCTCCAGTACGCCGAGCACGTACACCAGTTGTTCGGTGAGGGTCGTACCCGCCACGTCGAGCTCGCCGGAGGCATCGGTCAGCGGCGCGATACCCGATACGTACACGGTGTCGTTGGCGACGATGGTCTGCACGATGCCCAGATCGTCGAAGAGTTTCGGGCTGAGGTAATCGATATCGGGGACGGAGCGGGTGATCAGATCGGTCATGCTGGCACTGCCTCTCGGGTCTGCGAATCGGGATCTGTCTCGGGGGCCGGTTCGGGGCCGGGGTCGCTGATGATCAGGTTGGGGTCCAGGCGTTCGGGGAAGCGAATGGCGAGGTAGCCGAGGATGGCCAGTCCCACCGCCCACCAGGCTGCCACGCAGTACCCCGCCATGCTCATGGGATAGGACAGCGCGGCAACGAAACTGAACGCGGTGATCCCCGCACCCGCACAGAACGTCGGGAACAGGAACAGCAGGCCCAGCACCGGGATCACCAGGTGGGTCAGCACCCGGAACTCCGAACGATGGAAGCGAAGGTAGTACACCGGACAGGCGATGCAGACGGCCATATAGATCGGGAGGACGCCGACCGTCAGGACCGTTCCGGTGAACATGAAGCCCGAGACCGGGCCGAACACCAACCCGATACCGAGGGTGACCACGACGGCGAAGGTGAACACCACGGCGATGGCGGCGATCGGTGACTTGAACCGGCGATGGGTCTTCTTGAGGAAGTGGGGCAGGCTGCCGGCTCGTCCGAGGGCCCAGGCGGTGCGGGTCGCCGCCATGGCGGCACCATTGGCGGAGGCCAGACCGGAACTGAGCAGTGTGATCAGCAGAATCACCCAGCCCGCTCCCCAGAAGGTGCGAGTGATCTCCATCCACGGGTCGCCATCGCCGTAGGCGAGGAATCCCGCGTAGCGGTCGGGCCCGAAGTACACGGCGGAGGCGTACGTGGTGATCACGAAGAAGACGCCGACCAGGACCACCGAACCGATGACCGCCCATTTGATCGTGCGGCGCGGATCGCGGGCTTCCTCGCCCAGGGGAGCGGCGGCATCAAATCCGATGAACGCCAGGAAGGCATAGACGGCGCCGGCGATGATGCCGCTGATTCCGCCGAAGCCGTCCACGTCGGCGTGGGCGGTCCAGAACACCGACAGCGTGTTGCGGTCGCCGGCGGCGACGATCATCCACACCGAGATCACCAGCATGACAATGATCTCGGCGGCGCCGAGCATCATTCCCACCCGGGTGCCGAACTGGGCGCCGAGATAGTTCATCACCAAGGCCAGACCGATACACGTCAGCGCGCCGATGATCCACCAGGCGGTGTAGCCCAGACCCATCGCACCGGCGAACGAGGTGCCCACCATGTTGCCGACCAGCAGGGCGAGGTAGGGCAATGCCGCGGCGTAGACGAGCAAGGTGCCCCAGCCCGTGAGGAATCCGGCACCGCCGTGGAACGCCGCGGCCAGGTAGGAGGACATCCCGGCGGCCGAGGTCACCCGTTTGGCCAGCTGGCCGATGGCGATGGCGACGAAAAGGCAACCCAGCAAGGCGAATACGACCGAGGCAGGCAGCGCCCCGCCGGCGAACCCGGCACCGGCGATGACGGCGAACGCCGCACCCACGCCGGGCGCCATGGTCGCGATGGAGACGAATGTCGCTTCACCCAGGGTGACGCTGTTGCGGGCGAGTCCGTCGGTGTCGTCGGTGGTCATACCCGTGCGCCCGAGGTGTCGGAGATGGCATTCATCAACGTGTTCGCCGAGTCCTGACGGTCGGCGGCGGATCGCATATCGTCGACCGACAGGTAGCCGGTGACGTTGTCGCGCAGGACGGACAGCGGATCGGCGACGTCGCCGACGTAACCGATGGCGAAGCAGCCCAACTGGTATCCCATGAGCTTGAGAAGATCGTCGTCGAGGGTCTGGGCGATTTCCGGCGGTGTGGACAGGTACTGGTTCTCCTCCTGGCGCACCCAGCCGACGGCGTAGGTGATGTTGAGCGCCTGCCGCACCTTGTCGGCGGTGGTGTTGGCCCCGCCGCCGTGGTAGATCTTCCCGTTGTAGAGCAGCACCGAGCCGCGCTCCATCTCAGCCGGGAGTGAATCCTCCTGGGAGAACTTCTCATTCGGTCCGAGGAGATGGCTGCCCGGGACCACCCGGGTAGCTCCCATCTCGGCGGTGTAGTCGCTCATCGCCCACAAGGTGTTGCACTGGACCTGGTAGTCGGCGGGAAAGGGGAAGAAATCCCACGCCAGTTCGTCGCGATGCAAGGCTTGCGCGGGTGATCCCGGGCCGATGGAGATGACCTGGGTCAGGTGCAGCTGGAACTTCGACGCATGACTGAGGTAGTCGCCGGCCACCGACAGGATGGTGGGGTGGGCGACCAGTTCGCGTGCGGCGGTCGAACGTGCGATGAGTGAACCGGTGCGCCGGGTCTTGACGCCGAGGAAGTCGTCCGCGCCGTAGTCCGTGCCCTCGATGTAGGGGGTGAGTTGTTCGGCGATCAGGTCCATGTGGGACCCGGGGACCAGGTTGTCGATGATCACATAGCCGTCTTCCCGTAGGGCTCGGGTGATCTGTTCGGGGCTGGCGGTGGCGGGAAGGTGGTTGAGCTCTGGCACGTGGTGACTCCCAAGGACGAGGTGGCTATTTCAGACTCCAGTCTGAACTTGAGTCTGTTTCAGGAGTGCTTCGCGGCGTAACGAGACGGTAAATCCGACTAGAGTCACATTCATGGCCGAAACGATGCGCAGGTTGCCCGCTCAGCGGCGCAGTCGGGAGACGGTGCAGCGCATCCTCGATGCTGCCGAAAGCCTGCTCGTCACAGTCGGATACGAGCGCGCCGTGGAATCGCCGGCGCTGCTGGTCGAGAAGTCCGGTGTCAGCAAGGGCGCGTTCTACGCCTACTTCACCAGTCCCGACATGGCGATGGAGACTCTGGCGCTCGACTATATGGAGCGGTCCACGGCGATGGCGGACGACTTCGCCGCGGAGGACTACGGCAGCTGGGAAGAAGTGACGGCCCGGGCGATCTCGACCTACAGCGGCTACTACCGCAATCCTGCGGTGCGCGAACTCTGGCTCAACGGGCACCTGTCGCCCGTGGCCGTCGCCGCGGACGAGCGGGCCAACCTGTACATCGCCACCAGACTCTGGGAGACGCTGCGGCGTATCGAACCCGAACGCACCACGCGCCTGGAGGTGGTGCACTGCGCGGTGGCCATCGAGATCCTGGACTACCTGCTGCGGTTCGCATTCCGGCACGAGCCCGACGGCAACGCGCAGTTGATCGCCGAATCGATCGTGGCGATGACCGAATATCTGCGTACTCGCATCGGATAGGTCGCGCCCGCTGGTGGCCAGCAGGATGCCGACTCCGCCCTGGACGCCGGCCGGTAGTGCCGCGGAACTCGTGACCGCGTCGACCCGCGCGGAGATCTTGGCCTGCGCCTGCATGTTCCGGATGCCGTCGGCGATCTCGTCATGCCACTGCCGCATCAGTGTGGTCGTGACGGCCTGGGCTCCCGGGGTGGTCCGGCCGATCTCGGACATCAGCATGCTCAGCGGGCAGCTCTGCCCCTGCCGGCGGTAGCGGTCGACCACCGCATCTTGCCAGCGTTGCCATGCCGCCCACGAGTGGAGTGCACCCAGGTGCGGTTGTTGGTCGGCGAGCACCTGCTGGGCTTCGTGTTGGGCCGCCAAATCCTGGGCCGCCGAGTACGGGCCGGCTGGGGTGCGGATCAACGCCGTCGCCCCCGGCCCGATCGCCACCGACCGCGCGTTGGAGGCTGCCGACCATGTCGGTCCGGTGCTGGCGCGTATTCCGTCCCGACGGATGAGCACCCCGCAGGAAGTCGCCGCGGCGGTGCCCTTCCTGGCCGGTGACGACGCTGCGAACATCCACGGCGCGGTGCTCAGCGTGGACGGGGGCTGGGCGGCCGTGTAACAGATGGCCTAGATTCTGTTACGTGGCTTCTTCCGCTTTCGACACTGCGATCCTGGTCCTGCGTGTGGTGCTCGGTCTGACGATGGCCGCCCACGGCTACAACAAGTTCTTCGGCGGCGGGCGCATCCCGGGCACCGCGGGTTGGTTCGACAGCATCGGCATGAAGCCCGGCATGTTCCACGCCCGGGTGGCAGCGACCACCGAGATCGCCGCGGGCGTCGGGCTGGCCCTCGGGCTGCTCACGCCCGTGCCGGCCGCCGGTTTCGTCGCCCTGATGCTCGTGGCCGCATGGACGGTGCACCGGCACAACGGCTTCTTCATCGTCAAGGAGGGCTGGGAGTACAACCTCATCCTGGCGGTGTCGGCCGTCGCCATCGCGGGTACCGGTGCGGGCCGCTACAGCCTGGACCACCTGCTGTTCTCCCGCACGGACCTCTACGGCTATCTGCACGGCTGGTGCGGCCTGGCCATCGCGGTGGTGCTCGGCCTGGCCGGCGGCATCGGCCAGCTGGTCATTTTCTTCCGTCCGCCCGCCAAGACCGGATGAGTGTGAGGGGTTAGCTCCGCGCTTTTGTGGTATTCGCTACGGTGTGCACGGGGGTGACTGAGAGCACACCCAGCGCGGATCGAGGGAACTGCCCGGGGGCAGTGTCGCAACCTCGGATCCGGGCCGGCGCTCTCTAGACTCCCGAAGGTATCGGCGGAAATGATACGAAGAGCGGGCTGACGTGGCACTGAAGGTTGAGGACTACCTCAGCGAGAGTGGCCAGATCGAGCTGCCGAAGGATACGACGATATGTACGTATCTCGACCGCAACTTCGAGGCTGCCTCGCCCGCGGTCGCGTATCGGTACCTGGACTACGGTCCAGACCGAAGCGTCCGGCGGATCGACCTGTCGTGGCAGCAGATGCGGTCACGCGTGTCGGCTGTTGGTGCGCGGTTACAGCAGATCACCGAGCCCGGCGACCGGGTGGCCATCCTGGCGCCCCAGGGTGTGGATTACGTGGTGGCCTTCTTCGCCGCGATCAAGGCCGGCTGTATCGCCGTGCCGCTCTTCGCGCCCGAGATGGCCGGGCAGGCCGAGCGCCTGGACAACGTCATCGGTGACGCGCAACCCACCGTCGTGCTGACCACCTCCAGCGCCGCCGAGACCGTCCGGGATTGTCTTCGCCGCCGGGCCGTCCGGTTGCGGCCTCGGATGATGGCTGTCGACGAGGTCCCCGAAACTCTGGCCGCCGAGATCCGGCCGGTGCCGATCGGGATGGACGACATCGCCTACCTGCAGTACACCTCGGGGTCCACCCGCAAGCCGGCGGGCGTCGAGATCACCCATCGGTCGGTGTGCACGAATGTGCTGCAGATGGTGCTGTCGGTCGGACTGGACTTCGATATCCGCAGTGTCAGCTGGCTGCCGCTGTTCCACGATATGGGCCTGCTCATGATCATGTTCCCGGCGCTGTGCGGCGGGCACATCACGTTGATGTCGCCGGCCGCCTTCGTCCGCAGGCCCTACCGGTGGATCAAAGAGCTCGGCTCCGATACCGAACCCGGACGCACCTTCGCCGCGGCCCCGAATTTCGCGTTCGATCTCGCGGCCACCCGCGGTCTGCCCCCGGAAGGCGAGTCGCTCGACCTCAGCAATGTCGCCGGACTGATCAACGGCTCCGAACCGGTGAGCGCCGACTCCATCGCGCGGTTCAACGAGGCGTTCGCCCCCTACGGTCTTTCCCCGACTGCCGTCAAACCGTCGTACGGCCTGGCCGAGGCCACCCTGTTCGTGTCCACCACCGACCCGGACGCCGCACCGCGGGTGATCTACCTCGATCGCTACGAACTCGGGTTCGGCCACGCGGTGAAGACGACGCCCACCGCGCCGACGGCCACCACGCATGTCTCCTGTGGGCACGTCGCCCCGAGTCAGTGGGCCGCGATCGTCGATGCGGCGACCGGTACCGAACTGCCCGACGGCGAGGTCGGCGAGGTCTGGCTGCACGGCGACAACATGGGTGCCGCCTACTGGCGCAGGCCCCAGGAAACCGAAGCGACGTTCCGCAACAAGCTGGTATCCACGCTGCCGGAAGGCAGCCATGCCGCGGGCGCTGAGCCCGATGCACTCTGGCTGCGCACCGGCGATCTCGGCGTCTATCTCGACGGCGAACTGTTCATCACCGGACGCGTCAAGGACGTGCTCATCGTCGACGGCCGCAACCACTACCCGCAGGACATCGAACACACCGTGGCCGAGGCGACGCCCGCCGTGCGCGCCGGATTCGTGGTGGCGTTCGCCATTCCCCGCGGCGCGAGCGAAGGCCTCGTCATCGTGGCCGAACGTGCTCCCGGTCACGGACGTGCCGACCCCGAAACGGTGACCGCGGACATCCGTGCGGCGGTGTCCCGCGGTCACGGCCTGGCGGTCGCCGACATCCGGTTGGTCAGCGCAGGTGCGGTGCCGCGGACCACCAGCGGGAAGCTGGCCCGACAAGCCGCCCGCGCCGAATATCTGGCCGGTGCCTTCGGGAAGCTCGAGTCCCAGGGATAGCCGGTTTGCGCGCCTGACCTGTGCTTCGCCGTTCTGGGCGAAGTGATTCCCTCGATTTAGAACACGTTCTAGTCTGTCTGGCATGGGCTTCTTGAAACAGGAAACGCCGCAGATCGACTTCGAGACCTGGAGTAAGGGCACCCGCTCGGAGAAGATCATCCCGATGGCCCGGCACTGGGCCGAAGTCGGTTTCGGCACCCCGGTGGCCCTGCATCTGTTCTACGTCGTCAAGATCCTGCTCTACATCCTGGGCGGCTGGCTGGTGGTCCTGACCACCACCGGGATCAGCGGATTCACCGATGTCGCGCACTGGTACACCGAGCCCATCGTGTACCAGAAGGTCGTCTTCTACACGATGCTGTTCGAGGTGGTCGGTCTGGGCTGTGGCTTCGGGCCGCTGAACAACCGCTTCTTCCCGCCCATGGGTTCGGTGCTGTACTGGCTGCGGCCCAAGACGATTCGCCTGCCGCCGTGGCCAGGACGGGTCCCGCTGACCGCCGGTGACACCCGCACGCCGATCGACGTCGTTCTCTACGGGGCACTGTTGGTGGTGTTGCTCATCGCGATCTTCAGCGACGGCACCGGGCCGATCCCCGCGCTCGGCTCGACCGTCGGGGTGCTCCCGGTCTGGCAGACCGCGACCGTCGTCGGCCTGCTCGCGCTGGCCGGCCTGCGCGACAAGGTGATCTTCCTGGCCGCCCGCGGCGAGGTGTACGGCTCGCTGGCGGTGTGCTTCCTGTTCGTGGGCGCCGATATCGTCATCGCCGCCAAACTGGTGTGCCTGGTCATCTGGCTGGGTGCGGCGACCTCAAAACTCAACAAGCACTTCCCGTTCGTCATCTCCACGATGATGAGCAACAACCCGGTGTTTCGGCCGCGCTGGATCAAACGGATGTTCTTCGAACGCTTCCCCGACGACCTACGCCCGGGGCGGCCGTCCCGGTTCCTTGCGCATTTCTCCACTGCCATCGAAGGCCTGGTGCCGCTGGTGCTGTTCTTCTCGCACGGCGGTTGGCCCACCTACATCGCCGCATTCGTCATGCTGTGCTTCCACTTCGGCATCCTGAGCTCGATCCCGATGGGTGTGCCGCTGGAGTGGAACGTCTTCATGATGTTCTCGGTGCTCACGCTGTTCGTCGGGCACGCCGGCGTCGGGCTCGGTGACCTGCAAAGTCCATGGCCCATCGTGCTTTTCGTGGTGGTGGCCGGCACCGTGGCCGTGGGCAACATGTTTCCCCGCAAGGTGTCGTTCCTGCCCGGTATGCGCTACTACGCCGGCAACTGGGACACCTCGCTGTGGTGCATCACACCGTCGGCCGACGAGAAGATCGCCAAGGGCGTCGTCGCCATCGCCAGCATGCCCGCCGCCCAGCTGGAGAAGTTCTACGGCAGCAAGGAGGCCGCCCAGATCCCGCTCTACATGGGATACGCGTTCCGCTCGTTCAACACCCACGGCCGTGCGTTGTTCACCCTGGCGCACCGCGCGATGGCCGGTCACAACGAGGACGACTACACCCTGACCGATGGCGAGCGCATCGTGAGCACCGCCATCGGCTGGAACTTCGGCGACGGCCACATGAGCAACGAACAACTGGTGGCCGCGCTACAGGCACGCTGTCACTTCGAGCCCGGCGAGGTGCGCATCGTCATGCTCGACGCACAGCCCATCCACCACCAGACGCAGCGCTACCGCCTCGTCGACGCCGCCACCGGGGAATTCGAGTCCGGCTACGTGAAGGTCGCCGACATGGTGGTCCGCCAACCGTGGGACGACGACGTGCCCGTCTACGGCGTGGCGCCCCCGGCGAACAGATAGAACTGTCGGTATGGCGATCGACACCCCACTGCTCGACGAGCTGGCCGACCTGTACCGCGCGTTGCACCGCGACCCCGAACTGTCGGGTCAGGAACATGCCACCGCGCAGCGGGTGGTCACCGCGCTCACCGGTGTCGGCGCGGAGATCACCGCGGGCGTCGGGGGTACCGGCGTGGTGGCGGTGCTGCGCAACGGCGACGGACCGGTGGTCATGCTGCGCGCCGATATGGACGCGCTTCCGGTCCGGGAGAACACCGGATTGCCTTATGCCAGTAGCAAAACCGTGCCGGACGGCAGTGGTGGCCAGGTACCGGTGGCCCACGCCTGCGGACACGATATGCACACCGCGGCCCTGGTCGGTGCGGTACAGACGCTGGCGGGCACCCGCAAGCAGTGGTCCGGAACCGTGCTCGCCGTGTTCCAGCCGGCCGAGGAGCTGGTCAGCGGTGCGCGCGCCATGCTCGACGACGGGCTGTTCGAGCGATTTCCCAAGCCTTCGGTCGTGCTCGGTCAGCACGTCGGCCCGCTGCCCGCGGGCGTCATCGGTTTCGGGACCGGAGCGATCATGGCGGGTAACGATGCGGCGGAGGTGACGCTCTACGGCCGTGGCGGACACGGGTCGACGCCGGAGCACACGGTCGACCCCGTGGTGATGGCCGCCGCGGTGGTGCTGCGGCTGCAGACCATCGTGGCCCGGGAAGTGCCGTCGCACGAGCAGGCGGTGGTGACGGTGGGACGCCTGCACGCCGGAACCAAAGAGAACATCATCCCCGACACCGCCGAACTCGGGATCAGCATCCGGACGTACTCACCGGAGCGCCGGGCGGCGGTCCAGGCGGCGATCGAGCGGATCGTGCGGGCCGAGACGGCGGCCGCCGCCGCCCCGCGCGAGCCGGACGTGCACTGGACGGTCAGCGCGCCGGTGCTGATCAGCGATCCCGCCGCGACCGAGAAGACGGTGGACGTCCTGCGCACGCATTTCGGGCCGGACAAGGTGTGGCCGCTGCCGCCGTTGTCGGCCAGTGAGGACGTCGGGGTGTTCGGCAACGCCCTCGGGGTGCCGACGGTGTTCTGGTTCTGGGGCGGTGTGGCCATGCAGACCTTCACCGACGCTTTCGCCAAGGGAGAGCTGCCGCCGACGAACCACTCGCCGGAGTTCGCACCGGTGCTGGAGCCGACGCTGGCGACCGGGGTCGAGGCCCTGACCGTCGCGGCGCGCGCGTGGCTGGCTGACCGCCCTGGAACGCCTAACCCATCTGGTCGGGGGTGATCCGCAGGCTCCTCACCCCATGACGTCGGGGGTGATCCGCAGGCTCCTCACCCCATGACGTCGGGGGTGATCCGCAGGCTCCTCACCCCATGACGTCGGGGGTGATCCGCAGGCTCCTCACCCCATGACGTCGCGGACCTTGACGGTCTCCATCCCCTTCAGCAGCAGATCGCGTGCGGTGTCCAGGTGCTTGCGCCAGTGCGCCTCGGCGGCCGCACCGTCACCGGAACGCATCAGCGTCATGAGTCGTCGGTAGGACCGCATCAACAGCTCGTAGTCCGATTTGGACAGTGGACGGTTTTCCTTCATCGCGAACGCGGTGTGACGCACCGTGATCTCGTGCAGCATGCCGGCGATGATGGTCAGCGTCGCATTACCGGACAGCTCCACGACGCGGCGGTGGAAGTCGCCGGTGGTTTCGGCCATCCGGCCGGTCTCGCGCCCGGACGGCACGTGGTCGGTGAGCATCGTCTCCAGCTCGTCGAAAGCCGCGGTATCGGCGGCCTCGGTGAGCAGCCGCACCGCCATCGGCTCGACGGCCGCACGGGCGGTCATCACATCGGCGATGGTCGCGCCGGACAACTCCAGCAGCAGCCCGGCAGGGCGGGCCACGATCTCCGGCCCGGGCACCCGCACCCGGGCGCCGGTGCGCGACCCGCGGCGCACCTCGACGAGTCGTTCGGACTCCAGTACTCGCACCGCTTCGCGCAGGGTGGGGCGACTCACCCCGAAATGGGCCATCAACTCGGCCTCGTTCGGCAGGAAGTCACCCTCTTTGAGCTGCCCGTCCACCACCATGCGACGTAGCGTGCCGGCGACGAGTTCGGCGGTCTTCGGGCTGCGGATGGGGCCGCCGCTCGACGATGGAACGGCATTGGGGCCGATCATCGGCGATAACGGGGTGGACTGCGCCACCGGAGCCTCCTACGCATACGTGAACCGGCCTGCCGCCAGCTAGTGAACTCAGTAAACCATGTCTGCGACAGCAGGTGGGCGATCTCAGGTCTACCAACCAGTAGGTTGACCTAGTAAACCTTCTGATCTAGGTTGCATTTTAAGTCCACCCCCATGCGACTTTTGCAAACGCCAACACACCTTCGAAGGAGAAGTTCATGGCTGAAGCCGTCATCGTCGAGGCAGTTCGAGCACCGGTCGGCAGGCGCAACGGAGCGCTGTCCGGTGTGCACCCGTCCGAACTGTCGGCCCAGGTTCTCAACGGCCTGGTACAGCGCGCCGGCATCGACCCCGCGCTGGTCGACGATGTCATCTGGGGTTGCGTCATGCAGGCCGGGGAGCAGGCGCTCGATATCGCCCGCACCGCCGTCTTGACCGCCGGTTGGCCCGAAACCGTTCCCGGTGTCACGGTGGACCGCCAGTGCGGCTCCAGCCAGCAGTCGCTGCACTTCGCCGTCGCCGGCGTGGTGGCCGGCCACTACGATGTCGTCGTCGCCGGCGGTGTCGAGGCGATGTCGCGCACCCCGATGGGCTCCTCGCTGGCCAACGGCGGGCACCCCTACCCGGAGGCGTTCCGCGCGCGCTACGAGCAGACCCCGAACCAGGGCGTCGGCGCGGAGATGGTCGCCGCGCAGTGGGGATTCTCCCGTGCCCAGCTCGACGAGTTCTCCCTGCGCTCGCATGAGAAGGCTGCCGCCGCACAGGATTCCGGTGCTTTCAAGGATCAGATTGTGGGTATCAAGGACCAAGACGGCAACGTGGTGCTGGAAGACGGTGGCATCCGCCGTGGCGGCACCATGGAGTCCATGGCCGCCATCAAGCCCGCCTTCAAGGAGGACGGTGTGATCCACGCCGGTAACTCCAGCCAGATCTCCGACGGTTCGGCCGCCCTGTTGGTCACCTCGGCTGAGAAGGCAAAAGAGCTGGGCCTCAAGCCGATTGCCAAGGTGCACACCGCGGTGCTCGCCGGCGCGGACCCGGTCATCATGCTGACCGCGCCCATCCCGGCCACCCAGAAGGCGCTGGCCAAGTCCGGCCTGAGCGTGGACCAGATCGGCGCGTTCGAGGTCAACGAGGCGTTCGCGCCCGTGCCGATGGCATGGCTGAAGGAAATCGGCGCCGACGAGAACAAGCTCAACCCCAACGGCGGCGCCATCGCGCTCGGCCACCCGCTCGGCGGATCCGGTGCGCGCATCCTGACGACGCTGCTTTACCACATGCGGGACAACAACATTCAGTACGGACTGCAGACCATGTGCGAAGGCGGCGGCCAGGCCAACGCGACCATCCTGGAACTGCTGTGAGCGACGAGCAGCCGGGCAGCGCTTCGGGGGCGCTCACAGAACGTCGGGGCAACGTCCTGATCATCACGATCAACCGGCCCGAGGCGCGCAACGCGATTAACGCCTCGGTGTCCGTCGGCGTCGGCGACGCGCTGCAGGCCGCGCAGGACGATCCCGAGGTGCGGGTGGTCATCCTCACCGGTGCGGGCGACAAGTCGTTCTGTGCCGGCGCGGACCTCAAGGCCATCTCGCGCGGGGAGAACCTGTTCCACCCCGATCACCCGGAGTGGGGTTTCGCCGGCTACGTGCGGCATTTCATCGACAAGCCGACCATCGCCGCGGTCAACGGCACCGCCCTGGGCGGGGGCACCGAACTGGCCCTGGCCAGCGATCTGGTGGTCGCCGAGGAACGCGCGAAATTCGGTCTGCCCGAGGTGAAACGCGGCCTGATCGCCGGCGCCGGCGGCGTGTTCCGCATCGTGGCGCAGCTGCCGCAGAAGCTGGCGTTGGAGCTGGTGTACACCGGCGAGCCGCTGTCCTCGGCGGATGCGCTGAAGTGGGGCCTGATCAACAAGGTGGTGCCGGACGGCACCGTCGTGGAGGCCGCTCTCGAACTGGCCGAACGCATTGCGGTCAACGCGCCGTTGGCCGTTCGGGCCAGCAAGCGGGTGTCCTACGGCGCCGTCGACGGTGTGGTAGCCGCCGATGAGCCGTTCTGGAAGCAGACCTTCGGCGAGTTCGCCACCCTGCTCAAGACCGAGGACGCACAAGAGGGTCCACTCGCCTTCGCGCAGAAGCGCGAACCCGTCTGGAAAGCGAAGTAATGAAGAGGCTGGTTTTCGAAACCGAACACGAGCAGTTCCGGGAGACCGCCAAGCAGTTCCTGGAAAAGGAGTGCCTGCCCAACGTCGAGAAGTGGGAGGCCAACCGCCTGGTCGACCGCGAAGCTTATGTGGCCGCAGGCAATTACGGACTGATCGGGTTCAACATGCCCGAGGAGTACGGCGGCGGTGGTGTCGACGACTTCCGGTTCAACGCTGTCATCGTCGAAGAGTTCTCCAAGTTCGGTCTGGCCTGCCCGAGCCTGACCCTGCAGAACGACATCGTCGGTCCGTACTTCACCAACCTGGCCACCGAAGAGCAACTGAAGCGCTGGATGCCCGGCTTCGCCAGCGGCGAGCTGATCGGTGCCATCGCCATGAGTGAGCCAGGCGCGGGCAGCGACCTGGCGGGCATTCGCACCACGGCCGTCCGCGACGGTGACGACTGGATCATCAACGGCTCCAAGACGTTCATCTCCGCGGGTATCAATTCCGACCTGGTCATCGTGGTGGCCCGGACCGACCCGGAGGCCGGGCACAAGGGCTTCTCACTGCTGGTGGTCGAACGGGACATGCCGGGCTTCACCCGGGGCCGCAAGCTCGACAAGATCGGTCAGCATGCCGCCGACACCGCCGAGCTGAACTTCGAGGACGTCCGTGTCCCGGCCACCAACTTGCTGGGTGTCGAAGGTAAGGGCTTCTATCACCTGATGGAAAACCTTCCCTCGGAACGGCTTTCGATCGCCATCGCCGGTGTTGCCGGCGCGCGGGCCACCTTCAACGAGACGCTGCAGTACATCAAGGATCGCAAGGCTTTCGGTCAGCCCATCGGCAGCTTCCAGAACAGCCGCTTCGTGATGGCCGAGCTGGACACCGAACTCGATATCGCCGAGCAGTACGTCGACCGGTGCCTGCGGGCCGTCGTCGACAAGGAACTCACCGCGGTCCAGGCGTCCAAGGCCAAGTGGTGGTGTACCGAGCTCGGTAAGAAGGTCGTCGATCAGTGCCTGCAGCTGCACGGCGGCTACGGCTATATGAACGAGTACCGGGTGGCCAAGGATTACGTCGATGTCCGCATCCAGACGATCTACGGCGGCACCACCGAGATCATGAAAGAGATCATCGGCCGGGACCTGGGCTTGTAAGCCTGTCCGGACAACGAGAAGCGGCGCCCACCGTCACCGGTGGGCGCCGCTGTTCGTCGCTGCGACGACGGGTTACCGCGGCGGTGCCACGGTGGTGGTCGTCGTGGTCGTGACCGGGGTCTCGGCCGCCGGCGCGGACGTCGCGGTGGTCGTCGTGCTGGTCTCGGTGGCGGACGTGGTCTCCGTCGACGAGGTCGACGTCGGGGTGGCGGTCACGACCTCGGGGGCCTGAGCCGGGTCCAGCACAGTGTCGAGGATGTAGACCCGCATGTTCTCGGCCTTGATGCCACCGCAGGTGACCTTGGCGTCGTTGACGGTGATATCGCCGCCCTTGCCCTTGACCACGACGGGCTTGCCCTGCTGGGTGTACATGGTGCCGTGGATGTCGTCGGGGCCCAGGATGCCCAGGACCATGTGGTAATACACCAGCGCCGTCAGCTTCGCGGGATCGGCCTTGATCGCCTCCAGCTCGGCCGGATCCAGCTTGGCGAACGCGTCGTTGCTCGGTGCGAACACCACGTACGGACCGTTGTCCAGCACGCTGGCGACGTTCACGGCGGGATTCAGCTGTCCGGAGACGGCCTGACTGAAGGTGGAGATCTCCGGGATCGCCGCCAGCGCAGCGGACGACCCCTCCTTGGCCAGGCTTTCCAGCGAGCCGGGGCCTGAGGTGACGGACTTGATGCCCGCGTCGCAGGCGGGTCCCTGCGGAGTGGGAATCGGAGCCGTCGGGGTGGTCGTGTCGGCATGCGCCGTCACCGCGGCGGACAGGGCGATCGCCGCGGATGCGACGACACCACCGATGAGTTTGCCTGTGCGTGCTTGCACGTGAGTTCCTCCATCTCGTGCCTGGTTCGGATGCGTGAAGCTGGGCGGCGAGGATGGGCGGGGACGTGGTACGCACGGGGCGTGCGTCATCAGCTAACCGATCCATCCAAGCCTCGGCGTCCCCGCGGCGCCGTTTGCATGCTATTCGTCCCGGCTGGAGGAACAAAAACGAAGACAGCTCAGTGCTGGTCGATTCGGGTGCGGCGGACCGCCCCGCAAAGTCCTGCGGCGATGAGGCACAACCCGGCTGCGAGATAAAACGCCAGGTCATAGGTGCCCTGCAGGTCCCGGATCCACCCGGCGCCGGCCGCCGCGACGGCCGCGCCCAATTGATGGGACGCGAACACCCAGCCGAACACCACGGGGGTGCGGGCACCGAAGTACTCCCGGCAGAGCACGATCGTCGGCGGCACGGTGGCCACCCAGTCCAGCCCGTAGAAGATGACGAACACCCAGGTGCTCGGTTCGGCGTGGGGGGACAGCAGCGACGGCAGCAGTACCAGCGACAACCCGCGCCCGGTGTAGTAGACGACCAGTAGCAGCCGGGGGTCGACCCGGTCGGTGAGCCAGCCGGAGAACACGGTGCCCAACACGTCGAGCACGCCGATGGTCGCCAGCAGGCCCGCGGCCACCGTCGTGGGCATGCCGTGATCGTTGGCGGCCGGGATGAAATGGGTGCCGATCAGGCCGTTGGTGGTCATCCCGCAGATCGCGAAGCTGGCGGCGAGCAGCCAGAACGCCCGGGAGCGCAGCCCGATCCGCAGCCCCTCGAACGCCGCGGCGAACGTGCCGGTGGGGAGCACCTCGGGTTTGCGTGCACCGGAATCAAAGGGGTCGGCGCCATAGGCCGTCAGCCCCAGGTCCTGGGGGTAGTTACGCATGAACACCGCGACCAGCGGTACCACCGCGATCGCGGCCGCGGCGACGATGAGCGACGCCCAGCGCCAGCCGTGGTGGGTGGTCACCGCGGCCACCACCGGCAGGAATACGAGCTGACCGGTGGCGCTGGCCGCTGTCAGCACACCGGTGACCAGTCCGCGCCGAGCCTCGAACCAGCGCGTGGCGATGGTCGCGACGAAACCCATCGAGATGGCGCCGGTGCCCAACCCGACGAGCACGCCCCACAACAGCACCAACTGCCAGCTGGCCGTCATGAGCACGCTGAGCGCCGAGCCGGCCGCGATCAAGGTGAGGGCCCCGGTGAGCACCGGGCGCACGCCGAAGCGGTCCATCAGGGCCGCGGCGAACGGGGCGGTGAGACCGTAGAGCGTCATGTTGACCGCCATCGCCGCACCGACCGTGCCGTGACTCCAGCCGAATTCGTGATGCAGCGGGTTCATCATCACCCCGGGCACCGACCGGAAGGCCGCCGCGCCGAGGATCGCGACGAAACTGACCGCGGCGACCACCCAGGCCCAATGCAGGCGTGTTCGCGTACCGAGAAGTGTCACCGGCTCACTGTCGCGGAATTCGGGCCGCCCGCCTAGTGGCACAAACGACATGATCCATCAAAAACATGCCAGACTGGCGTGATGCATCGTGTCGCCGTCCTGCTGTTGGCGCCCGTGGTGGGTTTCGACGCCACCATCGCGCCGACCCTGTTCGGGACGGCGGCGGGCGGCGACGGTGAGCCCCTGTACGAGGTGACGACGTGTGCCGTCGAACCGGGGCCCGTCGCGTCGACCAACGGCTTCGCGATCGTGCCCACCGCCGGCCCGGAGGCGCTGGACACCGCCGACACCGTCGTCATCCCCGGCACGCGTTACCCGCCGGCGCGAACCGGCCGCGGCGTCGAGGACGCCGTGGCCGCCGCGTTCGCTCGGATCCGGCCCGGCGCCCGCGTGGTGTCGATCTGCACCGGCGCGTTCGTGCTGGCCGCGGTGGGCCGGCTGGACGGCCGGACCGTGACGACCCACTGGAAGTACGCCGACACCCTGCGTGAGCTCTACCCGGCAGTCCGGGTGGACGAGAACGTGCTGTTCGTCGATGACGGTGACGTGCTCACCTCGGCCGGGCTGGCCGCGGGAATCGACTTGTGCCTGCACATCATTCGGTGTGATCACGGTGTGCAGGTGGCCACCGCGGTCGCCCGCCACTGCGTGGTGCCACCGTGGCGGGAAGGCGGCCAAGCGCAGTTCATCGACAGGCAGGTGCCGGCGGGGGACCACGCCGCCACGGCGGCCACCCGGGCCTGGGCGCTGGCGCACCTCACCGAAGAACTCACCGTGCACACCCTGGCCGAGCATGCCCATATGAGCCTGCGGACGTTCAACCGCCGGTTCCGTGCGGAGACCGGCGAGGCGCCGGGCAGCTGGATCCGGCAGCGCCGTATCGATCGGGCCCGGGAACTGCTGGAGTCCAGGGATATTCCGGTCGACGAGGTGGCCCGGCTGTCGGGGCTGGGCACCGGCGGCAACCTGCGTCACCATCTGCGCCGCGGGATGGGGATGTCCCCGTCGAGCTACCGCAAGGTGTACCAGGGCGCCTGAATGCGGTGCCTCAGCATTCGACGACGTTGACCCCCACGTTGATGGCCAGCCCGCCGGTCGAGGTCTCCTTGTACTTGGCGTGCATATCCGCGCCGGTGGTGCGCATGGTCTCGATGACCTGATCGAGGCTGACCCGGTGGCTGCCGTCGCCGCGCAACGCCATCCGGGCGGCGTTGATCGCCTTGCCCGCCGAGATGGCATTGCGTTCGATGCAGGGGATCTGAACCAGCCCGGCGATCGGATCGCAGGTCAGTCCGAGGCTGTGTTCCATGGCGATCTCGGCCGCGTTCTCCACCTGGTGCGTGGTGCCGCCGAGGATCTCGGCCAGTCCCGCAGCGGCCATGGCTGCCGCCGACCCGACCTCGCCCTGGCACCCGACCTCGGCGCCGGAGATCGACGCGCGCTCCTTGAACAGCGATCCGATGGCAGCCGCGGTGAGCAGGAACCGTACCGCGGTGTCGTCCGGGTCAGCCGTCCCGGCGCGGGTGTAATGGGTGGCGTAGTGCAGCACGGCGGGGATGATGCCGGCAGCTCCGTTGGTCGGAGCCGTGACGATGCGGCCGCCGGAAGCGTTCTCCTCGTTGACCGCCAGCGCGATCAGATTCACCCAGTCTTCGGCGAATTCGGCTGTGCGCTCTGGATCTTCGGCGCTGAGACTGTGGTACCAGGCCTTGGCCCGCCGCCGCACCTCTAGAACTCCGGGCAGTACGCCGTCGCGGGCGATGCCGTTGCGTGCACTCTCGACCATGACATCGCGCAGGTGCAGCAGGCTCGTCCGGACCTCCCCCGCGGAGCGGCAACACTGTTCGTTGCTCATGGCGACCTCGCTGATGGTGAGTCCCTTGTGTGCACAGAGTTCGAGCAGTTCGCGACCCGAGGCGTACGGCAACGGGGTGGCGCAGTGGTGGTCCGTGCCGGCATCGGGGCAGTCCTCGGTGACGACGAACCCGCCTCCGATGGAGTAATAGGTCTGGGTGGACAGCACCTCGCCGCGGGAATTGAAGGCACTCAACGTCATTGCGTTGGGATGGCGCGGCAGGACCGTCGAGGCGCGCAGAATCATCGCGCCCTCGGTCAGGGGCACCGGCGTGTCCCCGCCGATCCGCGTGGTGCCGGTGGCGGCGATCTCGGCGAGACGGCGTTCCTTATCCTCGGTGGTGACGTCTTCGGGCCGGCAGCCTTCGAGCCCGAGCAGAATCGCCGATTGGGTGCCGTGGCCGGCGCCGGTGGCCGCCAGGGAGCCGTACAACTCCACGCTGATCCGGGTGAGGTCGCGCAACCGGTCGCCGGCGCGCAGGGTTTCGACGAACCGGGCGGCGGCACGCATCGGGCCGACGGTGTGCGAACTCGACGGGCCGATACCAACGGAGAACAATTCGAATGCGCTGACCACCATGGCAATTACCGGCTGCGGTCGGTGGGTGTAACGGACAACGGGCGACTCCATCTCGGCTGAGCCCGGAGCCAAACCGGGCCGGTGGCGCCCTCCCCACTCTGTCCTGAAACCTGAGAGTCTGCGGTTCCGCGTCGTCCCGCGGATCCTCTACACCTTCGGTAAGGCCGTTCCCATGAGGTGACGCCTTGTCTCCAGAGTTGCCTCGACGCTGCGGTACT
The DNA here is from genome assembly GCF_011758805.1 of Mycolicibacterium fluoranthenivorans. Taxonomy (NCBI): domain Bacteria; kingdom Bacillati; phylum Actinomycetota; class Actinomycetes; order Mycobacteriales; family Mycobacteriaceae; genus Mycobacterium; species Mycolicibacterium fluoranthenivorans. Next base: position 259,332 of record NZ_JAANOW010000004.1, on the reverse strand, counting down.
GGTGCCTGAGAGATTCCCGGGGAGGATATTGCTCCTACGGCGCCTCGTGAACGAGGTTCTCCCACAACGTGTCGACGGCTATTCGATTGTGGTGAGCAGAGAATCTACCCACTCACGCGTCGGATGTCACGCCGAGATCGGACTCCTGCCGCGCTCGTGCGGGAACTCTGATTACGATGACGCCCATGCCTGAAGCGCTGATCATTCCTATTCGCGGGCGTGCCCCGCAGCTGCACGCCGAGTCCTGGGTGGCGCCCAACGCCACCTTGATCGGCCCGGTGACGCTGGCCGCCCGCGTGAGTGTCTGGTACAACGCCACCTTGCGCGCCGAGTTCGAGCCCATCGAGATCGGCGAGGGCAGCAACATCCAAGACGGTGTGACCGTCCACGTCGATCCGGGTTTCCCGGTGCACGTCGGCGCGGGTGTCACGGTCGGCCACAATGCGGTGCTGCACGGCTGCACCGTCGAGGACGACGTGCTCGTCGGGATGGGCGCCATCGTGCTGAACGGGGCGGTCGTGGGTGCGGGGTCGCTGGTGGCGGCCGGCGCGGTGGTGCCCCAGGGGGCGGTGATTCCGCCACGGTCGCTGGTCGCGGGCGTGCCGGGGAAGGTGCGCCGCAGCCTCGGCGATGAGGAGGTCGCCGGCAATCGGTTCAACGCCGAGTCTTATCAGGGGCTCATCGACCTGCACCGCGGGCAGGGTTGACCCGAAGGCGAACGCCGACAACGCTTCCCACTGAGGTTTCCCTCGAAGGCGGTACGTTCCCGCGACGGTGGGGTGTGAAGGGCGGCCCACACGGGCGTCCGGATCAGCGGGCACGCCCTGTCGTCCGCCTGGTGTGACGAGCAACTCCCTGGCGTGTAGCACCCTGTCGATCAGGGTATGGACCACCGCGTGCAGTGATAGGACTAGCGGTGGTCAGGAGGCTTCGGTGATGATGTCGAACGCATGCGTGGGATGCGGATGACCGCGCGCGTCCTCGTCACCGGGGCTACGGGATATATCGGATCACGACTGGTCGCCGAACTGCTCTCGGCGGGCCACGACGTGGTGGTGACCAGCCGGACGCCGGAGCGTCTGACCGCTTTCGGGTGGTATCGCGATGTCACGGCGGTATCCCTGGATGCGAACGACCCCGATTCGGTGGCAACGCTTTTCGCGCGGTGCGGACATGTGGATGCCGTCTACTACCTGGTGCACGGGATCGGTGAGACGGACTTCAGGACCACCGACAACGAGGGCGCCCGCCGGTTTGCGCTGGCCGCTGCCGAGGCGGGCGTCGGCCGCATCATCTACCTCGGCGGTTTCGTGCCCGCCGACGACGTGTTGTCCGAACATCTGGCCGGCCGAGCCGAAGTGGCTCAGGCGCTCGCGGTTGCCGGCGGTGCCGAACTGGTGTGGCTCGGTGCGGCGCTGATCATCGGTGCGGGGTCGACGTCGTTCGAGATCCTGCGCTATGTCGCCGAACGCTTCCCGGTGCTGCCGCAACCGTCCTGGCTGTCCAACCCCATCGACCCCATTTCCATCCGCGATGTGCTGCACTACCTCATGGCCGCCGTGGACAGCGAGTTGGTGCCCGCCGGGGCGTACGACATCAGTGGACCGCAGACGACCAGCTACCGGGATCTGCTGGCGGCCTACGCCCGGCTGTCCGGAATACGGCAGTGGACCGTGCCCGCGCCGGGCGTGCCGACCGTGGTGGCGTCGAAGGTGTCCGCTGTGGCGCTTCCGGTTCCCGGTGCGCTCACCGCCGATTTGACTGCGTCACTGGATCACCCGATGACCGCGGCGGGGGAGGGGTTACGTAATCTGGTGCCCGCCCCGGCCGGCGGTCTGCTGACGGTGAACACGGCGATCACCCGCTCGCTGCATACGCCCGAGCGGGTCCCGGTCACCGATCTGGCCGATCCGCACCACCTCGCCGATACCGACCCGTCCTGGGCCGGCGGCGACATGTCGCGCATCCGTCAGCTCACCCCTTCGATCGCCCGGCCCGCGCTCGCGCTGCTCGCGCTGTTACCCGGTCCGGCCACCGCCACGCTGCGTACCGGGATCGATATTCTGGCCGAGCTGATCCCGCGGGGGCATCGCCGATGATCCCGCCACCGTGGCGCGCCGCTGCGCCTGCCGTCGAGGAAGCCCGAAAAGTGGTGTTGCGCAGACGGATCACCGTCGTCGCGGTGTTGGTGATGGGGGCGGCGCTGCAGGCGTACTCGCTGAGCAGGCACCCGGGGGACAGCTCCTTCTATGTCTTCACCCTCATCATGGCCGTGGTCTGGTCGGCGGGGGCCGTCCTGTCCGGGCCATTGCACCTGGGCCGGCTGCCCGGCAGTGCGCGCCGGCCCGTCCTGCTCGGAATCGGGGTGGGAATCGGGCTGGGCGCGGTGTTCGTCATCGGCGGCCTGATCGCGCGGCTCATCCCACCGGTGCGCGAATATGTCACCGCCGTCCTGCAATTCGCCGATCAGGGTGCACTTGCGCTGGTCGTTTTCATCACCGTGGTCAACGGCTTGGCCGAGGAGCTGTTCTTCCGTGGCGCGCTGTACAGCGCGCTCGGCGGCCGCCGGCCCGTCCCGGTGTCGACGGCGATCTATTTCGGCGTGGTGATGGCGGCGGGCAACCCGATGCTCGGGTTCGCCGCGATCCTGCTCGGCACCGTCTGTGCGCTGTTGCGCCGCGCGACCGGCGGGGTGCTGGCGCCCATGCTCACCCATTTCTTCTGGGGTCTGGTGATGGTGCTGGCCCTGCCGCCGATCTTCGGTCTCTGACCGGCGCGGTCACATCAGGAATTCAGCGGATGCGCCACCTCGTCGCGCGGCATCCGGGCTGCCAGCCAGGCGATCAGACCCAGCACCGCCGGAATGGTGCCGGCCGCCAGGAAGATGGTCTGCACCGCGAACACTTTGGACAGCGGCCCGGCCACGGCCATCGACACCGGCATGAAGACCAGCGAGACGAAGAAGTCCAGGCTGGAAACCCGGCCCAGCATCGCCGGGGGAACCCTGCGCTGGAGCAGCGTCCCCCAGATGACGGTGGCCGCGGTGCTGGTCATGCCCACCACGAAGGCGGCCGCCGCCATCACCGCGAACGACGCCGTGTAGCCGATCGCGACCAGCGGCAGATTGCCCAGTCCCCAGCACATCACCATGACCGTGAGATAGCGCCGCGGCAGGCGCACCGACGAGATCGCGATCGCACCGACCGCCCCGCCGAGGCCGAACGCTGCCAGCACGAAACCGAAGATCCGCTCACCGTGTGCGAAGCGCGCATTCGTGATGAACGGCAGCAGCACTTCCAGTGGACCGATGATGAGCAGGACGAAACCGCTCGCGAACAGCAAGGTCGCGAGCAGCCACGGGGTGCGCACCATGAACCGGAAGCCGTCCCGGAGATCGGCCAGCGGATGCGTGCTCGGACGTTCGGCCGGAACTGCTTGGGCCACCGGCCTGGTCGCGATGAGCAGGATCAAGCCGGTGCCGTAGAGAATGGCGACGGCCACGGCACCCAGCGACGGGAAGGTGGCGCCGATCAGCATGCCGGCCACCGCCGGACCGACGGCCTGCTGCATGGTGGGCCGGAGCATGCCCTCGATTCCGTTGGCGGCCAGCAGTTGTTCTGGCGGGAGCAGCCGCGGCAGGTAGGCGCTGTATGCCGGGAAGAAGAATGCGGCGCCCACGCCGAGGGCGGTGGCGCCCACGGCCATGTGCCACAACCGCAGCTGGCCGGTGAGGCCGAGTACCGCCACCGCCGTGGCCACGGCGGTGTTGACCGATTCGACGGCGATGATGATGGCGCGCTGCGGCAGACGGTCCGCGGCGATGCCGCCGACCAGGACGAACGCGATCAAGCCTGCGCTCAAGCAGGTTGCCACCAGGGACAGCGCGGTGGGGTCGTTGTCCAGCGCGATGACCTGCAGCGCCATCACCACCGTCCACATGCCGGAGGCGAAGATGGACAGCGCGACGGCGCCGATCAACAGGCGGTACTCCCGGTGTCGCAACGGTGCGAGTACCCGCCAGCGCGGTCGCTCCAATTGCGTGGTCACATCACCGATGGTGACCGATCGGGGTTGGTCGAAGCCACCGAATTATTCGGCGCAGGATCACGTATCGGTGAAGGTGGCCTTGCGGTGCTCCTGGAAGGCTCTGGTGCCCTCCCGGAAATCGTCGGAGGTCAGCAGGACCAGCTGACCCTCGCGTTCGCGCTCGAGTGCGGCCTCGAGTTCGGTGAGGGTGGCATCGTTGATGGCCTGCTTGGTCTTACGTAGCGACACGGCCGGGCCGGTGGCCAAGGTGTCGATCACCTTGGCCACGGCGGCGTCCAAGTCCTCGGCGGCGTGCACCGTGGTGACCAGACCCCAGTCGTAGGCCTCGGCCGCGGTGATGCGCTCGGCCAGCAGTGCCATCCGCTGCGCGCGGATGCGCCCGACGGCCGCCGCGATCAAGGCGGAGGCGCCGCCGTCGGGCATCAGTCCGATCTTGGTGAAGGCCAGCATGAAAAAGGCCTTCTCCGAAGCCAATACGATATCGGCGGCGAGCGCCAGCGAGACGCCGACGCCGGCGGCCGGGCCCTGCACCACGGCGACGACGGGTTTGGGCAGCGCGACGATGGACCGCACCGCGCGGTTGGCGGCGTCGAGCACCTCCTCCGGTCCGTTGACGGACTTGGCCGAGACATCCTCGGCGCTGATACCGGCGCCGGAGCTGAAACCGCGGCCCGCGCCGGCCAACTTCACGACGCGGACCGCGGGGTCTGTGGCGGCCCGCTCGAGGGCTTCGGCGACACCGGTCAGCATGGCTTCGGACAGCGAGTTCAGCGTGTCGGGACGATTGAGGGTCACCGACAGCACCCCGTCGTCGAGCTCGACGAGCAGGGAATCGATGCTGGCATATGTCATGAGATGCGCCCTCACGGTTGGCTGGGTGGCCCACGGCCGGTCGACTTGGTTATACAAGTAAGCTATGTCGGCGGTCAACTAACTCGTACTCGACGAGAAACTCAACGACGAAGGACGGCGGTATGACGGGACCACTGCACGGATTGCGGGTTGTCGAATTGGCCGGTATCGGCCCCGGCCCGCACGCGGCGATGATTCTGGGCGATCTGGGCGCAGACGTGGTGCGGGTGGACCGCCCGACGGCGTCGAACAGCCCCGCCAAAGATGCCATGCTGCGCAACCGGCGCAGCGTCACCGCCGATCTGAAATCCGCTGAGGGCAAACAGTTCGTGCTCGATTTGGTGGCCAAGGCCGATGTGTTGATCGAGGGTTTCCGGCCCGGTGTCACCGAACGGCTCGGCCTCGGGCCCGAGGATTGCGCGAAGGTCAACGAGAAGCTGGTCTACGCCCGGATGACGGGGTGGGGGCAGGACGGCCCGCGGGCACTGCAGGCCGGTCACGACATCAACTACATCTCCCTCAACGGTGTGCTGCACGCGATCGGGCGCAAGGGCGAGAAGCCGGTGCCGCCGCTGAACCTGGCCGGTGATTTCGGTGGCGGGTCGATGTTCCTGCTGCTGGGTATCCTCTCGGCGCTCTTCGAACGTCAGACCTCGGGCAAGGGGCAGGTGGTCGATGCGGCCATGATCGACGGCTCCAGCGTGCTGATCCAGATGATGTGGTCGTTCCGGTCGCAGGGCCTGTGGTCGGACGAGCGTGGCACCAACATGCTCGACACCGGCGCTCCCTATTACGACACCTATGAGACCGCCGACGGCAAGCATTTCGCGATCGGTGCCATCGAACCGCAGTTCTACGCCGAGCTGCTGGCCAAGCTGGGGCTGGACCAAGCGGAGCTGCCCGGCCAGAACGACATGGCCCGCTGGGAAGAGCTGCGGACCACCTTCACCGAGGTGTTCAAGACCAAGACGCGCGACGAGTGGGCGCAGATCTTCGCGGGTTCGGATGCCTGCGCCACACCGGTGCTGGCGTTCGGCGAGGTGCTCACCGAACCGCATGTGGCCGAGCGCGACACCTTCTACGAGACGGGTAGCGGCCTGCAGCCGATGCCCGCCCCGAGGTTCTCCCGCAGCCGGCCGGGGCAGCCCACGCGGCCCCCGGTGGTCGGCGCCGACAACGACACGATTCTCACCGACTGGGCCTAGAGCCCGGCAACGACCCCGATAGGAAGGAAGCACGGCACGTGGAAATCAAGGATTCGGTAGCAGTTGTCACCGGCGGGGCCTCGGGCCTCGGCCTGGCGACCACCAAGCGACTGCTCGACGCCGGCGCGTCGGTCGTCGTCATCGACCTCAAGGGCGAGGAAGCGGTCGCCGAGCTGGGTGAGCGCGCCAAGTTCGTCGCCGCCAACGTCACCGACGAGGACGCGGTCAGCAAGGCCCTGGATGTGGCCGAGTCGCTCGGCCCGGTGCGCATCAACGTCAACTGCGCCGGTATCGGCAACGCCATCAAGACCCTCGGTAAGGAAGGCCCGTTCCCGCTGGACGGCTTCCGCAAGGTGGTGGAGGTCAACCTGATCGGCACCTTCAACGTGCTGCGGCTGGCCGCCGAGCGCATCGCCAAGACGGAGCCGCTCAAGAACGAGGAACGTGGCGTCATCATCAACACCGCCTCGGTCGCGGCGTTCGACGGCCAGATCGGCCAGGCGGCCTACTCGGCGTCCAAGGGCGGCGTCGTCGGGATGACCCTGCCGATCGCGCGCGATCTGTCGCGCAGCCTGATCCGGGTCTGCACCATCGCCCCGGGTCTGTTCAAGACGCCGCTGCTGGGCTCACTGCCGGAGGAGGCGCAGCGCTCCCTCGGCCAGCAGGTGCCGCACCCGGCGCGGCTGGGCGATCCGGACGAGTACGGCGCGCTGGCGGTGCACATCGTCGAGAACCCGATGCTCAACGGCGAGGTCATCCGCCTCGACGGTGCGATCCGTATGGCCCCGCGGTAGACGAGGAGAAGTAATGACTCTGGTTACGAAGTTCACCGAGGCCTTCGGGGTCGAACACCCCATCGCCCAGGGCGGTATGCAGTGGGTGGGTCGCGCCGAACTGGTGGCGGCCGTCGCGAATGCGGGTGGGTTGGGTTTCCTCACCGCACTGACCCAGCCGACGCCGGCGGACCTGGCCAATGAGATCGCCAAGACCCGCGATCTCACCGACAAGCCGTTCGGGGTGAACCTGACGATCCTGCCGTCGATCACCCCGCCCCCGTATGACGAGTACCGCCAGGTGATCGTCGACGCCGGTATCAAGATCGTGGAGACCGCGGGTTCCAACCCCGGGCCGCATCTGCCGATGTTCCACGACAACGGGATCAAGGTGCTGCACAAGTGCACCTCGGTGCGCCACGCGGTCAAGGCGCAGACCCTCGGTGTGGACGGCATCAGCATCGACGGCTTCGAGTGCGCCGGGCACCCCGGTGAGGATGATGTGCCGGGCTTGGTGCTGATTCCGGCTGCGGCCAAGGAGATCGAGATCCCGATGATCGCCTCGGGTGGTTTCGGTGATGCACGTGGTCTGGTGGCGGCGCTGGCCTTGGGCGCCGACGGGATCAACATGGGTACCCGGTTCATGTGCACCGTGGAGTCCTGTATCCACCAGAACGTCAAGGAGGCCATCGTCGCGGGTGACGAGCGTGGCACCGAGCTGATCTTCCGCAGCCTGCACAACACCGCGCGTGTCGCGTCCAACGCGGTCTCACGTGAGGTGGTGCAGATCCTCGCCGGCGGTGGCCAGTTCGAGGACGTCAAGGACCTGGTGGCCGGTGTGCGTGGCCGCAAGGTGTTCGAGGACGGTGATATCGATGCCGGCATCTGGACCGCGGGTACGGTCATGGGCCTGATCCACGACATCCCGACCGTCGCCGATCTCATCACCCGCATCGTCGACGAAGCCGAAGACATCATCATCGGCCGGCTGGCCGACATGGTCGTCCTCGACGAGGAAGAAAAAGCCAGCGCCTGAGCTGCGCTACGAACTGACCGCGCGGTCGAACAATGACGTTCGGCCGCGCGGTTCTCGTTGTCGGGACGTCCCCGAGACGCCACAACGCCGCCGAGGCATGGCTCAGCGGCGTTGTGGTGCTAGGAGGGAACTGCTGCGGTCAGACCGCTGCAGCGAGGTCAGGGAACTGCTCGGAGGTGTCACCCTCGACGAGGACATCCCCGTGGTACAGGGCGTCAAAGTCGACTTTGATGACATCGGCACTGGTGTCGTCGATCCACATGACACTGAGCGTATGGGTCACATTTAAGGAATCTTTGAGTCACGATTCTGAATATCGTGGCAATTCTTACCGCCGGGTAGGTTCGGGATGTTTGCGGGCGTTGCGCCCGATCGCCTTACTCAACAGTCAGGATGACCCTGACCTGCGCCTGAGCTTCAAGATCAACGATTTCAGAACCCCGCGATGTGTGTGCCGACACACGGGGGCGCCGATGTGACTCCAGCAAATGTTACTTCCGAGTTCTACTCCGGAGTAGGGCCCGGCCCGGCGGTGAACCGTCCTTAACGCTGCGTCGTGATCGGGGAAGACGGATTGACGGTACAAGTTATCGCTGTTAACTTAACGGCGATATTAAAGCCGTTCTGGTGAGGGGAAGCTGCATGCTGAATCGAATCGCGCTCCTCGCGATGGCCGCGCCCCGACGTGTGCTGGCGCTCTCGGCCCTGGTCATGGTGGCGGCCGCGATCTTCGGCATCCCGGTCGCCAAGAGCCTGTCCGCCGGGGGTTTCCAGGACCCGACATCGGAATCGGCCCACGCGACGCAGCTGCTGACTGACAAGTTCCACCAGGGCGATATGCAGCTGATCATCACCGTCAGCTCGCCCGACGGTGTCAACGGTGCCGCGGCGACCACCGTCGGGAAGGAGATCGCCGCCGCCCTCGGGGAGTCACCCCATGTGGCGCAGGTGACCTCGGCGTGGACGGTGCCGCCCGCGGCAGCAGCGGATCTGGTGAGCAAGGACAAGAGGTCCGGTCTCGTCGTCGCCGGCATCACCGGCGGGGAGAACGACGCCCAGAAGTACGCCAAGGAACTGTCCGACTCGCTGACGCACGTGGCCGACGGTCACCCCGGGGTGACGATCAAGAGCGGTGGCGTCTCCATGGTCTACGCCCAGATCAATGCCCAGACCGAGCGGGACCTGTTGCTCATGGAGTCCATCGCGATCCCGCTGAGCTTCCTGGTGCTGGTCTGGGTGTTCGGCGGGCTGGTCGCGGCCGCCCTGCCGATGCTGGTCGGCGGGATGGCGATCCTGGGCACGATGTCGGTGCTGCGGCTCATCACCTTCTCCACCGATGTGTCGATCTTCGCGCTCAACCTGTCCACCGCGATGGGACTGGCGCTGGCCATCGACTACACCCTGCTGATCATCAGCCGTTACCGCGATGAACTCGCCGAGGGGCAGCCGCGGGACCGCGCGCTGATCCGCACCATGGCGACGGCCGGGCGCACGGTGCTGTTCTCGGCGACGACGCTGGCGCTGTCGATGGCCGCCATGCTGCTGTTCCCGATGTACTTCCTCAAGTCCTTCGCCTACGCCGGCGTCGCGACCGTGGGCTTCGCCGCAATGGCGGCCGTCATCGTCACGCCGGCCGCGATCTGGTTTCTCGGTGACCGGCTCGACGCCCTCAACGTGCGCCGGCTGTTCCGGCGCGGGCCCGCTCCCGCCGCCAAACCGGTCGAGCAGCTGTTCTGGTACCGGTGGGCCGGTGCCGTGATGCGCCGGGCCATTCCGATCGGCCTCGCCGTCACGGCGCTGCTGGTGCTGCTCGGTGCACCGTTCCTCGGCGTCAAATGGGGCTTCCCCGACGACCGGGTGCTGCCCACCTCCGCATCGGCGCACGAGGTCGGCGACCAGTTGCGCAATGACTTCACCGACAACTCCGCCACGGCGGTGACCGCCGTCATCCCCGACGCCGACGGCCTGACGCCGGCCGAACTCGACCGCTACGCAGCGCAGCTGTCGAAAGTCGCCGCGGTGACCTCGGTCTCCAGCCCGACCGGCACCTTCGTCGGGGGTGGCAAGGTGGGCCGCGCGGGGCCGACTGCCGGTCTCGCCGAGGGCAGTGCGTTCCTCACCGTGGCCAGCACCGCGCCACTGTTCTCCGATGTCTCCGAGCAGCAGCTCGACGCGCTGCACGCCGTCAGCGGACCGGATGGCCGTGCCGTCGAGTTCGGCGGGATCGCGCAGATCAACCGCGACAGCGTCACCGCCATCACCACCCGGCTGCCCTGGGTGCTCGGCGTGATCGCGGTGATCACCTTCGGTCTGCTCTTCCTGCTCACCGGCAGTGTGGTGCTTCCCCTGAAAGCCCTTGTGCTCAACGTGCTTTCGCTCACCGCAGCGTTCGGGGCCCTGGTGTGGATCTTCCAGGACGGACATCTGTCGGCGCTCGGAACGACGGCCACCGGCACGCTGGTGGCCAATATGCCGGTCTTGTTGTTCTGCATCGCGTTCGGGTTGTCGATGGACTACGAGGTGTTCCTGGCGGCGCGCATCCGGGAGTACTGGTTGTCCCTGGACGGGCCGACCCGGCAGCGAAACGACAGGGCGGTGGCGCTCGGTCTGGCCCGCACCGGCCGGGTCATCACCGCCGCCGCGCTGGTCATGTCGATCTCGTTCGCCGCGCTGATCGCCGCACAGGTGTCGTTCATGCGGATGTTCGGCGTCGGGCTGACACTGGCGGTGCTGGTCGATGCCACCCTGGTGCGGATGGTGCTGGTGCCGGCGTTCATGCACGTGGCGGGTGGCTGGAACTGGTGGGCGCCGAAGCCGCTGGCGTGGCTGCACGAGCGGATCGGTATCAGTGAGAACGGTCGGGAGCACGACACGGAGGGGCGCGAGCCCGTGGCCGCCGGTGTGACGGACACTGGTCAGCGTGGTTGAAGCTCTCAAACGCCGGCGGGCTGCCCGCGGCTCCGGTGAACAGTTGCGCGAGGAGATCCTCGACGCGACCACCGAACTACTCCTGGAGACGGGTCACGCGAAAGCGGTGTCGATCCGGGCGGTAGCGCAGCGCGTCGGTGTCACCTCCCCGTCGATCTACCTGCATTTCGCCGATAAGGACGCACTGCTGGACGCCGTGTGCGCCCGGTACTTCGAGAGACTCGACGAGGAGATGCAGCGGGTCGCGGTGGGCAAGAGCTCCACCATCGAGGTGCTGCGCGCCCAGGGGCTGGCCTACGTGCGGTTCGCCCGCGAGACCCCGCAGCTGTACCGGATCGCGACGATGGGCGAAGGCAGTCCCGGCAGTGACGTCGATATGACCCTGGCCAGTTCGGCGTTCGTGCACATGCGTGACTCGATCGAAACGCTGATGGCCGAGGGGATATACCCGCAAGGGGATTCGACGGCCGCTGCGCTGGAACTGTGGACCGCCGTGCACGGTGTGGCGGCCCTGTTGATCGCCAAGCCGTACCTGCCGTGGGGTGATGCCGAGCAGTTCGCCGACCGCGTGTTGAGCGCCGTGTGCTGTGGCCGCATCGTTCACGGCATCGTGGGTCCGGACGCCACCCCGGAAGAGACCATTGCGAAATTGCAGGAGCTCAGATGACGACTATCGAGAATCCGTTCTTCGCCCGGCTGTGGACCGTGATGTCCGGCCACGAACCCGAGTCGCTGCGGCGGCTGCGGGTGGAGAACCTCGCGGGACTGACCGGCCGGGTGCTGGAGGTCGGTGCGGGCACCGGCACCAATTTCGCCCATTATCCGACCGGTGTCACCGAGGTCGTCGCGGTCGAACCCGAACCCCGGCTTGCCGAAGTGGCAGTCCGTGCGGCTCAATCGGCGCCCGTGCCGGTGACCGTCAGCACCGACACCGTCGAGACCTACGCCGCGCAGCAGCCCTCCTGGGGCGAGCGAAGCGACGGGAAAATGTTCGACGCTGTGGTGTGCTCGCTGGTGCTGTGCTCGTTAGATGAACCCGATGCCGTTCTGCGGCAACTATTTTCGATGATCTCACCGGGTGGCCAGTTGCGCTATCTGGAACACGCCGCCAGCTCGGGCCCGCGCGCCTCGCTACAGCGGCTGGCCGACGCGACGGTGTGGCCGCGACTGCTCGGCAATTGCCACACCCACCGCGATACCGAAGCCTCGATCGTGGCCGCCGGATTCGAGGTGAGCAGGTCGCGGCGCCAGCTGACGTTCCCGGCGTGGGTGCCGGTGCCGGTCGCCGAGTTCGCGATCGGCCAGGCGGTGCGGCCCGGTTAACCCAGCAGGGCGGGCAGGCGCTGCAGCAGCCCGGGCAGTGCCCTGGCCGCGGTCTCCCGCACCACCACCGTCGCGGCCGCCGACAAGGGCGTGGCCTGCGGGTTCACCTCGATGACGGGGATACCGTTGGCCAGCGCGGCCTCCGGCAGGCCCGCGGCCGGATAGACGATCGACGACGTACCCACCACGATCACCACATCGGCCCCGGTCACCGCAGTCACCGCGCCGTTCCAGGCGGCGTCGGGCAGGCCTTCGCCGAACCACACCACATCGGGCCGGATCAGGCCGCCGCACGCGCACCGGGGCGGGTCGATGGCCTCGACCGGCGCCGGCATCGCCGGCAGTGCTCCGGTGAACGGTAAATGGCAACGATCGCAACGGAATTCGAACAGGCTGCCATGCAGGTGGTGGACCTGGCTGCTGCCGGCGCGTTCATGCAGATTGTCGACGTTCTGGGTGGCGATGTGGACATCGGCGTAGTCTTCCCACGCCGCGACGGCGCGGTGGCCGTTGTTCGGTTGGACGGCGTCCATCATGTAGTGACGCCACAGGTACCACGCCCAGACCTTCTCCGGGTGCCGCTGCCACCCCTCGCTGCTGGAGATCTCGTAGGGGTCGACGTTCGCCCATAAACCCGTCTCCACGTCGCGAAACGTCGGCACACCGCTCTCGGCGGACATGCCGGCCCCGCTGAGCACCGTCACCTGCACACCACCAAAGTAGCGGGTGTGGGCGATACTGGGCACATGGCCGGGTTGGGGGAGTGGGTCCGGCTGGACGCGCAGTCGGCAAGCCCTTTGTTCGACCAGTTACGGACCCAGATCATTGATGTGGTGCGGGATGGCCGGCTGGAGCCGGGCACTCGCTTGCCGACGGTGCGCGATCTGGCCGGGCAAGTGGGACTGGCGGTCAACACCGTCGCCCGTGCGTATCGGGAGTTGGAAGCAGCGGGCATTCTCGAAACCCGTGGGCGGTTCGGCACATTCGTGGCGCGGGTGGATCCGGCCGATACGGTGATGGCGGCCGCCGCGCATGCCTTCGCCGAGACGGCACGCCAACTCGGGATCGGAAAAGCCGAAGCGCTGCGCTATCTGGACGCGGTCCTGGACTGAGCGCTCCAGCGCACGACGTCCAGTGCGACGGCGACGTCCACGCTGCGCTCGGCCAGCGGGCGGGGCAGCAGCTCGTCGGCGCGTGCCAGCCGCCGCAGCAGGGTGTTGCGATGGGTGTACAGCCGTGCGGCCGTCCGCGAGGCGTTGCACTGTTCGCCGACGAATGTTCGTACCGTGTGCTGTAGTTCGGGACTCGCGTTCTCGAAGTCGCCGAGCGTCCGGTGCACGAACTCGGCGGCCCGGGCGGCATCGGCGGTGATCAGGGCGACCAGCTGGATGTCGGTGAACAAGGCGAGCCGTTGCGGTGAATGCAGCCTCGCCATCATCTGCTGCGTGGTGATCGCGTCGAAATGGCTGCGCCGGAAGCCGTCGATTCCCTCGGCTGTCGAGCCGATCGCCACCCGGATATCGGGCGACTGGGCGACGAGTGCTTCCAGCGCGCAGGTCTCGATGTGGCCGGGTGCCCACACCCAGCGGGTCGCCACACTGGGCAGCACGCTCAGCGGGCGCCGTCCACCGGCCGCCAGCCCGATTGCCTCGGCGGCCCGCTCGAGTTGGGCCAGGTCCCCGTCGGGGTGCTCGCACCAGATCACCACGGCGGTGTGGGTGCCGGTCAATGCGTAGCCGAGGCGGCTTTCGGCGCGCTGCCGGGGGATGGGTGCGCCGTCGAGGATGAGCGCGACGGTCTCGCGCCGTTCGGCGTGGGTGCCGTGGGTGAGTTCGTCGCGTTCGAGTTCGATCTGGGTGGCGATGCCGGTCAGGGTCGCGTCGATGAACGTGCTGATCGACCGCGAGCAGATCTGCAGCATCTCGTGCAGCTCGGCGGGATCGGAGGACAGGTCGAAGGCGATGTCCATGAGTCGCCGCCACGCCACCCCTTCGCCGACCCGATAGGCATCCAGGGGAAAGGCGTCGATGCCGCGGCGCACCAGCTCGCGTGCGATGGACAGGGGCTCGGGTCCGGTGTTGGGCGGGACGGGTGCGCCGGGGTCCCGTACATTGGCGGTGCCCCAGAAGAACAGGTTGGCCCGGTTGCTGCGACTGACGGCGGCGGCGAGTTCGGGATCGGAGCCGATCGCGGGATTGGCGTTGAGCACCGCGTCATCGAGCTCCTGGAGCCACTCGGGGCGGGCATTGACGACGATCTGCGCGCACCGCCGGATCAGCTCCCGCACCGGCGGTGATGGCTTCGCCCACTCCACCCGGTCAGCCTAGGAGAATGGTGCAAAGTGCACATCATGATGGACAGAATGGGTTGTTTCGACCTTGGGTCCGGGTAGTCGGGCGGCGACCATGGAGACATGACTCACACCGAACACGTCGACGTGCTGATCGTCGGCGCAGGTATCTCCGGCATCGGCGCCGCCTACTACCTGCAGCAGGAGCATCCGGGGCGCAGCTACGCGATCCTGGAGGCCCGCGGCGCGACCGGCGGGACCTGGGACCTGTTCCGCTATCCCGGTATCCGGTCGGACTCCGATCTGCACACCTTCGGCTACGAGTTCAAGCCGTGGCGCGACGAGTACGCCATCGCGACCGCCGACAAGATCCTGGCCTACCTGCGTGAGACCGTCGCCGAGAACGGTATCGAGCGCCGGATCCGGTTCCACCACAAGGTGCTCGGCGCGGCATGGAGCACCGCCGAATCCCGTTGGACGGTCGATGTCGAGCGCGACGGGGAGATGATCCAGATCAGCGCGGACTGGCTGTTCTGTGCCGGTGGCTACTACCGCTACGACCAGGGTTACACCCCGGAATTCCCAGGGCGTGAACGGTTCACCGGGCAGATCGTGCATCCCCAGCACTGGCCCGAGGACCTCGACTACACCGGTAAGAAGGTCGTCGTCATCGGCAGCGGCGCCACCGCGGTGACCCTGATCCCGGCGATGGCCCCCACCGCCGGACACGTCACGATGCTGCAGCGCTCACCGACCTACGTCATGCCGGTGCCCGCCAAGGACGGCTTCGCCAACGCCGCCAAGAAGCTGCTGGGCGACAAGCGCGGTTACGCCGTGACCCGGCGCAAGAACATCCTCAAGCAGCGGTCGGTGTACGTGTTGTGCCAGAAGTACCCGGCGGCCGCCCGCAGGCTGATCCGCTCTATCAACGCCAAGCAGCTTCCGGCCGGATATCCGGTCGACGAGCATTTCAACCCGACCTACAACCCGTGGGATCAGCGGCTGTGCGCGGTACCGGACGCCGACCTGTTCAAGTCGCTCAGCGACGGCAGCGCATCGGTGGTCACCGATCGGATCGCCACCTTCACCGAGAACGGCATCCTGCTGGAGTCCGGCCGCGAGCTGGAAGCCGACATCATCGTCACCGCGACGGGATTGCAGATCCAGTTGTTCGGCGGGATGGGGCTGACGGTGGACGGCCGGCCGGTGAACCCGGCGGAAACCGTTGCCTACAAAGGCATCATGTTGTCCGGTGTGCCCAACTTCGCCTTCGCGTTCGGCTACACCAACTCGTCGTGGACGCTCAAGGTGGGGCTGTTGTGCGAGCACTTCTGCCGGCTGTTGTCCTATATGGATACCCACGGTTTCGACGCGGTCCGGCCGGAGGTCCTCGACACGGCCATGCCGACGCTGCCGCTGCTCGATTTCGGTGCCGGGTACGTCAGCCGCAGCGCAGCGGAACTGCCCCGCCAGGGCGTCGACGGCCCGTGGCAGATGACGATGAACTACACCGCCGACGTCGAGACACTGCGGCACGGACCCGTGACCGATTCGCATCTGCGGTTCAGCACAAGGGTCGCCGCCGCGGAACCGGTGGCCGCTCGATGACCGACCGGTACTGCCTGCTGCCTGACGGCAACCGGGTGTGCTACCGCACCGACGGTGATCCCGCGGGACAGCCGCTGGTACTGATCGCGGGCCTCACCCTGGACCTCACCAGCTGGCCGAGGGAGATGGTCGACGGGTTGACCGAGCGCGGATTCCACGTGATCCGGCTGGACAACCGCGACGTCGGGCGCTCCACCTGGGCCACCACCACACCGCCCGGGCGGCTGCGCCAGCTCACCCACCGGCCCCGGCGCGACGGCTACGACCTCGCGGATATGGCCGCCGACGTCGTCGGACTGCTCGACCACCTCGGTATCGAGCGGGCCCACCTGGTGGGGATGTCGATGGGCGGCATGATCGCCCAGACGGTGGCCGCGCGGTACCCGGACCGGGCGCTGTCGTTGACGTCCATCTTCTCGACCACCGGCGCGCCCCGGGTCGGACAGCCCGCCGTCGCCACCTTGATGCTGATGGCCGCGCGGCCCCCGCGGACCAGACGGGCGTTCATCGACCGCCATGTCAAGATGATGAAACATCTTGCCGGCAAAGGCTTTCCGATGGACGTCGTCGGCGCGGTGGAATACGCTGCCGGCGCCTGGGAACGCGGACCGGGACCCTGCGCTGCTGCCGGCGTGGCACGGCAGATCAACGCGATCTACAAATCCGGGGACCGCACGGCGGAGTTGGCCCGCGTCACCGCCCCGACCCAGGTCGTGCACGGGGACCGGGACCTCATCGTGCATCCCAGCGGCGGTATGGCCACCGCGGCGGCCATACCCGCTGCTCGGCACCTGACCATCCCCGGGATGGGCCACGACCTTGCCCCCGGTGTGACGGGCCGGCTGGTGACGGTCATCAGCGAGAACGCGGCCCGCGCAACCGAGTCGCGTGAGCGCAGCGACGGGGAGCTCGTCGGTTCAGCCGAACTCCAGCAAGGTGGTCACCCCGCGCAGCGAATCCAGTAGCGGAATCCGGTAGGCCGCCCAGATCAGGGTGTTGACCACCCGGCCGCGGCCCGGCGGCAGCGGGACGTCGTGGACGGCACGGACACCGGGCACGGTGTTGATCAGGTCGGCGGCACCGGCCACTGAGAGGCTGAACGGCATCGGCGGTACCCGGTAGCGCAGCGAGGGACGCAGCAGACCGTTGCGCGCCCACCACGCGAACCAGTGCGGCGGCAGGTCGAACATCATCTGCCCGCCGGGGAACCGCTTCGCGCATTCGGCGATCAGGCTCATCGCCTCCGCGGGCTGCAGATACATCAGCAGACCCTCGGCCGTGATGAACACCCCGTTGGCGTCCTCAACTTTGTCCATCCAGCTGTAGTCCAGCGCGGACTGTGCGCAGGTGTGGATCCGATCCGACGGCGGCAGCAGCTTCTCGCGAAGCGCCACGATCGGGGGGAGATCGACGGTGAGCCAGGTGAATTCGTTGCTCACGCCGGAGGCGTCGATGCGGTAGAAGCTGGTCTGCAGGCCCTCGGCGAGAGCGACGACGGTGGCGGCCGGATGATCGCGCAGATAGGCGCGGGTGGCCGTATCGAAGGTCAGCGCCCGCAGCGCCATGTCCTGGCGATTCGCGGACCCGAACTTCGCGAAGTCGAACTCGATGGAGTCGGCCAGGCTGACGGCGACCGGATCATCGAGGATGGCATCCGGTCGGCGGGCTTCGTTGGCCCGGACCTGCAGGGTCAGCAGTGCGGTCTCGGAGACACCGGTCAGCGCCGAGGCGTCGATCTTCTGGGAGCTCACCGCGCCGAATGTACCCGTTCGGGTCAGCGCAGCACTTTGTCCAGGGTGCGCAGATTGCGGGTGGTGGTCGACGACTTGTAGCGCTTCTTGCCCATCGTCTTGCCGATCGCCGAGTCCAGCGTCGCCGCGCGGGCGACCTGCCAGTACAGGACACCGTCGCCCTGGGCCGCGGTGTCTCCGGCCTCGGTCGCCAGCGCGGCCAACTCCTGGAGTAGGTCGTCGTCGCTGACGAAGGTGACATAGGAGTGGTGCTCGGGAACGTCGCGCTCGAACGGGTACCGCTGAACGATCTCGCGGAGCTCGTCCAATCCGTAGACCAGTACCCAGGCGTCGTAACCGAACGCCTCCCGCAACGCCGCCTCCGCGGTGCGTCGCACCGACGTGGCGCCGGAAGCGCTGTCCAGCAACACATTTCCACTGGCCAGCACGGTCTTGACGTCGTCGAAGCCGGCCTCGGCGAACACCTTGGCGACGTCGGCCATCTTCAGGTTCACACCGCCGACGTTGACACCGCGCAGAAACGCGGCGTAGCGCGTCACGCGAACCTCGACGTCGTCACCGGCACGCCGGCCAAAGTCGTGCCACCAATCCTGGGCAGAGCGGTCATCGTTGCGATCCTATCGACGTACGCTCGCTACATGGGTCGCCTGGTTTTCGATGACAAGTTGCTGGCATTGATCAGCGGGAATTCGCTGGGGGTGCTGGCGACGATCAAATCCGACGGCCGGCCCCAGCTGTCCAACGTGTCGTACTACTTCGATCCACGCGAGGTGGCGGTGCAGGTGTCGATCACCGAGCCGCGGGCCAAGACGCGCAATCTGCGGCGGGACCCGCGGGCGTCGCTGCTCGTCAGCTCGGACGACGGTTGGTCCTATGCGGTGGCCGAGGGCGATGCGATCCTCACCCCGCCGGCGGCAGAACCACACGATGACACCGTCGAGGGGCTGATTGCCTTGTACCGCAACATTGCCGGTGAGCACCCGGACTGGGATGACTATCGCCGGGCGATGGTCGAGGATCGGCGGGTGCTGCTCACCATCCCGATCGCCCATCTGTACGGGATGCCGCCCGGTCTGCGCTGATCGGGCCGGCTCTCGGATAGGCTCATGTAATGGCCGAGAAACCGGAAGAAGACGACACCAAGCGCAAGTTCCGGGAGGCGCTGGAACGGAAGAAGGCGCAGTCGTCCGGCGCCAACTCACACGCAGACGGCCGGGCGAATAAATCGAAGGCCCACGGCGTGGTGGAGAACCGCAGGGAGTTCCGCCGCAAGAGCGGTTAGTCCGGTGTGCGGGCCAGGCTCCGGGCGGTTGCCAGCGCGGTGAGCAGCACCGCGACGCACAGCAGTCCCGGGCCTTTGAGTCCCCAGCTCACCGAGGCGAGGGTGGCGGCGCCGGCGAGGCAGAGCAGCGTTCCGACCGCGGTCCCGCGGGCGGCGGTGACGGTGCCGCCGTCCCAGTAGGGCAGTGGATTGTTCTCCAGTGGTCGCAGCGCTATGAACAGCGCGGCGACCAGCGCCACCATGAGCGCCAGCTGCACGATGCTCAGCGCGAGCAGATGGGGCTGCCCGGGGTAACGGGGCAGACCCAGATAGTCGAACGCCAGGTGCAGCCCCAGCAGCGCCGGCATATGCCACAGGTACAGCGTCATCGCGCCGCTGTTGCCGATGACCGTCAGCCACCACACCCGCGGCCGGGTGGCCCAGCGACTGATGGCCGGCGCGGCGGCAATGGCGAAGGCGCACATCATGATTGCGTGCCCGGCCAGCAGCAGCGATGGTGGCGTCATATTCTTCAGACGCTGGCTTTCGATGCCGACGAGGCTCAGTTCGTACGGGCCGAAGCGCAGTAGCGCCAGGTTGACGGCCAGCATCATGACACCTAGCGCGGCCGCTGTGGACGGGCGCAGCAGACCGCGGCGGTAGGCCACGCCGAACATGCCGGGCAACAGCCAGACCGACAGGTTCGCATAGCCCAGCCAACTCAGGCTCGGGTCGTTGACGCGAGCCGCGTCCACCACGGCGATGAGCCCGTAGCCGACGGCCACGGCCCCGGCCAGCCGTGCCGTGGTGGTGATCCGGGCCAGCAACGGAACCGACGCCAGCACAAGGACATACGCGCCGAGGAACCAGAGCAGCTGTGTCGAGATCCCGGCGATCGGCTCGTAGACGTGCACCGGTGCCACCCGGTGTAGCACCATCAGCGCCACCGCCCAGAACGCCAGGTAGGAGAACACCGGCCGGTAGAGGCGGGTGCAGCGTTTGAGGAGCCAGGCGCCCCAGTCGCCGGCCGAATTGTTGTGGTAGGAGGTGACCGAACTCGCCACGCCGGCGAAGAAGAACAGCGGCATGATCTGGAAGATCCAGGTCAGTGCCTGCAGGACGGCCGAGGTGGTGAGCAGGTTGTCCCAGTGGAACACCTGGTCGGTGATGATGCTGGTGGCCATCAGGGTATGGCCGGTGACCACGCCGAGCAGGGACACAATGCGGATGACGTCGAGGGCGCGGTCCCGGTCGGCCGGGGTGGCCCGGGCCACCTCTGCGACGCTGGGAAACGTGGTCGCGGGCATGGCTCGACGCTAAATCAGCGACGCGCGATGCACCTGAGTAGAACCACTCAACTCACACCGAGGCGGGGGTGCCGCGGCGCTCCTGGACCAGGATCGCGGCCAGACAGACCATGGCCAGCGCCGCGACCACCACCGCGAACACCTCGCCGGCGGTGCGCAATCCCCATGCGTGCGCGGCCAGTCCGGCGCCCACCACCGGCAGCGAGATGGCCACATAGGCGACCACGAAGTACGTCGAGCTGACCTCGGCGCGGCGTTCGGTGGGCACCTGTTCGACGACGGCGGCCAGGCCGCGGCTGAAGCTGATGCCCTGACCCGTACCGGCCACCAGAGCCGCGACCAGGATGCCCGTCAGTGAGGAGAAGTGCAGCGCGGCAGCCAGTATCACCATGCCGATCACGAGGACGGCGCTGCCCGCCGCGACCGCGCGGGCCGGTGCGATCCGTCGTCCCGCCAGTTGGGCCGCGGCCGAGGCCAGGAAGATCGACGAGGCCACGGCACCGCCGACGGCGTGGTTGTCGTTGCCGACCACATTTGCGACGAACGCCGGGGCCACCGAGGTGAACAAGCCCATCACGGCGAAGCCGGCGAAAGCCGCAGTGGCGGCGGTGATGAAAACGGCGCGCGCCTCGACGGGTACCGACAGCCGCTGCATGCCGATCCGGCCGGTGCGGTCGGAGGTCTCCGGGGCGATCAGGACCGCTGCGATCGCCAGTACCACGAGCACGATGTGCACCACGAACGGCAGCGTCAGCGCATGCGGTTCGTACTGCACCAGCAGGCCGGCCAGAATGGGCCCGCTCCCCAGGCCGCCGATATTGGCGACCGTCGCGACCACGGCGCCGCGCTCACGCTGCGCGGCGGGCAGGGCCTCCACCACGGCGGCCGTCGCCGTTCCGGTGAAGATACCCGCCGACAGGCCGGACAGCAGTCGTCCCACCAGGAGCACGGCCACACTGTCGGCGAAGAGGAAGACCACCGCGCTGGCCAGCGCGAACACCAGACCGCCGAGCAGCACCGGGCGCCGCCCGATCGCATCAGACCAGCCGCCGACGACGAGGAGGGCGCCGAGCACGCCGATGGCGTAGGCGGCGAAGACGATCGTGGTGGTGAGCACCGCGAAATGCATCTGCGCCGCATAGAGCGCGTACATCGGTGTCGGCAGGGTGGTGCCGAGCATCACGGCGGCGAACGCGAAGGCCAGGAGTGGGAATGCCAGGCGGCGGCGGGTGTTCACTCCGCTGAACAACGCCGCCGCCGCCATGGGTAATCCATACCCCGCTGTGATGCTCGCTAATGCACGATCGCCTTCTCGGCACCGACGCCGGTCAGCGACCGCACCTCCATCTCGGCATTGAGTTCCGCGTCGCCCTCGTCCGAGGACGTCAGCGTCCCGATGATGCCCAGCAGGAAGGCCAGCGGGATCGACACGATGCCCGGGTTGGCCAGCGGGAACCACGCGAAATCCGCACCCGGGATCATCGCGGTCTTCGACCCGGAAACGGCGGGGGAGAAGACGATGAGCACGATGGTCGAGATCAGCCCGCCGTACATGCTCCACAGCGCGCCGCGGGTGTTGAACCGGCGCCAGTACAGCGAGTAGACGATGGTGGGCAGATTCGCCGCCGCGGCCACCGCGAACGCCAGCGCGACCAGGAAGGCGATGTTCTGACCGTTGGCCAGGATCCCCAGCCCGATGGCCACCAGCCCGAGTACGACCGCGGTGATCCGGGAGACCCTGACCTGCTCCTCCTCGGTGACCTTGTGTCCCTTGAGAACACTGGCATAGACGTCATGCGCGAACGACGCCGACGCGGTGATGGTCAGGCCGGCGACCACCGCGAGGATGGTGGCGAACGCGACGGCGGAGATGATGCCGAGCAGCACCACGCCACCCAGTTCCAGGGCCAGCAACGGAGCCGCCGAGTTCTGGCCGCCCGCGGCGGACAGGATGCGGTCCGGCCCCACGATGGCGGCGGCGCCGTAACCGAGCACCAGGGTGAACAGGTAGAAGGCCCCGATCAGGGCGATGGCCCACACCACCGATCGGCGGGCCTCCTTGGCGGTGGGCACGGTGTAGAAGCGCATCAACACATGCGGCAGACCCGCGGTGCCCAGGACCAGCGCCAGCCCCAGTGACAGGAAGTTGATCTTCGAGGTGGTCGATCCGCCGTACTGCGCACCCGGGGCGAGCACATCGCGACTGGCCACCCCCTTGGTGGTGGCATCGGAGACGGCCGACTGGGCGGCCCCGAGGATCTCGGAGAAGTTCAGCCCGAACTTGGCCAGCACCATGACCGTCATCAGCGCGGCACCGGTGATCAGCAGGACGGCCTTGATGATCTGCACCCACGTGGTGCCCTTCATGCCACCGACCAGCACATAGACGATCATCAGGATGCCGACGACGGCGATCACCAGCGACTGGCCGGTCTTGCTGTGGACGTTGAGCAGCAGGGCCACCAGACCGCCGGCCCCGGCCATCTGTGCCAGGAGGTAGAACAGCGACACCGTCAACGTCGTGGTGGCCGCGGCCAGCCGGACCGGGCGTTGCTTGAGCCGGAAGCTCAACACGTCGGCCATCGTGAATCGGCCGGTGTTGCGCAGCAATTCGGCCACCAGCAGCAGTGCCACCAGCCAGGCGACCAGGAAGCCGATGGAGTAGAGGAAGCCGTCATAGCCGTAGACGGCGATGGCGCCGGCGATGCCGAGGAAGCTGGCCGCCGACAGGTAGTCACCGGCGATGGCGATGCCGTTCTGGGGGCCGGAGAAGGCGCGGCCGCCGGTGAAGAATTCGTCGGCGGATTTGTTGTTGCCGCTCGCCCGGATCACCACGTACATGGTGACGGCCACGAAGACGCCGAAGATCGCGATATTGGCGACCGGGTTGCCCACCGAATCCGATGCTGCGAGAAGGGTGGTCACTTCGCGGGACCTTCCAGCTCGGCGCGGATGGCGGCCGCGCGTGGGTCCAGCTCGCGGTTGGCGAACCGGACGTAGATGCCGGTGATGAGGAAGGTGGTGACGAACTGCCCCAGCCCGAGCAGCAGGCCGGCGTTCACGTTGCCGAACACCTTGGTGGCCATGAAATCGTGGGCGAAGGCGCCCAGCAGGACGTACAGCCCGTACCAGATGAGGAAGAACGCCGTCATCGGGAAGACGAAACGGCGCAGTCTGCTGCGCAACTCCTGGAACTCGGGGCTGTTCTGAACTTCGACGAACTCGGCGCCGGTGGGCGCGGAGCGACTGTCGGTGGTGGGCACGTGGGACTCCTTGACGTCGACTGTGAACCAGCTGGTAACCGAACCTAAGTGAGATGCGGGTCACACGGGTGGAGTTGACGCCGAAGCCGGGCAGCGATGCGCTGAACGGTCGATGAGTGGCGGTGAGCGGCGGGCCTATCGCACGGTGAGACCGCCCAGCAGCTGGTTGAACGCCTCGGTCATGGACGGGTGGGTGTAGATCGAATCCCGCAGGGCGGTCGCGGTGATGTCGTGGCGCATCGCCAGCGCGACGGTGTTGATCACCTCATGGGCGTCGTAACAGAGCAGGGCCGCCCCGAGGATCAGGTCGGTGTCGGCGTCGACGACGACCTTCATCAGGCCGTCCGGCTCGCCAACGATACGGGCGCGCGGCACCGTGGCCATGTCGGCGACCCGCATGGTGGCGACCTTGATGTGCAGACCGGCGGCCACGGCCTCGCGCTCGGTCAGGCCCACCCGACCCAGCGGCGGCGTCATGAACAGGTTGTAGGGCACGGCGTTGCGGTCGGTGGTGCTGCGGGCACCTGTTCCGACGAGTTGATCGAGCACGATGCGGTAGTCGTCGAGCGAGACGTAGGTGAATTGCGGACCGCCGTTGACATCGCCCATGGCGAAGATATGAGGTTGGCTGCTGCGCAGGTATTCGTCGACCGACACCGCGCCCGACGCCGTGGTGCGCACCTGAGCGGCTGCCAGGTTCAGGTCGGCGGTGACGGGTTCGCGGCCCAGCGCCACCAGGACCGTATCCGCCTCGACGGTGTGCGCACCGCCGCCGGTGTCGTAGCTGACCGTGGTCGCCTCCGTGCTGTCACTGACGCCGGTGACCCGGGCATCGGTTATGATACGAACACCCTTGTCCTGCAGGATGGTCCGGGCGCTCTCGGCGATGTCGTCGTCTTCGCGCCCCAAGACCTGCGCGTGGCGCTCCAGGACGGTGACCTCGGATCCGTACGCCGCGTACATCGCGGCGAACTCGATACCGACGTACCCGCCGCCGAGCACCACGAGTCGTCGAGGCAGGTGTTCCTCGGTGAGCAGGTCCGTGCTGGTGTGGACCCGAGTCGACGCGGCAAGGCCGGGGATATCGGGAAGTGTTGGCCGCGAACCGGTTCCGATGACGATCCACTTCGCGAACACCGTCACCTCGCCGTCGGCGGTCGAGACCGAGAGGGTGTGCGCGTCGACGAAGCGGGCCGCGCCGGTGAGTACCTCGGCGGTGTCGATGCTGTCGATCATCGTGTAGTTCACCGCGCGCAGGCCGGCGGTCAACTCACCGGTGGCGGTGACGGCGCGACGGTACTCGTCGGGGTGGGCCGTCCCGGCGCTCAGGTGCTCGGACCGGTACACCAGTGACTTCGTCGGGACGCAACCGATGTTGATGCACGTGCCGCCGTACATCTGCGGGGATTGTTCGACCAGCGTCACCCGCCAGCCCTTGCGCCCGAGTGCTGCGGCCAACGTCTTGCCGCCCTTGCCGAATCCGATGACCGCGAGGTCGACCTGCTCACTCACCTGTGCACCACCACTTTCCCGATCATCCGGCCCGACTCCACCAGCCGGTCAACCTAGCCGAGTCTCCCTCATCCCCGCGGGACGCGCTCCACACCCATACCCAACCGTTCCGGTAGATGCATGCGGGCGAAGATCTGCGCGACATCTGGTGTGGCGCGGGTGAATCGGCTGACCACGATCATCGTCGTGAACGCCAGTGGGACACTGACGGCGGCGGGGTAGCCCACCATCACCGCGGGCCAGCCGCCGAGCACATCGTCGTCGATGCCACCGGCGATGGCCACCGCGACCGCGCTGCCGCACACGCCGCCGCCGATGATGAGTCCGCACGCGGCGCCCGCGGCGGTGAGACCCCGCCACCAGATGCCAAGGACCAGAAGCGGACACAACGTCGACGCCGCGACCGCGAAGGCCAGTCCGACACTGCGGGACAGTTCCAGGCCCGACACCACCAGTGACAGCGGAATCGGGATGAGCCCGCCGATCACCGCGGCGACCCGGAAATCGCGCACGCGCCCGCGCAGCACATCGGTGGCCAATGCGCCGGCGATGCTGACCAGCAGCCCCGAGGAGGTGGCCAGGAACGCGGCGATCGCGCCTGCGGCCACCAGCGCCCCCAGTAGTTGTCCCGCTACGCCGCCGACGGTCGATCCCGGGGCCAGAAGCACAGCGGCGTCGGCGGTTCCGGTGATGAGCAACTGCGGAACGTACAGCCGGGAGAACACGCCGAGGAGTACGGGGAACAGATAGAACACCGAGACCATGGCGATGACGGCAAGCGCGGTGCGCCGGGCCGCGCGGCCGTCGGGATTGGTGTAGAAGCGGACCAACACATGCGGCAGGCCCATGGTGCCGAGGAAGGTCGCCACGATGATGGACAGCACCTGATAGAGCGGATGACCGCCACCCAGCCCGCCGCCGGAGGTGATCCATTCGCCGCCGGTGCTCGGGGTGCCGGCCACCACCGGGGTGGCCGCGCCGGCGGCCAGGGTCAGTGTGCTACCCGCGCCCAGGGTGTGGTCACCGGGAACGCCGAGGGTGGCGGCGTCGACATGCCGGCCATCCAGGGTTCCGGTGAGGGTGATGCCCGCGGGATCGACCACCTGCACCACCACGTCGGTATCGATCGCGACGGTGGTCTGATGCTGCACGCTCGGCGGCAACGGTCCGCCCAATTCGGCACGGTCGCTGAGGAACAACCCGAGCAGCGCCAGTGCGGGAATCGCGATGGCGGTCAGTTTCAACCAGTACTGGAAGGCCTGCACGAAGGTGATCGACCGCATCCCGCCGCCGACCACATTGCTGATCACGATCGCGCCGACAAGCAGAGGCCCGGTCCATACCGGCATTCCCAGAAGGGTTTTCAGTGTCAACCCGGCCCCCTGGTATTGCGGAGCCAGGTAGAACACGCAGATCACCACCACGACGAGCATCGCCACCTTGCGCAGCCGTGCCGAGCCGAGCCGGAATTCGGCGAAGTCGGGAACGGTGTAGGCGCCCGAGCGGCGCAGGGGAGCGGCGACGAACAGCAGCAGCCCCAGATAGCCCGCGGTGAACCCCACCGGGTACCACAGTGCGTCGGCGCCGTACTTGGCGATGAGGCCCGCCACGCCGAGAAATGATGCCGCTGAAAGGTATTCACCTGAGATCGCGGCCGCGTTCCAGCGCGGACCGACACTGCGAGACGCCACCAGGAAGTCGGACGTGGTACGTGACAACCGGACCCCGTAGGCGCCGATGGCGACGGTGGCCACCGCCGCGGCCAGGAGGGCGACCGCCGTGAGTGGCGCGCCGGTCATGGTTCGCTGTCGACGACTCGCACGAAATCGCGCTCGGCCTGTTCGGCGAGGCGGACGTACAGTCGGCCTATCCCGTAGAGCAGTGGGTAGCACAGCACAGCGAGGACCAACCAGTTCAGCCGCATGCCGAGCACCGTCAGTGCGCTCAGATGCGGTGCCAGTATCACGGTCGCGACCACTCCGGCGATGACGACCAGCGTCAGCCGCAGCGCCAGACCCAGTTGGGCGCGCATCAGACCACGTACCAGTGCGTCGCCGACCTGGGTCTGCTCCTGTACCTCCACCCGGGTGCGCACCATCCGGGCGCCGCGCCGGTGCGCCAGCACGACCCGTTGCCGCCCCGCGGCGGGCCGCGGCGTGGACCCCTGCGGCGGCTCACTCATCGGCGGGTTTCAGATTGCGCATCGGATCCCGGACCAACCGGTCCCGCAGTTCGCGGGCCTGACGTCGGCTCACCGGCAGCTCGACGGCAGGTGAGGTGCCGTTGGCGCGCAGCCGCACCAGTACCGCGCCGTCGTGCGTGCGCAGCCCGGTGACCAGACGCAGGGACACCAGATAGGACCGGTGGATACGCTGGAATCCGTGGTCGGCCCAGCGAGTTTCCAACACACTCAACGGGATTCGCACCAGGTGAGCTCCGGTGGCCGAGTGCAGGCGGGCGTAGTCGCCCTCGGCCTCCACCCAGCCGATGCTGTCCCTGGGCACCAGTTGGGTGATGCCACCGAGTTCGGCCGGCACTACGTCGGAGTCCTGCTCTCCGAGTGCGGCACCGGTCTGGGTGGTCGCGGCCCGGCGCACCGCCTCGTCGAGCCGGTCCTGCCGGATCGGTTTGAGCAGATAATCGGTGGCGCCGACATCGAAGGCCGCCACCGCCTTGTCGTCATGCGCGGTCACGAACACCACGGCAGGCCGGTGCGCGAAATTGGTGAGGACGCCGGCGAGCTCGATGCCGGACAGGCCCGGCATGTTGATGTCGAGGAACACCGCATCGATGGTGTGCTGGTTGAGTTCTCGCAACGCCGAGGTGGCGTCACCGGCGGTGAACACCTCGGCGACACCGGGGTGGCGGCCCAGCAGATACGCGAGTTCGTCGAGTGCGGGTGCCTCGTCGTCGACGGCGAGCACCGTCAGCTTGGAACTCACGTGTACGCACCTCCGCTGGCCCGCACCCCGGAACGGAACTTCGGTACCCGCATGATGACCTTGGTGCCCGCTCCGAGAGCCGTCTCGACCACCAGACCGTAGTCGTTGCCGAAGGCCGCCCGCAGCCGATGGTCCACATTCGTCAGGCCCACGTGCGCGGACTGGTCGGCGCCGGCGCGCAGCATGTCGGGGTCCATTCCGGCGCCGTCGTCCTCGACGGTGATGACGCAATCGGTGCCGGCGTCGCGGGCGATGAGCTCCACCGATCCGCCGCCCTGGGCGGCCAAGCCGTGTCGGACGGCGTTCTCCACCAACGGTTGCAGCGCCAGGAACGGCACGACGACGTTGAGCACCTCGGGGGCCACCTGCAGGCGCACCGTGAGCGCCGTGCCGAAGCGGGCGCGCTCCAGGGTCAGGTAGCGGTCGATGTTGCGCAGTTCCTCGGCGAGGGTGGTGTACTGCCCGGCCGCCCGGAACGAGTAGCGGGTGAAATCGGCGAATTCCAGGATCAGTTCGCGGGCGCGGTCCGGGTCGGTGCGCACAAAGGACGCCACGGTGTTGAGGGCGTTGTAGATGAAGTGCGGGCTGATCTGGGCGCGCAGTGCCAGCACCTCGGCCCGGTCCAGCCGGGCCCGTGACGCGTCGAGCTCGGCCAGTTCGAGCTGGCTGGCCGCGTAGCGGGCCACCTCGCCGATGGCGCCCAGCATGCCCGGCCCGGGATTGCCGGTCGCCACCGACACCAGCGCGCCGAGCACGTCACCGCCCTCGGCGAGCAGGGGCTGGGCCACCACGGCGGTGGTCCCGTTGTTGGTGAGCACCCGGCGTGCCGCGGATACGGAGTCGCGGGCGGTCGATGCGCAGGCCTCGACGATCTCGGGTGTCCAGATCGCGTCGTCGGCGGAGTCGCGGGCCAGCAGGTCACCGTCGCCGTCGAAGAGGGCGACGCCCTCGGTGCCGGTCAGTCCGCGCAGGAACGGCGCCGCGGTCTGCGCGGATTCGGTGTCCAGGCCGCGGCGCAGGGCGCGCGCCGCGAGCGATGCGGTGTGCAGCGCGGTGTGTACGGCTCGTTCGGTGGGGGTGGCGACGACGCGCCGGGTGCGCACGATCAGCACTGCGGCCACCGCCGCCAATGCCATGGCGACGGCCAGCGCGAGAGCTACTTGGCCGGACATCTTGCGGCCACCCTAAACCGGTCCGGCTATTGAACCGGGCAGGCGTACTTCCTGGCCACGTCCATGACCCGTTCCTGCGCCCCGGGGCCGATGACGCCCTGCGTGGCCAGTTCCAAACCGATGTAGCCCGGTATGCCGCCGATGCATGCCTGGTGGGCGACGCGCCATGCGGTGTCGGGATTCAGGTTGTAGCCGTTGCGTTGCAGGCCTTGCATGTAGTCGTCGAACGCCGGGGTGCCCTGGTCGGGGATCGCGCCGGCGGGGGCGGCCAGGGCGATCGTGGTGCCCAGTGCGGCAAGAAGGGGTGCAACCACTCGTTTCATGTCCGTCTCCCCACGGGCGTACCACCGGTTTGTCGTCTACACGTTCGCACACAGGACTGACACAGACTTCGGGAATGCCCACCGGACTCGCCTTAAACTGGCCAGATGCCCACCTTGCAGTTGGTCCAAGACCCCGAGGCCGACGCTCTGCTCGAGTCCAATCCGTTCGCACTGCTTGTCGGGATGCTTCTCGATCAGCAGATCCCCATGGAGACGGCGTTCGCCGGGCCGAAGAAGATCGCGGACCGGATCGGTGGCGTCGATGCGCGCCAGATCGCCGAGTACAACCCGGACGAGTTCGTCGCGCTGTGCTCGCAAACCCCGGCCATCCACCGCTTTCCGGGATCGATGTCGAAGCGGGTGCAGACCCTGGCGCAGGCGATCGTCGACGACTACGACGGTGACGTGACCGCGCTGTGGACCGCCGGTGACCCCGACGGTGCCGAGGTGCTGCGCCGGCTCAAGCGGCTGCCCGGCTTCGGTGAGCAGAAGGCCAAGATCTTCCTGGCCCTGCTCGGCAAGCAGTACGGCGTGACACCGGCCGGCTGGCGGGCCGCGGCAGGGGATTACGGCAAGGCGGGCACGCACATGTCGGTGGCCGACGTGGTGGATCCCGGGTCACTGCAGGAAGTCCGGGCCTACAAGAAGAAGATGAAAGCGGCGGCCAAGGCCGCGAAGCAGGCCTGACACGCACTCGATGGCGCTCGCATGCGTATGAGATGGTGATCACATGGCGAAGACGCATCTGAATTGCCCCTGCGGCGAAGCGATTACCGGCACCGATGAGAACGATCTGGTGGAAAAGGCTCAGGAACATCTGGCGCAGGCTCATCCCGGTCGTGAGTACGACCGGGAGATGATCCTGTTCATGGCGTACTGAGCGGGACGCTAACCCGACGACGGTGCACCCAGATCGCTTATCGGGCCGGATTTGCGATCTGTGTGCACCGTCGCGGTTCGGGTGAGCTACGGGCTTAGGGCACCACCGTCGAGCCGATGGTGGGCATGAACTGGCACTGCTTCTCTGTCGTGGTCACCTGACCGAAGATCGTCGACATGATGCTGCCTGACCCGGTGTCGGCGACGACGGTCAAGGTGGTCGGCCCCTCGGGGTTCATATCCGGGCGGGGCTTGAGCGTTGCGGTCCCGGACTTCCCGGTGGACAGATTCACCCACGTGACGTTCAGCGGCAGCTTCTGCTCGGCTGCGGGACCAGGAGTGCCGACCGCGGTGAAGACGTACGCGGTCTGACCCGGGCCGGGCCCGGGCGTCGGGATCGCCGCCGGACCGGCCACCGAGATCGCGGTGGCGAGCACGTTGCCGCCGTTGGCGAGGCAGCCGTTACTGATCGACGGGTACATGAAGTCCTGCTTGGTGGCGGCGTCCGGGCTCAGCAGACCCGTCGGCGCCGGTGCGGGTGCCGGCGCGGGGCCAGGTGCCGGGGCCGGAACGGCGTCCGGCGCAGGGGCTGGTGCGGCGGCCAGCGGGGCGGCATCGGGAGCGGGTGCGGGTGCCGGTGCGGGTGCGGGCAGCGCGGCGGCCTCGGGTGCGGGTCCGACGGCATGCGCCGGGTCCACCCCCGCGGGCAGGTGAGCTTCCGGTCCGGCGCCCGCCGCGGGCACGTGTGCCTGCGGGTCGGAGGCGAACTGGTTGACCGCGGTGGCCATATTCTTCGAATCGTCAGGTGCCGCCGCGTTTCCTGCGAACGCGGCGGCCGCGGCCATGAGCATCGATGCGGCACCCTGCGGATCGGCGGCAGCTTGCTGGATCGCCGGTCCGAGCGTCTCCATCGCAGGCAACCCGGGCGCCTGCAGATTGTTGATCGGCAATGGTGCGGGCACCGCGGGATCCGCTGAGGCGACGCCGCTGCCCAGCACCACCAGCGTTGTCGCGGCGGTACTGCTCAGCAGTGTCCGGATCGATGTCATGACTTCCCCCTGGATATGTGTGGTGACGGCTGGTCAGCTCCCGATCACGGCAGCGCGGACAATGCCGTCGTCGGCAGCAGCATCGGCATGAGGCCGGCGGCCCCCGGCAGTGCGGAGGCCGCGGCAGGTGCCGCGGCGGCAGCCGGCGCGCCGAGTGCGGCCGGCGCTGCGGTCGCAGCCTTGGGCAGCAATCCGGCCAACGGCGACCCGGCGGGCAGCAGCGAGGCGAGATCACCCGGGAAGGCCAACTGCTTGGGCAGTTCAAGCCCGCCCACCTGCGGCAGATTCACATCGGCCTGGGGCAACAGCACGTTGCCGGTGGGCGCGGGTGCTGCCGCTGCCGCGAGGGGTGCCGCGGCGGTGGCCGCCGAGGCCGGGCTGACGGCCGGCAACTGCGGCAGGGTGAGGTTGGCGCTCGCTGCCGGTGCCGCTGCGGGAGCGGCAGCCGGTGCGGCCGCGGCGGGCACGGCGGATGCCGCCCCGCCCCCGGACAACGCCGAAGCCAGACCCTGGATCAGCTGGGGAGCCATCGCGAGCTGGTTGGCGAACGGCAGCGCCGGTGCGGCCGGGGCGGCCGGTGCGACCGGGGCCGGTAGCACCGGGTCGGCGCCGGCAACCGGGCTGAGCGCGAGCGCGGTCACCGCACCCGCGCCAGCGATCATGCTGGTAATAAACAGTTTTCTGGTAGCTGGCATGGTTCTCCCCAATTCGTTGGCGGCGGGTCTGAATCCGAAAGTAGCCCGTTACTGGTGTTACTCAAGTGACACGTGTGGCGGTTATTCAACCGTTACGGAGGTGTGTGCCGATGGTGACCGCAATCGCCCATCTGAATCGGGCTGGCTACAGTCGAGCCGTAGACACCACCTCTTCGCGCGCCCCGAGTGCGCCACGCACCCGTCTGGCGCCGGTCTTGTTCGCGCTCAGCATCGCGGCGCGACTGGCGTGGACCTACCTGGTGCCGAACGGCGCGAACTTCGTCGATCTGCACGTCTACGTGGGCGGCGCCGGTGCGCTCGACCACCCCGGCACGCTGTACTCCTACGTCTACGCAGACCAGACACCGGACTTTCCGCTGCCGTTCACCTATCCGCCGTTCGCCGCGGTGGTGTTCTATCCGCTGCATCTGCTGCCGTTCGGCCTGGTGGCCTTCTTCTGGCAGGTCGGCATCGTCGCCGCGCTGTACGGCGTGGTGTCGCTGAGCCTGCGGTTGCTGGGCCGCGCGAATGCCCGCACGGCGATGCTGTGGACGGCCGCCGGGATCTGGACGGAGCCGCTACGCAGCACCTTCGACTACGGGCAGATCAATGTGCTGCTGGTCCTGGCCGTGCTCTACGCGGTGTACAGCTCGCGCTGGTGGGTGTCGGGTCTACTCGTCGGACTGGCCGCCGGGGTGAAGCTGACCCCGGCCGTCTCGGGCCTGTACTTCCTGGGCGTGCGACGCTTCGGGGCGGCGGCCTTCTCCGCGGTGGTGTTCGCCGCGACGGTCGCGGTGTCGATTGTGGTGGTGGGCGGGCAGGGGCGGTACTACTTCACCGACCTGCTCGGCGATGCCGGCCGGATCGGCCCGATCGGTACCTCGTTCAACCAATCGGTGCGGGGCGCGATCTCCCGGATCCTCGGGCACGACGCCGGGTATGGACCGGTGGTGGTCGCGATCCTGTTGGTGGCCGCGGTCCTGGCGGTGCTGGCCTGGCGGGCGGTGGACGGCGGCACCGACCGGCTCGCCGGGATCGTGATCGTGCAGCTGTTCGGCCTGCTGCTGTCACCGATTTCGTGGACCCACCACTGGGTGTGGCTGATCCCGCTGATGATCTGGCTGCTGCACGGCCCGCTGCGCGAGCGCCGTGGCGCGCGCATTCTGGGTTGGGGCTGGCTGGTCTTGACGCTGATCGGGCTGCCCTGGCTGCTCAGCTTCGCGCAGCCGACCATCTGGGAGATCAGCCGGCCGTGGTACCTGGCCTGGGCGGGCCTGATCTACCCCGTGGCCACCCTGGCCACGCTGACGTGGATGGCCGCTACTGGCCGAGGATCCGGTCGATATCGGCCGCCATCGCCAGATCCTTCTCGGTGATCCCGCCGGCGGAATGCGTCACCAAAGCGAAAGTCACTGTCCGCCAACGAATATCGATATCAGGATGATGGTCGGCTTGTTCGGCGAATTCGGCCACCCGCCGGACCGCCTCGATTCCGTCGAGAAACGCGCCGAACTTGACCGACCGGTGTAGCGCGCCCGACGCCCGTTCCCAGCCGGGCAGGTCGGCCAGCGCGGCATCAACTTGCTCGTTCGTCAACACAGCCATGCCACTGACGGTATACCGTCTGTGGCGATGCATGAGCAGATTGTCGTTGCGGGGGCACTCATTTCGGAGGACGGCCTGCTGGTCGCGCAACGTGCCCGCCCGGCCGAGCTGGCCGGGTTGTGGGAACTGCCCGGCGGTAAGGTCGCGCCGGGCGAGTCCGACGCCGAGGCGCTGTCTCGCGAACTGCACGAAGAACTCGGGATCCGGGTGAGCGTCGGGGCGCGCATCGGTCCCGATGTCGCGCTGACCAACGGTATGACGCTGCGGGCCTACCGGGTCACGCACACCGACGGTAGCCCGCAACCACACGACCACCGAGCGTTGCGCTGGGTGCGCGCCACCGATCTCGACGATCTGCCCTGGGTGCCGGCCGACCGGGCCTGGGTGCCGGATCTGCTGGCGGCGCTGCGGAGTACTCGGGCCCGCCCGTGCTGATGCGGTGTCACACACCTGCGCCGACGAGCGCCGGCGCGGCGACGAAAAGCTCTGCCGCGGCGATCTTTCGGGCTGCACGGTGCAGGGTCACTGCTGTCAACGCACCGTCTGCGGCTCTGGTGAGGTCGACGTGTAGCACCCCGGCGGCGGTGCCCAGCCGAAGTGAATCGGCCACCGGCATGCGCATACCTTGTGAGACGGTGCTACCGGGGATCGTCGACGCCGCGGCGACGGCGACGGCGGAAGTGAGCCCGATGGCGGGGTGCGGGGCGAGCATGGACACCATGCGCACAGAGATGTCGTACTCGTCCGCGCACACCTCGGTGCCGGCACTCGTGCGGTAGTTCCTCGGTGGGCCCACCACACCGACTTTCGGAATGGCGTGACTGATCGGCTCGCCAAACCTGCTCAATCCCATCAGCAGCGAGGCCTTTTGGCGAAGCGCCACCAACAAATCCATCCGATCGGCGATGGCGTCGTTGTCCTCGGTGCCGGTCAAGCCGAGGTCGGCCGCGTCGAACAGAGCCGCCGGGGCGCCGGCCACCAGCATCGTTGCGGTGTACCTACCGCCGGCGACCGGGACGTCGTCGACGGCGTGACCGGTGCGCAGCACGCCCGCCGGATCGGCGTCCAAGCCGGTGAAGGACAGACCCACCGGCACCCCGAGCGCATTGGTGCCGGGTACACATGCGGTCCCTTCACTCGGGATCACCCCGCCGGGGGTGGCGATCTCCGCGGTGAGGACGGCGCCGGTGTTCTCATTGCGCATCCGGATCTCGGTCGTCGTGTCGTGGACGGCGACGAGGCCGGACTGCAAGGCGTAGAGACCGATCGCGGTGGCGCAATTGCCGCAGTTGCTTCCCCATTCGACCCGTCGATCACCGATCGCCACCTGGGCGAAGAGGTAGTCGATGTCGATGCCGGGCAACTGCGAGCGGCGCACGATGGCCGCCTTCGATGTTGTCGAACTTCCGCCACCGACCCCGTCGAGTTGGCGGGGATCGCCGGATCCGAAGGCCGAGGTGAGCAGTGTGTCGAGGCCGCCGGCGTCGGTCAGCAGGGGGTCGACATCCACGGCGTTGAACAGCCAGCACTTGCTGGTTCCGCCCCGCATCCAGGTGCCACGAAGAGTGAGCATGTCTGATCAGGCCTTTCCACACGAGAAGTGAGGTGTGCTTCCACTGTGAGCGCTCCGAGCATGTAGCACAATCACGCATTGCCGGATAGGGCTTAACTTCTGCTAAAGCCAGCTCGCTGACCGCGCCGCGGCGAATGCGTGCTCAGAACAACGCGGGTCCGACTACCAGGACGAGCCAGCACAGAGCCGGGGCCAGGGCGACGACGATGCCGGCGTTGAGCAACAGCTGGCGGTAGAACCTCGGTCGGGCAATCCCCTGGGCGTTGGCCAGTACCAGCGCACCGTTCGTGGAGAACGGTGAGACGTCGACGACGGTGGCCGAAATCGCCAGTGCGGCAACGACACCGACGACCGGTAGCGCTCCGGTGTGCAGCAGGGGAAGGGCCATCGGGATGATGGCGGTGAGTAGGGCGGTGGAGGAGGCGAACGCCGAGGTGACGCCGATGACGTAGCAGAGGACGGCGGCAACCAGCAAGGGTGCACCGATGGTCATGGACATCTCGGCGAGGTGGTCGATGGTGCCGATCTCCTGCAGTACCGAGATGTAGGTGATCATGCCGGCGACGAGCAGCACGGTGGACCAGCTGATGCCGGCAATCGCCTCGTTCTGCTTGGACAGGTCGGTGAAGGCCAGGACGGCGCCCGCTGCGATGGAGATGAAGCTGATCGGCAGGTGGAATACCAGCACCAGCACCAGCACCACGCCGATGAGAGCCAGCGTGAGCTTCTGTACGCGGGTCACCGGAGTGGGCATCGCGTCCAGGAGGACGCCGGTGCGCGCCGGTCGGGTGAGCAGTCCGGTGCCGGTGCTTCCCGAGCCCCCGACGATGGCAGTGCCGCGCGGGTCATGGCTTGTGGACACACCTGCGGACCCGAGGTCGTCGTGATCGAATCCTTCCGGGGTACCGGTGGCGCTGAACTCCAGGTGGCGGACCCGGGCCAACGCGGCATATCCGACGACGGTCAGGACCGACAGCAGCAGGTTGATGCCGTAGCTGGCGAAGAAAAGGGTCCAGGGGTTGATGCTCAGGCCGCTCTTCTCGACGATGTCGCGAACCAGCACGCCGGAGACCGAGATCGGGGAGAACGCCCCGGCGTGGGCTCCGTTGATCGTCATGATGCCCATCACCAGCGGGCTCATCTTGGTTCGCGCGGCGAACGACATCGCCGCCGGAGAGATCAACGCCACTGCCGCCGGGCTGAACGTGCCGAGGGCAGTCAGGACCGAGGCGCAGAAGAAGAACACCCACGGCACCACGGTGACGCGGCCGCGCACCCCGCGGATGCAGGCGTTGACCAGCAGGTCGATCGTGCCGTTGCGTTTGGCCATACCGAAGAAGTAGGTGACACCGACGATGGTGAGCGCGATCGAACTGGGGAACTCGGCGAGGAGTTCCTTGTCGTCATAGCCGAGCATGAAGTACCCGACGCCGAAGGCGCCGATGAACCCGAGAATGCCGATGTTGATGGGAAAAAATGTGGCGATGACGAACATCGCCACCAAGGCGATCAGCGGTAGTACTTCGACAGAGGTCATCGTTGGTCTCTCAGTTCCGGAGAAGGTCGCGCTGCGCGCGAACCGATCACCGTTCCGCGCTTCGGCGGGAGCTGTGACGGTTGCGGATCACACCCTTCGTTGATCATTACCTAGATCACACTAAGAAGGCGTTGACTTAACGACAATATCGACTATGTACAGTAGGGTTAATTTTCTCTTAAGCCATGTTGGAGTGTTGTGCTCGATACCAATCGGATGTTCACGTTGCGTGAGGTTGCCGCCCACGGATCCATCACCGCTGCCGCGGAGGCTCTGGGATACACGACGTCCGCCGTCTCACAACAGATCGCCAAGCTCGAAAAGGAGGCGGGGCAACCCCTTCTCGAGCGCCACGCCCGGGGTGTCGCGCTGACCGATGCCGGCCGGTCGGTGGTCCGGCACACGGAGCGCATCCTGGTCGAACTGCATGCCGCGGACGCCGAGCTGGCCGAGATCCGGGGCCTCCGAGCGGGTGTCCTGGCCCTCGGCACCTTTCCCACCGCCGGCTCGTCGCTGCTGCCCCTGGTGGTCAAGGAGTTCAAGACGCG
Source organism: Mycolicibacterium fluoranthenivorans (assembly GCF_011758805.1). Taxonomy (NCBI): domain Bacteria; kingdom Bacillati; phylum Actinomycetota; class Actinomycetes; order Mycobacteriales; family Mycobacteriaceae; genus Mycobacterium; species Mycolicibacterium fluoranthenivorans. The sequence goes on along the minus strand of NZ_JAANOW010000004.1, from coordinate 221,853 downwards.
CCACCCCGGGGTTGAACTGAAGGTGTTCAGCGGCCGTTTCGACCGGCTCGTCGATGCGCTACGCCGGCGGGAGACCGAACTGTCCCTGCTCTGGGACTACGAGTGGAACCGGATCAACGACCCGACCCTGACCTACCACCACCTGATGAACGATCCGACGATGCTGCTGGTGTCCGAACATCACCGGCTCGCCGATCGTGATGCGATCAGCATCGGCGAACTCCGTGACGAGTCCTGGGTCGTGCGCGCCGAAGACCATCCGGTCGCACAGACGTTGGAAAAGCTTTGTCAGCAAGGCGGATTCACGCCACGCACCAGTGTGTTCGCCCATGATTACGGCGAAGTGCAGGCCATGGTCGCGGTTCAACTGGGCGTGGCGATCGCCCCCCGGCTGGCGGTCCTCAATCCGCGGCCCGACGTGCGCTCGATTCGCCTCGCCACGCGTCCGCCCCAACGCCGGATACTCATCGCGCATCTCGCCGAGCGACGGTTGAGTCCCGCCGCGCACGAGGCCATCGCGGTGAGCGCCGCAGCGGCACGCCAATTAGAGGAAGGCTTCGCCGCCGGTTGACCCGCGGCGCCGGGCACTCACACCGCTAGTAACGGAGTCGGTCGCCGACCACCCGCACCTCACCGCCAGGGTGCTGTGCGGCGTATATCGGATGGATCAGCGTCTGATGCCGGCATTGCGGGCAGGACCTCTGCGGGGCGTTTGCCGAGGAGAAGGTCAGATGGTGACATGCCGCACACCGGACGACGAACGCGCCGCCGATCCAGTTGAGCAAACCGAGGTAGATCGCTGCTGTCGTCGCCAGCGCCAGCACCACGATCAGCGCTACGGTGAGTGCCTCGTAAACCGTCATGATCGACACCTCCAACCATCGGTGACGGATACTTCAAAGGTACGCCCGCCGGGACTGGAAAATGCAGGTCATTACGACTTTCTGGCATGTTTGAAGACTTTCTCCAGTTCCTTGCCAGAAGCACCCGCGTGCGCGGCCTTGCGCACCTTGTGCAACACCAACGGGCACCGCTTGCAGCGCGGCTTGCTGCGGCAGCACTTCTTCTTGGCCTTGACCGAGGTCAGGTTCTTCACACTTGCCTTCCCACCACCACCGCGGCATCCGCCGTTTTCGTGATCCGGTACTCACACTGCGACAATCGTCGTCGTGGATTCTCGCCCGAACTTTCGCAACGTAGCCATCGTCGCGCACGTCGACCACGGTAAAACCACCCTGGTCGACGCCATGCTGCGGCAGTCGGGTGCGTTGACCCACCGCGGAGACGACTCGACCGAACGCATCATGGACTCCGGTGACCTGGAAAAGGAAAAGGGCATCACCATCCTGGCCAAGAACACCGCGGTGCACCGGCACAACGCGGATGGCACGGTCACGGTCATCAACGTCATCGACACCCCCGGCCACGCTGATTTCGGCGGTGAGGTCGAGCGCGGTCTGTCGATGGTCGACGGTGTGCTGCTGCTCGTCGACGCCTCCGAAGGCCCCCTGCCGCAGACCCGGTTCGTGCTGCGCAAGGCGCTGTCGGCGCATCTGCCGGTGATCCTGGTGGTCAACAAGACCGACCGCCCCGACGCCCGCATCGCCGCAGTGGTCGAGGAGAGCCACGATCTGCTGCTCGACGTCGCCTCCGACCTGGACGAGGAAGCCCAGGCTTCCGCCGAGAAGGCACTCGACCTCCCGACGCTTTACGCATCGGGTCGGGCGGGCATCGCCAGCACCACCGAACCCGCCAACGGTGAGGTGCCCGACGGTGACAACCTGGACCCGCTGTTCGACGTGCTGATGGAGCACATCCCGGCCCCGGCCGGTGACCCGGAGGCCCCGCTGCAGGCGCTGGTGACCAACCTCGACGCGTCGGCCTTCCTGGGTCGCCTCGCGCTGGTCCGGATCTACAACGGCAAGCTGAAGAAGGGCCAGCAGGTGGCCTGGATGCGCGAGGTCGACGGCACCCCCGTCATCACCAGCGCCAAGGTCACCGAACTGCTGATCACCGAGGGCGTCGAGCGGACCGCCACCACCGAGGCGGGCGCCGGCGATATCGTCGCCGTCGCGGGTATGCCCGAGATCATGATCGGCGACACCCTGGCCGATCCGGACCACGCACACGCCCTGCCGCGGATCACGGTCGACGAGCCCGCCATCTCGGTGACCATCGGCACCAACAGTTCACCGCTGGCCGGCAAGGTCTCCGGTCACAAGCTGACCGCCCGGATGGTGAAGAGCCGGCTGGACTCCGAGCTCATCGGTAACGTCTCGATCCGCGTCGTCGACATCGGCCGCCCGGACGCGTGGGAGGTGCAGGGCCGCGGTGAGCTGGCGCTGGCCATCCTGGTCGAGCAGATGCGCCGGGAAGGTTTCGAGCTGACCGTCGGCAAGCCGCAGGTGGTCACCAAGACCGTCGACGGCAAGCTGCACGAGCCGTTCGAAGCGCTCACCATCGACTGTCCCGACGAGTTCCTCGGCGCCATCACCCAGCTGATGGCCGCCCGCAAGGGCCGGATGGAGCAGATGGCCAACCACGCCGCGGGATGGGTCCGGATGGACTTCATCGTGCCCAGCCGTGGCCTGATCGGCTTCCGCACCGACTTCCTGACGCTCACCCGCGGCACCGGTATCGCCAATGCGGTGTTCGACGGTTACCGGCCGTGGGCGGGCGAGATCCGGGCCCGGCACACCGGGTCGCTGGTCAGCGACCGCACCGGCTCGGTCACCCCCTTCGCGATGATCCAGCTCGCCGACCGCGGCACCTTCTTCGTCGAACCGGGCGAGGACACCTACGAGGGCCAGGTTGTCGGTATCAACCCGCGCGCCGAGGATCTCGATATCAACATCACCCGCGAGAAGAAGCTCACCAACATGCGCTCCTCGACCGCCGATGTGATGGAGACACTGGCCCGACCCATGGATCTCACCCTGGAGCAGGCCATGGAGTTCTGCGCCGAGGACGAGTGCGTCGAGGTGACCCCCGAGGTCGTGCGGGTGCGCAAGGTCGAGCTGACCGCCAGCCTGCGGGCCCGCGCCAAGTCACGCGCGAAGCAGCAGGGCTGACGGCCCACTCGCTACTCGCCGGCGTCCGCTGAGGACGCAGAAGACGCTGAGGACGCAGAAGACGCAGAAGACGCTGAAGCGCCGGCCTTCGCGTCGCTGCTGTCGCCGGCTGCGGATGTGGTGGCGCCCGGCGTCGTGGTCGTGACCGCGGCCGGGGTCTCTTTCTGAGCGCTGTCGGCGGCCTTCTCGGACGCCTTGGTGTCGGAAGTCTTTTCGCCGGCCTTCTCGCCCGGGGTCACCTTGTTGCCGTCGCTGAGGTCGGTGGCACCGTTGGCTTTGACGTCGGGCTTGGCTTTGACGTCGGGCTTGGCTTTGACGTCGGGCTTGGTGGTGTCGGCTGCGGCGGTGTCGGGGACCTTCTCTGTCACAGCGGTGTCCGACTTCGCTTCGGTCGCCGCCGGTTCGGCGTCCTTGACCGCAGGGGCGGCCTCGGCAACCTTCGTGCTCTCGCCGGTGGGCGCCGACTTGACGTCCAGGGTCACCGTGTCGGCGGTGACGGCTGGAACCTCGTTGGCGGCTGCGGTTTTCAGCGCGGTGGCGCCGGAAGTGGCGGTGGCGGTGGCGGGTGGTGCCATCGCGTCGGCGATCGTCTTGCGGGCGCTGAGGATGCCGGAGATGACGCCGTTGATCAGGCCCACGGTGCCGGTGCTCGGGTCACCGTTGAGCGCGCCGCCGATGACGGTGGCGGGTGCGGTGAGCACGGTTGTCAGCACCGCTCCCAGGTCGCCGGTGGTGACACCGTCGTAAAGCCCTTGTGCCACAGTGCCGATCGAGTTCACCACGGCCGTGACCATGCTGAGGACCGGGAGTCCGACACCGATCAGGACCGCCGACGGTAGCGCTTCGACCACCCGGGCGAAGGTCTTCACCATGTTGACCGGGATCTCCAGGGTGTTGAGAAGTGGGAAGGCGACGCCGATCAACGGGTTGATCACCAGCCCGCTCCACAAGGTGTTGATCGCGTCATCGATCTGACCGGCGCGCAGTTGTGTCCCGGCCGTGTCGAGTGTGGGCCGAATCTGGGACACCGCGTACTTGACGCCGCTGATCAGATTGGGCGGTACCTGGGCCAGGATGTCGAGATTGGCCTTGGTGTTGCTGACGAACTGGTCGAAGATGGGCAGACCCTCGTTCCAGGCCTGGGATCCGACGGTCCGCACATCGGTCCAGGTGTCCTGGAGTAGTTGCGTGTACGCGCCGATCACCGGGTTCGCGGCCAGGGTCACGGCCGGCAGATGGACTTCCGGAGGCGGAGCAGTTATCGGGGTGATGGCGATGGCGCCGGCACTCACCAACGCGAGGCCGGTTGTCACATAGGGGCGCAATGCGAGTTGCAACGTTCTCTCCCTCGACTCGATTGTGATGTCGGTCACTCCGACCGGGCTGACCGTAGTCCTGGTGGCGACAGGGGAGAGCAATTTGGTAAAACACGTTTCAATTTAAATATGTCGGTCCCTGCTATTTGTTTGCTCGCATTTCATGGGGCGGAATTTCAGCGAGCGCAGAAGAAAGCGGAGAAAATTGTCCATATCACCTATCTCTTTACATAGATGCAGCTAGGTGATGTAAAAATCCCGATATGGGGGCTGGCTGTGATGTTGCTGTGTCGTATTGTCGGCGAGTGGGTAGCTAATAATTTGGCGGCTAATGCCGAACTTTTTGAATACTACGACCTCTAGTAGAAAAAGTACCCGCGCGGCGTCTCGGGCACACGTTGGCGGTGTCGCGGGCGGTTGTCGATACCCTGTTGGGCGTGCCGACCAACCCACGATGTTTTCGCGCTGTCGCCGGCGCCCTGGTCGGAACGTCGTTGGTGCTGGCCGGCTGCACGGTGAGCCCGCCCCCGGCACCGCAAAGCACCGAGACCAGTCAGTCGACACCACCGCCGCCGGCCAAGGCGATGCAGATCATCATGGCCATCGACTCGATCGGCCCGGGCTTCAACCCGCATCTGCTCTCGGATCAATCGCCGGTGAACGCGGCTATCTCGGCTCTGGTGCTGCCGAGTTCCTTCCGGCCGATCCCGGATCCTGCCGCGCCGACCGGTTCGCGCTGGGAGCTCGACACCAGCCTGCTGCTGTCGGCCGAGGTGACCAACGAGGAGCCGTTCACCGTCACCTACCGGATCAAACCGGAGGCGTCCTGGACCGACAACGCGCCCATCGCCGCCGACGACTACTGGTATCTGTGGCGTCAGATGGTCAGTCAGCCCGGCGTGGTCGACCCGGCCGGTTACGACCTGATCACCGGGGTGCAGTCGGTGGAGGGCGGCAAGACCGCGGTCGTCACCTTCTCCCAGCCGTACCCGGCCTGGCGGGAGTTGTTCAACGACCTGCTGCCCGCCCACATCGTCAAGGACGTGCCGGGCGGATTCGGGGCCGGGTTGGTGCGCACCATGCCGGTCACCGGCGGCCAGTTCCGGGTGGACAGCATCGATCCGCAACGCGACGAGATCCTGCTGGCCCGCAACGACCGTTACTGGGGCCCGCCCGCGGCGCCCGACCAGATCCTGTTCCGGCGTGGGGGAGCGGTTGCGGCTCTTGCCGATTCGATCCGCAACGGCGACACCCAGGTGGCGCAGGTACACGGCGGTCAGGCGGCCTTCGCGCAGCTGTCGGCGATCCCGGACGTGCGGACCGCGCGAATCGTGACGCCCCGGGTGATGCAGTTGACGCTGCGCGCGCAACAGCCCGCACTCGCCGACCCGCACGTGCGCAAGGCGATCTTCGGGCTGCTCGACGTCGACCTGCTGGCTGCCGTGGGCGCCGGATCGGACAACACCGTCACGCTCGCTCAAGCCCAGGTGCGCTCACCGTCGGACCCCGGGTACGTGCCGACCGCGCCGCCGGCGATGCCCCGGGAGGCCGCCCTGCAACTCCTGGCCGACGCCGGATACCAGGTCGAGCCGGTGACATCGACGCCCCCGTCGACGCCGGGTGTCCCACCGCCGGACGACTCCCGAGGTCAGATCACCAAGGACGGCCAGCCGCTGACCTTCGTGATCGGCGTGGCCGCCAACGATCCCACGTCGTTGGCCGTGGCCAACACCGCTGCCGACCAGTTGCGCAGTGTGGGCATCGCGGCCTCGGTATCGGCGCTCGACCCGGTTGTGCTGTACGGGGATGCGTTGGCCAACAACAAGGTCGACGCGATTGTCGGATGGCACCAGGCCGGCGGTGACCTCGCCACCGCACTGGCCTCCCGCTACGGCTGCCCGGCCCTGGAGGCGACGGCCGTGTCGACCGCGACGCCGTCCCCGAGCGTCACGACCACGACGTCCCCGGCGCAGACGGCGACGACGACCCCCAGCCCCGCCCCGCCCGCGCCCACCCCGACACCGACCGCCACCACGCCGGTGCCCAGCAGCACCGGCGAGCTGGTGACGGTGCCGAGTAACCTCACCGGCGTCTGCGACCGCAGCATCCAGCCGCGTATCGAAGCGGCTCTCGCCGGCACCGAGGAAATCGCCAAGGTGATCGACGCCGTCGAGCCGCGACTGTGGAACCTGTCGACGGTGTTGCCGATCCTGCAGGACACCACCATCGTCGCCGCCGGCCCGCGGGTGCGCGGCGTCAGTCTTTCCGGCGCGGTCCCGGTCGGGATCGTCGGCGACGCCGGGAAATGGGTGAAACAGCCCTAACGTTCGGGGTGCACGCGCTTCCAGAGCGCGTGCGCGGTGAACGCGGAGATCGCGAACACCAGGACCAGCCATTCCGGCGGGCGGGCCAGCTCCCATACGAACAACGCGGCGAACAGTGGTGCCCGTTGGGTGATCGCCAGTACGCCCGCCGCGCAGGTCAGGGCCGCGGCCGGCACGTTCAGCGCGGCGCCGGCGTATTCGTTGAGGGTAAGCGCGACAAGGGATCCCGCCGCGGCCCCGGTGGCCAGCGCAGGGGTGATCAGGCCGCCGACTGCGCCCGCGCGCAGGAACAGCGCCGTGAGGACCGGTTTGAGCAGCAAGATGACCGCAGCCGCCGACAAGGTCAATGAACTGTTCACGCTGACGGTGAGAATGCTGCGGCCGTTGCCCGGCAGTTCGGGATACCAGATCGAGCAGATGCCGGTCAGCAGTCCGGCGGCGGCGATACCGGGAATCAGCAGCCACGACGCGGAGGGCACCTTGGGCCGCGCGGTGGCCATCAGCCGTTCGAACGCGATCCCGATCCCGACTGCCACCGGCGCGATGGCCAGGGCCAGCAGGACGAACCGATACGACACGTCGGCTGACGGCCAGGTGAGCGAATGCTCGAAATGGGTGACGGGCGCGGCGACGGCCACCGCCAGGCTGGAGGTGATCAGCGCCGTGCCGACGACGCGGGGGTGCCAGCTGCGCATGAGGATGGTGATGGTGAACAGCGCGCCACCCAGCGGCACGCTGTAGACCGCCGCGAGGCCGGCGCCGGCAGCCGACGCCAGCACAATCTCGCGGTCATGTTCGGTCAGGGACCACCGCCCGGTGGCGCAGTCGCCGAAGACGGCGGCGAGCTGCCGAGGCGCGCCTTCGCGCCCGAGTGAGGCGCCGGACCCGACGATCAGCACCTGCAGGACGGCGTCGATGGCCAGCGGCACCCGGGCCAGCGGGCGGTGCGCGGTGATGGACCCGGTGAGCGAGGGAACCGGCGCGCGGCGGCGGAGCAGCCACCAGCCGAGGCCGGCGAGCGCGCCGCCGATCATCGGGCCGGTCGCCCGACGAATGTGGTCGGCCGCGCCGACGCCGGTCAGCAGGGTGCCCAGGTGATAGTGGTAGGTCAGGTGCTCGACCCAGTGCAGCAGCAGGGTGGTGGCCGCACCCGCGGCGCCCGCGAGCACGCCGACGGCCACGACCGCGCAACCGAACTCGAGAAGGTGCCGCTCATCGGTGCTCCTCGCATCCGCCGCCGCCACACGGTAAATCTAGGGGAGTGCAAACACCTCGGCTGCTCTTCGTGCATGCCCACCCCGATGACGAGTCCCTGACCACCGGAGCGACCATCGCCCATTACGCGGCACAGGGCGCCGCCGTGCGCGTGGTGACCTGCACGCTGGGTGAGGAGGGTGAGGTGATCGGCGATCGTTGGACCCAGCTCGCCGTCGACGCGGCCGATCAGCTGGGCGGCTACCGCATCGCGGAACTGACGACGGCGCTGGCCGCCCTGGGCGCCGGCGAGCCGATCTTTCTCGGCGGCGCCGGGCGCTGGCGCGATTCCGGGATGCCGGGCACCCCGGCCCGGCACCGCCAGCGGTTCGTCGACGCCGATATCGCCGAGCCCGTCGCGGCTTTGGTCGCGATCATCCGGGACCTGCGCCCGCACGTCGTCGTGAGCTACGACCCCAACGGCGGGTACGGGCACCCCGACCACATCCGCGCACATAAAGTCACCACGGCCGCCGTCGCCGCTGCGGGTGGTGACGGCCATCCGGGCGAGCCGTGGGAGGTACCGAAGTTCTACTGGACGGTGATGGCGGAATCGGGCATCGCCGACGGCCTCGCCGATATCGGCGACCCACCTGCGGACTGGATCCAGATCAAGCCGTCGGACATCACGTTCGGTTACCCCGACGAGAAGGTCGACGCCGTGATCGACGCCGCGGCACATCTGCCCGCGAAGGCCGCGGCGTTGCGTGCCCACGCCACCCAGGTCAGCGTCGCCGCGGACGGACGTTCGCTGGCGCTGTCGAACCTGGTCGCGCTCCCGCTGTGGGGGATCGAGCATTACGTGCTGGTCAAAGGGGCGGCGGGCGAGCGCGATGAGCGTGGTGTGGAAACCGATCTGCTGGCCGGACTGAAACTCGGATAGCGGCCGGGCCGGCGTGCCCGGGGCGGTACGCTGCCCCAATGGACCCGGACTTGGATCCCAATCTGCAGCACCAGCAGGACCGCGCCGACAATTTCCAGTGGGTGGTCGGTTCGCTTGTCGCGCTGCTCGACAGCATTCCCACCTGACGGGGTTCGACCTGACGGACGACGAACCCGACGGACCGGCCTGGGTGCCGCCCGTCATGATCTCGTTGCTGTGCCTCGGCGGTGTGTCGTCCGCAGTGCTCGCAGCCTTTCTGTTGCCCTGGCGCGTCGGCGGTGCGCCCTTTCCGGCGAGCGTGTTGGCCAGCGGTGCCTGCAACGCCGCCCTGGTCTGGGCCGCGTTGCAGTGGACGTCCTCGACGCGGGTGGGTGCGCTGCCGTTGTGGTGCTGGCTGGCCACCATCGGATCGCTGACACTGGGTGGCCCGGGTGGCGACATCGTGTTCGCGACGACGGCATCCGGTGCGCTGCTGCTGCTCCTGTTGATCGTCGTCGGCACGCTTCCACCCGTGCTGGTGTTGCGGCGGTACGCCAGGTCGCGTTAGTCCGCGTCGGTGTTCGCGTGGGTGTCGGCCTTCGGGGTCGACGCGCGCTGATCGCGTTTCTTCTTCTTGGGCTCGGCTTTTTTGGGCTCGGCCTTCTTCGGGTCCGGCTTGCCGGTGTCGGCTTTCTCGGTATCAGATTTGGTGGCGTCGGACTTGGTGGTGTCCGGTGTGGTGTCGGTGCCGCCGGCTTTGGTTTCGGGCTTGGCGTCCGGCTTGGTGGTATCAGGGGTGGCCTCGGTCGACTCCGGCTTCTGATCGTCGGCCTTGACCACATCGGGTTTGGTCGTCGGCGGGGTGGCCGGAGTTTCGTTGTCGGCGGCCGGCTCGGGGGCCGATTCCGGTTCGGTTGACGGCGTCTTGACCGGGTCCGGCGTCGCGGTCTCCTGGTGTGTCAGGGGCTCCGCCCCGGCGGCGGGCTTGCCGTCCTCGGCGGCTGTGGTCTTGTCACCGGTGTCACCTGAGCCGGTGCCGGTCGTTTCTTCCGCCGCGGTCACCGGTGTTCCGGTGGTGGCCGTGTCGGCGGTTGCCGACGCCAGTGCGGTCCGGGCCGCCGCCGTCTTGGCCGCCGTCGCGGCGAAGGGGAGCGGTGGCAGCGGGGGCAGCCAGCTCAGCGCCCAGTTGATCTCTGCCTGGATGAAGCCCTTGCCTGCGTTGATGCTGTCGTTGATGACGTTGCCGACGGCCTGGACCAGGTTGACGTACCCGCCGATGACGTACGCGGTGTTGTAGACGGCGCTGGTGACGATCGGCCGGATCAGGTTGTAGTAGACGATGCCGATCTGCGGAGCGAAGATATTCGCGACCGGGATCCAGCCGACGGCGTATTGGGCGAGGTCCACGCCGTAGTCGACCCAACCGATGAGCCAGTCGTAGCCGTTGATGATGGCGTTGCTCAGCCCGGGTAAACCCAGCGCAGCGGCAGCCGGCGCCACCGCGGCGGGCGCGACCGCGGAGGCGAGCGCCGGGGCGCCCGCGGACGGCGTGGCGGCGGCCGCCTTCTGCGTGACCTGCGACTTCGGGGCCAGCACGATCACGGGTGTGGGCGCCCACGTGGTCCTGGTCTCGGCGGCCAGGCGCACCTGGGCATGCACCGGGGCAGGGGCCGCCGTGGGCGGCGCGACCGAGGACGGGATGGCAATGGTGCCGGCGGCAAGGGCGGTCACGCCCGCCATCAGATACGAACGGACGGACACACCCATCGTGGCTCCTGTTCTTGCGGTCGCCTGTGCGGGTGAATTTACGCCAGAGTCAACGCAGGTTTATTGCATTGGGGCGACGCGTCGCAGCCGATCGCTGGGACTATGGTGGCCCCTATGCCAGGGGCAGTGGTTTCAGATTGTGGGACGCGCGGATGATTCGCGGCGACGCACTGGTTACAGGGGAGTGGCTCTGAACCCGCAGCACGGCTCCGATCTACCCAGTCCGGTGATCCCGCCGAAGCCCAGTACGTCCGCGTTGCGCCGTGTGTTGCGCCGTGCCCGCGACGGTGTGGCCCTCAATGTCGACGAAGCAGCCGTGGCGATGACCGCCCGAGGCGACGATCTGGCAGACCTGTGCGCCAGTGCCGCGCGGGTACGAGATGCCGGCCTGGAGTCGGCGGGCCGGCGCGGCCCCGAGGGGCGACTACCGGTCAGCTACTCCCGCAAGGTCTTCATCCCGGTCACCCATCTGTGCCGCGATACCTGCCACTACTGCACCTTCGTCACCGTGCCCGGCCGGCTACGCGCCCAGGGCAAAGGGATGTTCATGGAGCCCGACGAGATTCTCGACGTGGCCCGACGCGGTGCAGAGGTGGGCTGCAAGGAAGCGCTTTTCACCCTCGGCGATCGGCCGGAAGCCCGCTGGGACGAGGCCAAGCAGTGGCTCGACGAACGCGGTTATGACTCCACCCTGGATTATGTCCGCGCGATGGCCATCCGGGTCCTGGAGGAGACCGGCCTGCTGCCGCACCTCAATCCGGGGGTGATGAGCTGGACCGAGCTGTCCCGGCTCAAGCCGGTGGCCCCGTCGATGGGCATGATGCTGGAGACCACGTCGCGGCGGCTGTATGAAACCAAGGGGCTGGCGCATTACGGCAGCCCCGACAAGGACCCCGTCGTACGGTTGCGCACCCTCGACGATGCGGGCCGGTTGTCCATCCCGTTCACCACCGGCCTGCTGGTCGGTATCGGCGAGACCTTGGCCGAACGGGCCGAGACCATGCACGCGATCCGGCGCTCGCACAAGGAGTTCGGGCACGTTCAGGAAGTGATCGTGCAGAACTTCCGGGCCAAGGACCACACCGCGATGGCCTCCGTGCCCGATACCGGGATCGACGATTTCCTGGCCACCGTCGCCGTGACCCGGCTGGTGCTCGGCCCGAAGATGCGCATCCAGGCTCCGCCGAACCTGGTGTCCCGCGACGAATGCCTGGCGCTGGTCGGTGCCGGAGTGGATGACTGGGGCGGAGTGTCGCCCTTGACTCCCGACCACGTCAACCCGGAACGGCCGTGGCCGGCCCTGGAGGACTTGGCCGAGGTCACTGCCGCTGCGGGTTATGAACTGGTGCAACGTCTTACCGCGCAGCCGTCCTACGTGCAGGCGGGTGCGGCATGGATCGATCCGCGGGTGCGCGGGCATGTGGACGCGCTGGCCGACCCCGAGACCGGGTGGGCGCGCGATGTCAACCCGGTGGGCCGGCCCTGGCAGGAACCCGATGAGGCGTCCGAGTCGTTGGGGCGCACCGATCTGCACACCGCCATCGACACCGAAGGTCGGCTGACGGAGACCCGCAGCGATCTGGGCAGCGCGTTCGGGGACTGGGAGTCCATCCGGGAGAAGGTGTCCGAGTTGGCGGCCCGCGCTCCGGAGCGCATCGACACCGATGTGCTGGCTGCCCTGCGTGCGGCCGAACGCAATCCTGGTGGCTGCAGCGACGACGAATACCTGGCCCTGGCCACCGCGGACGGCCCGGCGCTGGATGCGGTGGCCGCCCTTGCGGATTCGCTGCGCCGCGATGCCGTCGGCGACGACGTCACCTTCGTCGTCAACCGCAACATCAACTTCACCAACATCTGCTACACCGGCTGCCGGTTCTGCGCGTTCGCGCAGCGCAAGGGCGACGCCGACGCCTATTCGCTGTCCAGTGCGGAGGTCGCCGACCGGGCCTGGGAGGCACACGTCGCCGGGGCCACCGAGGTGTGCATGCAGGGCGGTATCGATCCGGAGTTGCCGGTGACGGGATACGCGGATCTGGTGCGGGCGGTCAAAGCCCGAGTGCCGTCGATGCATGTGCACGCCTTCTCACCGATGGAGATCGCCAACGGCGTCACCAGAAGTGGCCTGTCGGTGCGGGAGTGGCTGACGTCGTTGCGGGAGGCCGGGCTCGGGTCGATCCCGGGCACCGCCGCCGAGATCCTCGATGACGAGGTGCGCTGGGTGCTCACCAAGGGCAAGCTGCCGACGTCGGAGTGGATCGACGTGGTGACCACCGCGCACGAGGTGGGCCTGCGTTCCAGCTCGACGATGATGTACGGGCACGTGGACACGCCCAAGCACTGGGTGGGGCACCTCAACGTGCTGCGCGGTATCCAGGACCGCACCGGTGGGTTCACCGAGTTCGTGCCGCTGCCGTTCGTGCACCAGTCCTCGCCGCTGTATCTGGCCGGCGGCGCGCGGCCGGGCCCGACACACCGGGACAACCGGGCGGTGCACGCGCTGGCGCGGATCATGTTGCACGGCAGGATCTCGCACATCCAGACCTCGTGGGTGAAGCTGGGCGTCGAACGCACCCAGGTGATGCTGCAGGGTGGGGCCAACGATCTGGGTGGCACGTTGATGGAGGAGACCATCTCCCGAATGGCCGGCTCGGAGAACGGCTCGGCCAAGTCCGTCGAGGAACTGGTGGCCATCGCCGAAGGGATCGGTCGGCCGGCCCGACAGCGCACCACGACCTACGCACCGATGGCGGCCTAGTCCCTCTCGCGAGCGTGCGTGTCTGCACAGTGACACGCCGCAATTCGTGGCATTTTGCGCACGCTCGCGTGGGATCCTCCGGTCATGGACACGATCGCCGGACTTCCCGCCCACCCACTGTTCGTGCATGCCGTCGTCGTACTGGTGCCGTTGGTGGCGCTGCTGGAGATCCTCTGTGCGCTGTGGCCGGCCGCACGGGAACGACTGGTGTGGCTGGTGCTGGCACTGGCCGTGGTCACGGCGGCGTTGACGCCGCTGACCGTCGAAGCCGGGGAGGCGATGTACGACAGGTTCCCCCAACCCGCCGCCGTGCTGCAGGAGCATGCCGAACGCGGGGACTGGATGCCCTATGTGGCGGTGGCGTTGTTGGTGGTGGCGGCCTTGTTGGCGCTGCTGCACTGGTGGTCCGGCCACGGTCGCGGGGTGGCCGCGGTGGTGGCGGTACTGGCCGTGGTGGTCGGGCTCGCGGCGATCGCGGTGGTGATCAAAGTCGGGGATTCGGGGGCCCGTGCGGTGTGGGGTGTGGGGTAGTTCCTGCGCACCCGGAATGAATTCGGACCATAGTCCGTTTGCATCAGGTGAGGGTGCCGGGACGGCCGGCCCCAAAAGCAAGGAGACCTCAATGACTGCAGCTGTAGCCACCGACCTGACCGCCGGCACCTGGGCCCTCGATCCCGTGCACTCCTCGGTCAACTTCTCCGTGCGCCACCTGGTGGTGAGCAAGGTGCGCGGCACCTTCGACAACTTCACCGGCGCGATCGTCGTCGCCGAGGACGGCACCCCGTCGGTCACCGCGACCATCGACATCAACTCGGTCAACACCCGCAACGAGCAGCGCGACGCGCACCTGAAGGCCGCCGACTTCTTCGACGTCGAGCAGTTCCCGACGGCGACGTTCACCTCCACCGCGGTGCGGGCCGACGGTGACGACTACGTGCTCGACGGTGACTTCACCCTCAAGGGTGTCACCAAGCCGGTGTCGCTGAAGCTGGAGTTCAACGGCGTGAACCCGGGTATGGGCCACGGTGCCGTGGCCGGCTTCGAGGCGTCGGTGGTGTTGAACCGCAAGGACTTCGGGATCGCCTTCGACGCGCCGCTGGAGACCGGTGGGGCCGTCGTCGGTGACAAGGTCACCATCACCCTCGAGATCGAGGCGCTGAAGCAGGCCTGAGGCTTCGCAGTAGCTGACACAGACCGTCCCCGCTCGAACCCGAGCGGGGACGGTCTGCGCGCTACAGCCGCGCGGCCAGCTCCGTGCCCTGCCGGATGGCCCGCTTGGCATCGAGTTCGGCGGCGACGGCCGCACCACCGATCACGTACGGCTCGACGCCACGCGCACGCAACAGGTCCTCGAGGTCGCGCACCGACTCCTGACCGGCGCACACCACCACATTGTCGACGGTCAGGACCCGGGCATCGGAATGGTCCTTCCCGAAGCTGATGTGCAGCCCGTCGTCGTCGATACGTTCGTAGTTCACCCCGGAGAGTTGCTGTACGCCTTTGGCTTTGAGGGACGCCCGATGTACCCAGCCCGAGGTCTTACCGAGTCCTTTGCCCTGCGCACCCGTGGTGCGCTGCAGCAGATACACCTCACGCGCGGCGGGCAGGACGATCGGCGTGGCCAGAGAGCCGCGGACCGACGGCGCATCCTGGGGGTCCAGCGCACCCCACTCAGCCTTCCATTCTTTGACATTCAGGGTCGGTGATTCCTCGTTCACCAGAAACTCGCTCACGTCGAACCCGATCCCGCCGGCGCCGATCACGGCGACCCGTGTGCCGACGTGTTGTCCCGACAGGGCTTCGGCGTAGGACAACACCATCGGGTGATCGATGCCCGGGATGTCCGGTAGCCGCGGCGTCACCCCGGTGGCCAGCACGACGTCGTCGAAGGCCGTCAGATCGTCCACCGACGCGCGGACGCCGAGCCGCACGTCCACCGCGTGTACCTCCAGCATCCGGGTGTAGTACCGCAGCGTCTCGTTGAACTCTTCTTTGCCGGGAATCCTTCTGGCCAAGTCGAATTGGCCGCCGATGGCCGAACCGGACTCGAACAGGGTCACCCGGTGGCCCCGCTGCGCGGCGCTGACCGCCGCCGACAATCCGGCCGGGCCGGCGCCGACCACCGCCACCGACCGGGCGCTGCGGGTGGGACCGAGGTTCAGCACCGTCTCATGTCCCGCCCGCGGATTGAGCAGGCAGGACACGGTTTTGTGCACGAACGCGTGGTCCAGGCAGGCCTGGTTGCAGGCGATACACGTGTTGATCTGATCGGCCGCGTCCTCGGCGGCCTTGCGGACCCAGTCCGGGTCGGACAGCAGGGGACGGGCCATCGAGATCAACTGCACCTGGGTGTCGGCGAGGATCTGCTCGGCGGCCTGCGGCATGTTGATCCGGTTGGACGCGACCACCGGAATATGGACATGCTCGGCCAGTGCGCTACTGGTGGCCACGAACGCGCCGCTTGGCACCGAGGTGACGATGGTGGGTACCCGTGACTCGTGCCAACCGATACCGGTGTTGAGCAGCGTCGCGCCCGCCGCCTCGATTTCGGTTGCCAGCGCGACGATTTCATCCCAGGTCTGACCCTCCTCGACATAGTCGGCCAGCGAGATCCGGTAGACGATGATGAAGTCGGTACCGACCGCCTCGCGGACCCTGCGCACGATCTCGACCGGGAAGCGCCGCCGCTTCTCGGCGGTGCCGCCCCAGCCGTCCTTGCGCTTGTTGGTCCGCGGGGCGAGGAACTGATTGAGCAGGTACCCCTCACTGCCCATGATCTCCACGCCGTCGTATCCGGCGTCGCGCGCCAGCAGCGCGGCGCGCACGAAATCGGAGATCGTTCCGGAGACATCGCGCAGGGCGCGCGGGCGAAACGGATTGATGGGCGCCTTGATCGACGAGGCGCTGACCGAAAGAGGATGGTAGGCATAGCGTCCCGCATGAAGTAACTGCAGGGCGATCTTGGCGCCCTCGTCGTGCACCGCGCGGGTGATGGTGCGGTGCCGGCGGGTGTCGGCACCGGAGCGCATCTCGGCGGCGAACGGCAGCAACCAACCGGTGCGGTTGGGCGCGTAGCCGCCGGTGATGATGAGCCCGACGCCGCCGCGAGCCCGTTCGGCGAAGTACGCGGCCAGCTTCTCGGTGTCGCGGGCCCGGTCCTCCAGGCCGGTGTGCATCGAGCCCATCACCACCCGGTTGCGCAGCGTGGTGAAGCCGAGGTCCAACGGTGACAACAGGTTTGGGTAGTTCACAAAGCGCCTCCCAGCACCTCGAGTACTTCGGTGAGCCATTCGATCGCGCCTTCTTCGGCGCGCATGCCGCCGCGCAACACCAGGTATTGGTGCAGGGCCGTCCCGGTCAGGGCGGCGGGGTCGGGGAACTGACGTTTCTGGTATCCGCGGTAGGTGTCCAGCAGTGCGGCGCGCTCGGTACGTAACTCGACGGCCTGATCCCGGATGGCCCCGACATCCCCGAACGCGGCGGCGCGGATCTTGATGGCCAGATCGCGGGTGCGGTGGTCGGCCACCGTGCCGCCGCGCCCGGACAGTGGTGCGGCGATCCAGCGTCGGAGTTCGGCGTGGCCGTCGGCCGATACCGAATAGACCTTCTTGTCCGGCCGGCCGTGCTGCTCGACGATTTGTACGGACAACCAGCCGTCGCCTTCCATGCCCCGCAGGGTCCGGTAGATCTGCTGATGAGTGGCAGCCCAGAAATGCCCGATTGAGCGATCGAAGCGGCGGGCCAGTTCGTAGCCGGATCCAGCCTGCTCGCACAGCGCCACCAGGATCGCGTGTTGCAGGGCCACGGGACGCAGCGTATGCGGTACCGGCGGTCCTATGCAACAAGTTGCAATGACGTGACACTTGGGCCGTGTGGTGTCTAGTCGTGGGTATCTGCAACGGCTAGTGTCAGTAACCACCGCGACCTAGCGGGAAGTTAGGACACACTTAGAGGCGCGTGCAGGTGTCGGCACCGCATACTTGCCGCAGACTCGTAGAGTCCCAACAGACAAACCCGACCAGCAGCCCACTGGACAGGAGAGACATCAGTGACGTACGTCATTGCCGAGCCCTGCGTTGACGTCAAAGACAAGGCATGCATCGAGGAGTGCCCTGTCGACTGCATCTACGAGGGTGCCCGCATGTTGTACATCCACCCCGACGAGTGCGTCGACTGCGGCGCCTGCGAGCCGGTGTGCCCGGTCGAGGCGATCTACTACGAAGACGACGTACCGGACCAGTGGGGCGGCTACACCCAGAGCAACGCGGATTTCTTCGCCGAACTGGGTTCGCCCGGCGGTGCGTCGAAGGTCGGCCAGACCGACAATGATCCGCAGGTCATCAAGGACCTCGAGCCCAAGGGCGAGTGAGCGCGGCCCGTTCGCCCAAGTCCGCGGCGCTGCCGGTGTTCCCCTGGGACACCCTGGCCGACGCTGCGGCAACCGCACGGGCGCACCCTGACGGGATCGTCGACCTCTCCGTCGGGACTCCCGTGGACGATGTCGCGCCGGTGATTCGCGATGCGCTGGCCGCGGCCAGCGCATCGCCGGGCTACCCGGCCACCGCCGGCACCGCCACTTTGCGCGCCTCCGCCGTCGAGGCTTTGCTTCGCCGCTACGGCGTCACCGGCCTGGCCGAGTCCGCCGTGCTCCCCGTCATCGGCACCAAGGAACTGATCGCCTGGCTGCCGACCCTGCTGGGGCTCGGCGGCACCGACACGGTGGTCATCCCCGAGCTCGCCTACCCCACGTACGACGTGGGTGCCCGGCTGGCGGGTGCCCAGGTGCTGGCCGCTGATTCGCTGACCCAGCTGGGCCCGCTGAATCCGGCCCTGGTCTACCTCAACTCGCCGAGCAACCCCACCGGGCGGGTGCTTGGGGTCGATCACCTGCGCAAGGTGGTGAGCTGGGCGCGCGAACGCGGCGCGATCGTCGCCTCCGACGAGTGCTATCTGGGCCTGGCCTGGGACGCCGAAGCTGGCTCCGATGTCGCCGGCCGAGCGGCTCCGGTGAGTGTGCTGCACCCGTCGGTGTGCGACGGCGACCACACGGGCCTGCTGGCGGTGCACTCGTTGTCCAAGACCTCCTCGCTGGCCGGATACCGCGCCGGCTTCGTCGCCGGCGATCCCGCCCTGGTGGCCGAACTCCTCGAGGTCCGCAAACACGCCGGGATGATCGTCCCGACGCCGGTGCAGGCGGCGATGGTGGCCGCGCTGGACGACGACGCACACGCGGCCGAACAACGCGAGCGGTACGCCCGGCGTCGCGAACTACTGGCGACGGCGGTCCGCAAGGCCGGCTTCACCATCGACCATTCCGAGGCGGGCCTGTACCTGTGGGCCACCCGCGGCGAACCGTGCCGCGAGACGGTGGGCTGGCTGGCCCAGCGTGGCATCCTGGCCGCGCCCGGGGAGTTCTACGGCCCCGCCGGTGCCCAGCATGTGCGCATCGCGCTGACCGCCACCGACGAACGAATCGCCGCTGCGGTGCAGCGATTGAGCTAGAGCTGCGGTGCAGCGATTGAGCTAGAGCTGCGGTGCAGCGCTTGAGCTGAGCGCCCTCAGGTCACGTCGAGGTGCTCAGGCACCACCGAGGCCAGCGCCTTGCGGCACGCCACGATGGCCGGCGTATTGCTGAGGGCGGTCCTCGTCGCGGTGAAGACCGAACGGCGTCGCGGATCCACGTCCACGACGCGGACGTCCGGTCGGCGGCGCACCCGCATGAGGTCCGGCAGGATCGCCACCGCGTTCCCGTTCTCGATGAGGGCGATCTGCGCTTCGAGGTCGTCGGTCTCGAATCGGATGTCGGGCTCGAAACCGGCTTGCCGACAGAGCTGTTCGGCCCAGTGCCGCGACGCGGTGCCCTCGGGCTCCATGGTCCACGGCAGGTCGGCGGTGTCCTTGACCGACGTGATGCGCCGCCACGGGTCGCCCGTCGGTGGCACCGCCAGGCGGAGCAGATCGGTGGTCAGCGGTTCGCGGTGCAGGTCGGGATAGACGCGCGCGGCATGTCCCGGGTACTCCTCGGCGATCACCAGGTCGAACTCACGCATCCACGTCTCGTAGAGGGCCTGCTCGGGTTCGCGCTGGGACATGGTGACGCGTAACCGCGGATGGCGGGTGGCCAATTCGGTGAGCATCTGAGGCATGAAGGCGGATGCCGCTGATTGGAAGACGGCCAGCCGGACGGTGCCGGAGGCCTGGTCACTCTGCACGGCGATCTCGGAGGCGGCCAGTTCGAGTCGGGCCAAGATGACGGCGGTGTGCTCGACGAGCACCTCGGCGGCGGGGGTGAGCCGCAGCCGCCGGCCGACCTTCTCCAGGAGCGGGACACCGACTTCGCGCTCCAGTTGATTCAGCGCCTGAGACACCGACGACGGGCTCTGGTGCAGGGCCTCGGCCACCTCGGACAGCGTGCCTCGCAGGCTCAGCTCGTACAGCAACCGCAGCCGACGGGTGTCGAGGAGATCCGGTCGTTGATACATCAGTTCTACTTAAAGTTTCGTGTCAGAAAACATCGCTTTATTTTAAATGTCTGGTGCGCTCATGATGGGCGTATGGCACAGCTGAGCAGCGAAGAAAATCTGCTGACCGATGTCGTGGCCCAGGTCCGGAGCTGGCTTGACGACGCCGCGGGACAACCCGTCGCGCCCGCCGCGCGTCGCCTGGCCGATGTGCTGCGCGACCCCGGCGGCCTGGACTTCACCGTCGGATTCGTCGACCGCGTCATCCGGCCCGAAGACAACCGGGTTGCGGCGGCGAACCTGCGGGACCTCGCCCGCAACGCGCCCGGCTTCCTGCCGTGGCACCTGCGCCTGCTGGTCAAACTCGGTGCGCTGGTCTCGGTGATCGCGCCCGGTGTCGTCATTCCGGTCGCGCAGAAAGCCCTGCGCAGGATGGTCGGCCACCTCCTCGTCGACGCGACCGACGCGCGTCTCGGCCGTGCCATCGCGCGTATCCGGGAGCGCGGCGTCGCGTTGAACATCAATCTGCTGGGCGAGGCCGTGTTGGGTCAGCGGGAAGCCGCGCGGCGGCTGGCGGGCACCGAGCAACTCCTCGCACGCCCGGATGTCGACTACGTATCGATCAAGGTGTCGGCGACCGTACCGCCGCATTCACCGTGGGCGTTCAACGAGGCGGTCGACCATATCGAGCAGAGCCTGCTCCCACTGTTCAGCTATGCGGCCGCTTCGCCGGCCAAGAAGTTCATCAACCTCGACATGGAGGAGTACCGCGATCTGGATCTGACCATCGCGGTGTTCACCCGCCTTCTCGACCGCACCGAGATGCTCGATCTGGAGGCCGGGATCGTGCTGCAGGCCTATCTGCCCGATGCCCTGAGTGCGATGATCCGCCTTCAGGATTGGGCCCGTGCGCGTAGAGCGCGCGGAGGTGCCGGGATCAAAGTCCGTCTGGTCAAGGGCGCCAACCTGCCGATGGAACAGGTCGAAGCATCGCTGCACGACTGGCCGTTGGCGACCTGGTCGACCAAGCAGGACACCGACACCAACTACAAACGGGTGCTGGACTACGCACTGCACCCCGACCGTGCCGCCAATGTGCGACTCGGCGTCGCCGGTCACAATCTGTTCGACATCGCCTATGCGTGGACGCTGGCGGGGCGGCGCGGCGTCCGCGACCGGGTCGAGTTCGAAATGCTCCTCGGCATGGCCGAGGCGCAGGCCGAGGTGGTCCGGCGCACCGTCGGCAACCTGCTGCTCTACGTCCCGGTGGTGCATCCGAAGGACTTCGACGTCGCGATCGCCTACCTTGTGCGGCGTCTGGAAGAGGGTGCAAGTCAGCAGAACTTCATGTCCGCCGTGTTCGAATTGCACAGCGACAGTGCGTTGTTCGAGCGGGAGCGGGATCGCTTCCTGGCGTCGTTGGTGGGACTCGACGACGCGGTGCCCCTGCCGAACCGTCGACAGGACCGCCGCGTCGACGATCCGTGCGCCGCGGTGAATCCGGCCGGTTCGTTCGCCAACGTCGCCGACACCGACCCGGCGCTGCCCGGCAATCGCCTCTGGGGACGGGCGATCACGGATCGGATCGCGCAGTCGTCGGCAGGCACGGCACTCGTCGCCGAACACACCGTCCGCAGCGCCGCGTCACTCGATGCCGTGATCGCCGGCGGTGTCGCCGCAGGCGCCGGCTGGTCGGCGCGCTCGGGTGCCGAGCGTGCCGCCATCCTGCGACGTGCGGCCGGGACCTTGGAATCCTCTCGGGCGGTCCTGCTGGAAGTGATGGCCGCCGAATGCGGAAAGACCCTCGACCAGGGCGACCCCGAGGTCTCCGAGGCGATTGACTTCGCGAACTACTACGCCACGCTGGCTGAGCAGCTCGACACCGTCGACGGCGCCGTCGCGGTACCGGTCGGGCTGACCGTGGTCACGCCGCCGTGGAACTTCCCGGTCGCGATTCCCGCCGGCTCGGTCCTGGCGGCGCTGGCCGCGGGCAGCCCGGTGATCATCAAACCCGCCACCCAGGCCCGCCGGTGCGGATCCGTGATGGTGCAGGCGCTCTGGGAAGCCGGCGTGCCCGCCGATGTCCTGCAACTGGTGCACGTCGACGAGCGTGACCTCGGAACACGGCTGGTCTCCGACGACCGAGTGGGTCGAGTGATCCTCACCGGCGCCTTCGAGACGGCCGCCCTGTTCCGAAGGTTCCGGCCCGACCTGCCCCTGCTGGCCGAGACCAGCGGGAAGAACGCCATCGTGATCACCCCGCACGCCGATCTCGACCTGGCGGTGAAAGACCTGGTGTCCTCGGCCTTCGGGCACGCCGGCCAGAAGTGTTCGGCGGCCTCGCTGGGCATCCTGGTCGGCTCGGTGGCCCGGTCCGCGCGGTTCCGTGATCAGCTCGTCGACGCCGTCTCGTCGCTGAAGGTGGGTTACCCGAGCGACCCGACCGTGCAGATGGGCCCGATCATCGAGCCCGCGGCGGGGAAACTCCTGCGCGCGCTGACAGAGTTGGGGCCGGGGGAGCAGTGGCTGGTGGCGCCTCGCCGGCTCGACGACACCGGACGGCTGTGGTCTCCGGGGGTCAAGACCGGTGTTCGGCGCGGCTCGGAGTTCCACCTCACCGAGTACTTCGGCCCGGTGCTCGGGCTCATCGCGGCCGACGACCTGGACGACGCGATCGCGATCCAGAACGAGGTCGACTACGGACTGACGGCAGGACTGCACAGTCTGGACCGTGCCGAGGTCGAACACTGGATCGACCGGGTCCAGGCCGGAAACGCCTACGTGAACCGGTCCACCGTCGGCGCGATCGTGCGCCGTCAACCCTTCGGGGGGTGGAAGAAATCCGCGGTCGGTGCCGGGGCCAAGGCCGGCGGCCCGAACTACCTGTTCGGGCTGTGCGACTGGCGGTCCGCGCCGGCGGCGCGGGCCGGCGAGATCAGTCCGGCGGTCCGTCGGATTCTGGATGCGGCACAGCATTTCGCGCTGGAACCCGACGAGCTCGACGTCCTGGGCCGATCCTTCGCCTCGGATGCGCTGGCCTGGGCCCAGGAGTTCGGTGTCGCTCGCGACGTATCGGGCCTGATGGCGGAAACGAACGTGTTCCGGTATCTGCCGCTGCCCGTGACGGTGCGCGCGGAGGACGAGGACACCGCTGCCCTGATGCGGGTGGTCGGCGCAGGAATTCTGGCCGGCAGTGCGGTGACCGTCTCGACACCGACACCACTGGACCCCGCGATCGCCGAGGCCCTCGAGGGGGCGGGCGTCACCTGCCGTGTACACGATGCGGTGGCGTGGTCGAATGTGCTGCGCGACAACGCTCCTGCCCGTGTCCGGCTGCTCGGCGGACGTCGCGGGGAGTTCGCCCGCGCCAGCGACGGCAGGGTCGATATCGCGCTCTACGCCCAACCCGTGGTCGAAGCCGGACGGATCGAGCTGCTGACGTTCCTGCGCGAGCAGGCGGTCGCGGTCACCGCCCACCGGTTCGGCTCGCCGACCCCGCTCGCGCAGGGGCTGTTCCGGGACTAAGGCGCGGGGAACGCGGCCACCGGCATCAGCACGTTGCCCCGGCAGGCGTCACTGAGGATGTCGGTGTACCAATTGCCGCGCAGCGAGCCGTCGGGTTGCGGGGTGTAGGTCACCCAGGAGGTGGCCGGGCTGTAGACGCGGGGATATGCGTCGCCGCGGAAACACTCCCACTGCCAGTCGTAGCTGAACGTCCACTTCGTGCCGTCCCAGGTGTATCGCTGGGGTTGCGGGATGGTCGGATTCGACGGAGCCGGGCCGTCGATGACGGTCGCCACGCACACGCTGCCGCAGGCCGTCGAGAAGGTGTAGACCGCGCCGAAGTCCGGCTCGGCCTGCCGTGCCGCGAGGCTGGTGCCGTTCTTCTGCGAGGCGTAGCTGACCACTTGATAGCGGCCGTTCAACGGCTGACCGGCGGCCGCCGCCATCGGAACCGAACACAGACATGCCACCAGGGCGAGCGTCACCGCGATGCACACGCGACGGACAGTCATCTCCGCTTCCTGTTTCTCTCAAGCTCCGACGAGCTCACGGTAGGGGTGGGCACCGACAACTCAGCGATCCCACAGCGCGTCGGCGTCAATTAGTGATCGCATCGTGATGCGGCGGTGGCCGTCGTACGCTCAGGTCGATGTCTGCGATCCGCTTCCTGCCGCGGGGCGCCCGGCGCGTGGCGTACGAGCTCCGCGGGAGCGGGCCGCCTCTGGTCGCCCCGGCATGGTGGGTCAGTCACCTCGAACTCGACTGGCAACACCCTGGCGTGCGGCAATTCTGGGAGGGCGTCGCCGAGGACTTCACCCTGGTCCGCTACGACCGGCTCGGCGCCGGCATGTCCGACCGCGCCGTGCACGAGGCCGATCTCACCCTCGAGGCTGAGGTCGAGGTCGTGCGTGCACTTCTCGACGAACTCGGGTTCGACCGCGTGTCACTGCTGGGCGGCTCCTCGGGCAGTTGCACCGCGGTGGCGTTCGCCGCGGCTTATCCGGAACGGGTGCAACGGCTGGTGTTGTACGGCTCCTACCCCCAGGGGGACGTGCTGACCCCGCCCGGGGTGGCGGACGCGATCGTCACGGCCGTCGGTGCGCATTGGGGCCTGGGCTCACGCGTGCTCAGCGATATCTTCCTCGGTGGCGCCGACGCGGCAGAACACGCACGTTTCGCCCAGGTGCAGCGTGAGTCTGCCAGCGCGGAGACCGCCGCGGCCCTGCTGCGTCTGGTCTACAGCCTCGACGTCCGCGCCCGGCTTCCGCTCATCCGGGTGCCGACGACGGTCGTGCACCGCCGCGATGACCGTGCCGTGCCGTATCAGCTCGGGCGTGCGGTCGCGGCCGCGATCGACGGTGCGGAATTCATGCCATTGCAAGGTGATTCACACTTCCCATGGATCGGCGACATCGATTCGGTGATCCGCGCCTGCCGCCGTGCGCTCGCGCCCCAACCGCTACCGGCACACAAGGTGGACGGGCCGGTGCTGCTGTCCGGTCGTGAGCGCGAGGTGCTCGACTGGGTGGCCCGCGGTCTCGGTGACCGCGAGATTGCCGAGCAGCTGCGGCTCAGCCCGCACACCGTGCACCGCCACGTCGCGAACATCCGCCGCAAACTCGGTAGCCCGTCGCGCACGGCCGCCGTCGCCGAGGCTGCTCGGCTCGGGCTGCTGTAATGGCCGGAACCGGCCATCGCCGAAAGATGGCCGGATAGCGCGATGCGTGCGCGGCGCGTGCGCTCGTAGATTTCGCCATATGACCGAGCTCATCTGTGTTGACTCGCGCCCGGCGCACTCGTTGTGGCTGCGCATCATGTCCGTGTTGTATGACCCGTTTCTCTGGGCCGGTGAGATCGTCGGGATGCGGCGCCGCCGGCGCACCTTGCTGGCCCAGGCCTACGGGCGCGTCCTCGAAATCGGCGCGGGCACCGGACTGAACGTCGCGCACTATCCCGATGCGCTCGACGAGCTCGTGCTCACCGAACCGGAACCTGGGATGCGCCGCAAACTCGTTCGGCGCCTTGATCGCAACGGCCGTCAGGCGGTCATCTCCGGTGCCTCCGCCGAGCGTCTGCCGTTCGCCGGCGAGTCCGTGGACACGGTGGTGGCGACGCTGGTCCTGTGCACCGTCGAACAGCCGGAGCGAGCCCTCCGCGAGATCGCGCGCGTGCTACGCCCGGGCGGACAATTGCTGTTCATCGAGCACATCCGGTCGGGTTGGTGGCCGTTGGCGTTGTGCCAGAACGTCTTTGCGCGGTCCTGGCGCAGCTTCGCCGGCGGTTGTGTCTGCAACCGGCCCACCGTCGAGTTGATGCGGGCCGCCGGATTCACCGTCGACGCCGACGATGCCGTGTGGAGCGGGATGCCCGCGATCGTCCATCCGCTCGCCGTCGGCCGGGCCACCAAATAACACTTCAGGAGGGAATTCCATGGCCAGACACCGCAAGTCGGTATCACCGTATCTGCGAGGTGGGATCGCCGGCGCAGCGATCATCGGGTCCGGCTACCTGTTGGCCGCGACCAACGCGGCAGTCGCCCAAGCCGAGCCGGAAAGCGCTGCTTCGGTATGCGTTCCGGGAGCGTCGGGCTGCCCGGGCGGGGCGGGTGAGCAGGCGACTGTCGCCATTGCGGGCCCCCACCTGGTGCTCATCGGCAACGGCACTGCCTCCCACCCCAACGGCGGCCTGCTGTTCGGCAACGGTTACAGCCCGGACCCGGCCACCTGCGGTACGCAATGCAATGGCGGCAGCGGCGGATGGTTCGCCGGCAATGGCGGCAACGGGGCGAACAGCGGTCGCGGGGGTAACGCCGGGCTGTTCGGAAACGGCGGGCGCGGCGGCGACGGTACCAGCATGGGCATCAACGCCGGCAACGGTGGACGGGGCGGTCTGCTGGCCGGCAGCGGCGGTGACGGCGGAACCGGCGCACTCGGCGGCGGCAGGGGTGGCGACGGGGGACATGGCGGCCTGTTCGGTGGGGGCGGCGGAAACGGCGGCATCGGTGGCACGGGGTCGATCGGCAGCAACGGTGGCGACGGCGGCGCCGGTGGTGACGCCGGCCTGTTCGGCAGCACGGGAGGTAACGGGGGCGACGCCGGCCGGGGCATCAACAGCAACGGCGGCGCCGGCGGTGCCGGTGGCAACGGCGGACTGGTCCACAGCGGCGGCCATGGTGGTGCCGGGGGTAACGGGGGCGCGAACGGCGCCGGTGGCCAGGGCGGTGGCGGCGGCAACGCCGGAGCGGTGGCCGGCGACGGCGGGCGCGGCGGCGCCGGCGGGAATGCCGGAAGCGGCCAGGGTCTCAATGGCGGCCAGGGCGGAGCGGGTGGCGACGCCGGTACCCGCGGCAACGGTGGCGCCGGCGGACAGGGTGGCTTCGGCGGAAGCAGCACCACCGTTCACGGCGGCCTGGGCGGCAATGGCGGCAACGGTGGACGCGGCGGACTCGCCGGTGGCGCAGGCGGATCCGGCGGTGCCGGTGGCGGGGTCACCGCCGGTATCGGTGGTGGGGGCGGCAATGGCGGGCACGCCGGTGCCGGCGGCGTCACCGGCGGCACCGGGGGCTCCGGTGGCAAAGGTGGGTCGAGCACTTCCGGGCCGGGCGGGGGTGGCGGCTTCGGGGGCAACGGCGGGTCGGGCGCGCACCGGCCAGGCGAGACGGGCCGGACTCCCAATCCGCCCAACGGCGGGGCCGGTGGAGATGGCGGCGCCGGCGGTGCGGGTGGCGGTCGGCGGCCGTAGCCCTACTCGCGGCGCAGCTTCAGTAGCAGCCACGCCGCCAGGGTCTGTGCGTCGGTGACCACGCCGTCGCGGATCATCTGATCGATCTGCCCGGCGGTGAACCACTCGCTGTGCATGTCCTGCTCTTCATGCTCGCGCTCGTGGTCGCCTTCGGTGATGCCGGTGGCCAGGTACGCCCAGCCGCGCTGGCTGCTCATCCCGGGCGCGACGTCGAGTTGGCCCAGGACCTGCCACGATGTGGCACGCAGACCGGTCTCTTCCCGCAGTTCCTGCGCGGCCAGCTCGGCGGGCTCCGGCTCGTCACCGCTGAGACTGCCCGGTGCGGTGCCCTGGACAAATTCCCAGCGCCGCAACCGGATTGGGTAGCGATACTGCTCCACCATGCGGTAGCGGTCACCGTCGTGCGCGATCACCAGCGCATACGTCGGCTTGTCGATCACACCGTAGATGCCGAGGGTGCCGTCGGGGCGGCGGATATCGTCCTCCCGGACCACCATCCAGTTGTTGCGGTACACCTCACGACTGGCCAGTCTTTCGATCGGGTCCACCGGCCCAGAGTAGCCTCACCAGCGTGTTGTTGACTTCCCTGGACCCCGCCGCCGTGGCCGCCGGACATGACCTCGCCGACGCGGTGCGCATCGACGGTGTGGCGCTGAGCCGCAGTGACCTCGTGGGGGCGGCCACCTCGGTCGCCGAACGGGTATCCGTCGCGCGGCGCGTCGCCATCCTGGCCACTCCGACCGTCCCCACCGTGCTGGCGGTCACCGGCTGTCTCATCGCCGGTGTGCCGTTCGTGCCCGTGCCCGCCGATGTCGGCGCCACCGAACGCACGCATATCCTCGCCGACTCCGGCGCTCAGGCGTGGTTGGGGGAGCAACCCGCCGAAGCCGAAGGGCTGCCGCATATTCCGGTCCGGCTCCACGCACGGTCCTGGCACCGCTACGCCGAACCGTCGCCGGATTCGCCCGCGATGATCATGTACACCTCCGGTACCACCGGGCTGCCCAAAGGTGTGCTGATCAGCCGCCGGGCCATCGCCGCCGATATCGACGCTCTCGCCGCGGCCTGGCAGTGGACCGCCGAGGACACCCTGGTGCACGGGCTGCCGTTGTTCCACGTGCACGGTCTGGTGCTGGGGCTGCTCGGTTCGCTGCGCATCGGAAACCGATTTGTGCACACCGGAAAACCCACTCCCCAGGCGTATGCAGAGGCCGGCGGCTCGATGTACTTCGGGGTGCCCACGGTGTGGTCGCGGGTGGTCGGAGACGAGGCGTCGGCGCGCGTGTTGGCGTCGGCCCGGCTGCTGGTGTCGGGTAGTGCGCCGCTGCCGGTGCCCGTGTTCGACGAACTGGTGCGGCTCACCGGACACGCGCCGGTCGAGCGGTACGGCAGCACCGAATCGTTGATCACCATCAGCACCGTGGTCGACGGGGAACGCCGGCCCGGCTGGGTGGGGCTGCCCTTGCCGGGCGTGCAGACGCGGTTGGTCGATGAGGACGGTGCGCCGGTGCCGCACGACGGCGAAACCATCGGGAACCTGCAGATCAAGAGCCCCACCGTGTTCAGCGGCTATCTCAACCGGCCCGACGCGACCGCGGAGGCGTTCGACGCCGACGGCTGGTACCGCACCGGGGATGTCGCGGTGATCGATGCCGGGGGGATGCACCGCATCGTCGGGCGGGAATCGGTCGACTTGATCAAGACGGGCGGTTTCCGGGTCGGTGCCGGCGAGATTGAAACGGTGCTACTCGGGTACCCGGGTGTGGCCGAGGTGGCCGTGGTCGGGGTGCCCGATGACGACCTGGGTCAGCGGATCGTGGCCTTCGTGGTCGGGTCCGTCGTCGCGGACGAGGTGATCGACTTTGTGGCACAGCAACTCTCGGTGCACAAACGCCCGCGTGAGGTCCGTGTGGTCGACGCGCTGCCCCGCAACGCGATGGGCAAGGTACTCAAGAAGGAGCTGATGACATGACCCTCAGGTTCTCCGAGATCTGCATCGATGCGCGCGACCCCGAAGCGCTGGGTGCGTGGTGGTCGCGGGTGCTGGATTGGCCGCACCACACCGACGCCGACGGTGACGTGGTGCTGACCCCGCCACCCGGAGCCGGGCCGATCTGGCTGTTCCTGGCCGTGCCCGAAGACAAATCGGTGAAGAACCGGCTGCACCTGGACTTCACCCCGGAGGATCAGGACGCCGAAGTCGAACGACTTCTCGAACTCGGCGCCCGCCATGTCGACATCGGACAGGGCGAGCAGAGCTGGGTGGTGCTGGCCGACCCGGAAGGCAACGAGTTCTGCATCCTGGCTGCCGAATAGCCTCTGCACATCCGGCTCCCAGGCTGGGCTGCCACCATGGCCCGATGCGTGCACTGGCCTGGTTGGCGACCTGTGCCCTGGTGCTCGCCGGGTGCGCGTCGGCCCCACCGCCGAAGTCGCTCACTCCGCCGATGGGGTGGAATTCCTGGAATTCCGGGATCGAGCTGACCGAGCAGAGTGTGCACCAGATCGTCGACGCCATGGTGTCCTCCGGGATGCGCGACGCCGGGTACCGCTACGTCAACCTCGACGCCGGCTGGGCCGCGCCGACCCGTGACAGCGACGGTCACCTGCAGCCCGACCCGGACCGGTTTCCGCACGGGATCGCCGCGCTGGCGCGCTACGTCCACGACCGCGGGATGCTGCTCGGTATCTATCACAGCCCGTTCAACCAGGGCTGCGGACAGGATCCGCGGATCGGCGGGGCGGGCCATGAGCACGCCGATGCTCAGACATTCGCCGACTGGGGTGTGGACTATCTGAAGTACGACTGGTGCCGGCTGGCCGCCGGGCATGACGATCAGGTCGCGTACTTCACGGCCATGCGCGACGCGCTCCATGCCACCGGGCGGAACATCGTCTACAGCATCAACCCGAACAGCTCGGGTAATCCGCGTGCGGGCATGGAGTACGACTGGTCACATGTCTCCGATGTCACCCGGAACGCTGTCGATCTGGTTCCGGCATGGGGCGATGCCGCGCTGTGGTCATCGGGGCTGGCCGGTGTGGATCAGGCGTTCACCGAAGCCGGCGCGGCCGCCTCGCCCAGCGGGCCGTCGCACATCAACGATCCGGACATGATGGTGATCGGTTTGGGCTGGAATGAGTTCGTGGTCGGGCATCCGACCATGGCGCTCGGGCCGCAGCGTGCCGATCTGACCGATGACGAGCAGCAGACCCATTTCTCGCTGTGGGCGCTGTTGGCGGCACCATTGTTGGCGGGCAATGATATTCGTTCGATGTCGCCGCGGACGGCCGCCATCTTGACCAACCGCGAGGTGATCGCCGTCGACCAGGATCCGCTTGTCGTACAGGGGCATCCGCTAGCGGGTGATCCGCGAGTGCTGGTCAAACCGCTCAGCGGTGGCGCTGTCGCGGTCGGGCTGTTCAACCAGTCCGGCGACACCGTCACCCTGCACGCTTCGCTGAGCGCGATCGGGCTAGCGGACGGCACGTGTCATACCGTGCGAGATCTGTGGCGGCACAACGACGCTACGACCGACGGCGATCTCTCGGCGTCGGTGCCGAGACATGGGGTGGCGCTGCTGCGGGTGAGCCCGGGGTGCTAGCCAGTGGTGGCCGCCGTTTTCTGCCTGAGGGTTGTGCTCGACGGGATTCGACGACCCTGCGGTAGAAAACGGCGAGCGGCGGGCCCCAAGCTAGTTGGCGTGCAACGCCTCGTTCAACGTGATGCCGGTGCCGTCGCGCTTGACGACCTCGACCGCACCCGAGAGCGAGTTGCGGCGGAACAGCAGGTTGCTGCCGCCGGAGAGGTCCTTGGCCTTGACCGTCTGGCCGTCCGCCGTGGTGACCTTGGTTCCCGCGGTGATGTACAGCCCGGCCTCGATGACGCTGTCGTCGCCCAGTGAGATACCCAGCCCGGCATTCGCACCCAGCAGGCAGCGCTTGCCCACCGAGATGACTTCCTTGCCGCCACCGGACAGCGTGCCCATGATCGACGCGCCACCACCGACGTCGGACCCGTCGCCGACGACGACACCGGCGGAGATACGGCCCTCGACCATCGAGGTGCCCAATGTGCCCGCATTGAAGTTCACGAAGCCCTCGTGCATGACCGTGGTGCCCTCGGCCAGGTGCGCTCCGAGCCGGACCCGGTCGGCGTCGGCGATGCGGACACCCTTGGGTAGCACGTAGTCGACCATCCGCGGGAACTTGTCGACGCCGTACACCGTCACGGCGCCGCGGCGGCGCAGCTTGGCGCGAACCAGTTCGAAGCCGTCGACCGAAGCCGGGCCGAAGTTCGTCCACACCACATTGGTGAGCAGCCCGAAGATGCCGTCGAGGTTGGCCTCATGCGGCTTGGTCAGCCGATGGGAGAGCAGGTGCAGCCGCAGGTACGCGTCGTACGTGTCGACGGGTGCGTCATCCAGCGAGGCGATCGTGGTGCGCACCGCAACGACCTCGACATCACGGTCGGTGTCCGGCCCGGTGAGATCGGCCAGGTTGTCGGTGAGCTCGGCGACCGACAGTCTCGTCGTCCCGGATGCCCCGTCACCAGTCAGTTCGGGAGCGGGAAACCAGGTGTCCAGAACGGTTCCGTCGGCGGCGATGGTGGCCAGGCCGAAGCCAGATGCAGCAGTCACGTTGGCCTAGGTTACTGGACTAGCCTCGAGCCTTGTGAGCCTAGATCTTCGTGCTGATCCGATCGCGCTGACCGCCGCACTGGTGGACATTCCCAGCGAGTCGCGCCATGAGCAGCGCATCGCCGACGAGATCGAGGCCGCCTTGCGCGCTCAGGCGCCGTGGTTCGAGGTCATTCGCAATGGTGACGCGGTGCTGGCGCGGACCCATCTGGGGCGGCCGTCGCGGGTCATGCTGGCCGGGCACATCGATACCGTGCCTGCCGCCGACAACCTGCCCAGCCGCGTCGTCGACGGCCTGATGTACGGCTGTGGGACCTCGGACATGAAGTCCGGCGATGCGGTATTTCTCCATCTGGCCGCGACCCTCAGCGAGCCCAGCCACGACATCACCTTGGTCATGTACGACTGCGAGGAGATCGAGTCCAGCGCGAACGGACTGGGCCGTATCGAACGTGAACTGCCCGACTGGCTGGCCGCCGACGTCGCGATCCTGGGTGAACCGTCGGGCGGATTCATCGAAGCCGGCTGCCAGGGCACCATCCGTGTTGTGGTCAGCGCGACGGGCACACGCGCGCACAGTGCCCGCTCCTGGTTTGGAGACAACGCTATTCACAAGCTCGGCGCGGTGCTGGAGCGGCTGCGGGCGTATCAGGCTCGCAGTGTCGACATCGACGGTTGCGTCTACCGGGAGGGGCTGTCGGCGGTGCGCATCGGTGGCGGGATCGCGGGCAACGTCATACCCGACGCGGCGTCGGTGACGGTGAACTTCCGGTTTGCGCCGGATCGCAGCATCGAGCAGGCGGTCACACACGTCCGTGAGGTGTTCGACGGGCTGGACGTGGCGCTGGAGGTTACCGATGCAGCGGCCGGCGCGTTGCCCGGCTTGGCCAATCCGGCGGCGGCGTCGCTGGTGGCGGCTGCCGGCGGTCAGGTCCGGGCCAAGTACGGCTGGACGGACGTGTCGCGGTTCGCCGCGCTGGGAATAGCGGCCGTCAACTACGGTCCGGGCGACCCGAACCTGGCGCACAAGGTCGACGAGCATGTCAACATCGCGGCCATCACCGCGACCACCGAGACATTGCGGGCATATTTAACCGCTTGATCGGCTGGGTACTATGACTTTCGTGCTGTGAATCGATGACACCCAGGTAGTCCCTTGCCGTCATCTTTGGAGTTCGCGCATGTCAATTGTCTGTTCTCATCTTTCGTTCGGCTGGCCCGATGACGCCCCGGTGTTCACCGATCTGTCCTTCTCGGTCGGTGAAGGCCGCACTGGGCTGGTTGCCCCCAACGGCGCTGGTAAGAGCACGCTGCTGCGTCTGATCGCGGGGGTATTGCCGCCCACCTCGGGCTCTGTTGCCGTCGATGGTGTGGTGGGCTACCTGCCCCAGGAGTTGCCGTTCCTGGCCGATCATTCGGTGGCCGATGTCCTGGGCGTCACCGCGATTCTGGCGGCACTCGATGCCTTGGCCGCCGGCGATGCGAGCGAGGCGGTATTCGCCGCGATCGGCGACGACTGGGATATCGAGGAACGGTTGCGGGCACAGGTGGGGGATCTCGAACTGGACCGCCCGCTGAGCACGCTGTCGGGTGGACAGGTGGTATCGCTCGGGCTGGCTGCCCAACTGTTGAAGCGCCCGGACGTGCTGCTGCTCGACGAGCCGACCAACAACCTGGATTCCTCAGCACGACAACGGCTTTACTCTTCGTTGGACGGGTTCGGTGGCGCGCTGGTCGTCGTCAGTCATGATCGTGAGCTGTTGGACCGGATGGACGCGATCGCCGAGTTGCGCGCCGGTGAGGTGTCGATGTTCGGCGGCGGATTCACTGCCTACGAGTCGGCCGTCGCTGACGCGCAGCGGGTGGCCGAGGGCAATCTGCGCAACGCCGAGCAGCTGCTTAAGCGGGAGAAACGCCAGATGCAGGAGGCGCGCGAGCGCGCAGACCGGCGAGCCTCGAACGCCGCGCGCAACACCAAGGATGCGGGTTTGCCGAAAATCCTTGCCGGAAAACGGAAACGCAGTGCTGAAGAGTCGGCGGGGCGTTCGGACGATGTACACAGTCGACGGGTGGACGGTGCGCGGTCACGGCTGGATGAGGCTGAGCGGGCGGTGCGTGACGACGATGTGCTGGCGCTGGATCTGCCCGCTACGGAGGTGCCTGCCGGTCGGGTGCTGTTCTCGGAGTTCGGGTTACGATCTGCGGTCTTTGACGGGGTGTCGTTGGATATCCGTGGTCCCGAGCGGATTGCGCTGACGGGCCCGAACGGATCGGGGAAATCGATGCTGCTGAGGTTGGTGGTGGCGGGCGCCCAGGTGCCGGTCGCCTATTTGTCGCAGCGCTTGGATCTGCTGGATCCGTCGTCGACGGTCTTGGAGTCGTTGACGGCCTTTGCGCCGGCGATGTCGGTGACGCGACGGCGTCATCTCTTGGCGCAGTTCCTGTTCCGCGGTGACATGGTGGATCTGCCGGTGAGCGTACTGTCCGGGGGCGAACGATTGCGGGCAACACTGGCGTGCGTACTGTTCGCCGAACCTGCGCCGCAGCTTCTGCTGCTCGATGAACCGACCAACAACCTCGACCTGGTCAGCGTCGGGCAATTGGAGTCCGCGTTGAACGCCTACCGCGGTGCTTTCGTCGTGGTCAGCCACGACGGGCGGTTCCTGGACAATATCGCGCTGCAGCGGAGATTGGTGTTGGAAGCTGGGACGCTTACGCCTTCGCGGTGACGTCAGCCTGGGCTTCGGTGAGTAGGTCGTACTGGTGTAGCAAGTAGAGCCGTTCGGCATTGGCTGCTTGTTGGTCCGTGGTTTCGGCGGCATTATGGGCGCGGTGGAGCGCGAGGTCGGCTGAGTGTGTGCGTAGAGCGCAAAGGCGTTGAGGTATAAACACTGGCAATAACTGTGTTTGTTGCTAGTGTGACCATCCTGGCTACGTGGTTGTACTGAGTCACGGCCGGACAAGATAGTCTTGCTGCTTGATGAACTGATCTGAGCAGTCCTTTGCTTTGCCACTGGCAGCATTCGCTGCACCTCCGGTCCAAGTCCCGCCCGTGAACGTGTCGCTACTCTCGTGAGCCCAGGGTTTAGCTGCGCCGATTGTCAGCTGTTGGAGCTTGTTAGTGCATTCAGTCCCGCTGCCATACAGTGCATCTTGGCTGGCAGTTGGGCCAGCCATCGGGGTCGAGGAGACGGCTGGCGTATGGGCCTGTCGGTTTTTCAATATCCATGCTTAACCACCAGCAGCGGCGCAAGCACTGACTATCATCGGCGCTGTCAATCTGGATGTGTCGTAGAGATTTTCATCTGGTCTAGTGAACGTCGGAAAGCTCAGTACGTATGCGCGCATGTACTGGGCGGCGAGCGTGGAGAAGTCTTCAAGTGCGCTGTTAGAACTTTGGCGACCAAGTTCGTTCAACTTTTCAGCAAAGCTCTCGAGTACGGGCTTTAGGGCTGTGGCAGAAGCTCGAAGCTCGGGTGTCCACTGGCTCGCGGGAATGTTGGCATCTGTCCCTTTCCATGCAGCTACTTCGGGTGTTGCGTTGAACGCGTCGACCGCTTGTCTGAGATCCGAACACACCAAGTTCGGGGTCGTCAAAAATCGCACTGGCCTATTTGAATTGCCCAGCGGCGAAACGGATGTGGGAGGTTGTGCGGGTTCCACCAGCGGCGCGCGCGCTGCGGCTGATCCGTACGTAATGGCCTGGCAGATATGACTAAGAACCTCGGCTGCACCTACCGCAGTTAGGGCTAGCTGATTGTCTGGCGCCGTGTATACGGGTACATGATCCGCGTACGCCTCAGCATATGCAATGAACTGCTCATAGAGTTCGCGCATAACGCGATGCGTCGTTACCTTCATTAGGGGTGCGGTTTGTTCTGCAGCGCTGCGCATTGCATCTGCGACCGCAAGGTATTGGGTGCGAACGTCTTGACTCCAGACAGTAGCCGGGATTGACGGATCCCTCTCTTTCCATCCGTTGGCTTCCGCGTCTGCGAGCGTGTTCAGAATCGGCATCCACGGCGCACACGACGGATCCTCGGTGATCACCGACACCGGCCCGGTGTCATTCGCACTCGCGAAATCTGATGCCGGTGCACCGCTCGTCGTGGGCGCGGCGGTTGGCTTGTCAGACCCGCCGCTGCTCTTTGTGCAGGACACGGCGACGACGGCGGTCACCGCGATGACCGCGACCAGGGCTACAGCGCCGATGATCCATTTCGCCATGCCGCGCTTGGGTGCGGGCGGTGGTGTCTGCGGCCATCCTTGTTGGGGATTCCATTGCGGGCCTGGCGCATTGCCGCGGTATCCACCGGGGCCGGGAGGGCCCCAGGGACCGCTGGGTGGTAGGGGAGGCTGGGTCACAGAACGCTCCTGTAATCGGACACGTGGATTGGGTGGCCCGGTTCCTTACGTCTTCGCTGTGACGTCGGCCTGGGCTTCGGTGAGCAGGTCGTACTGATGGAGCCAGTAGAGCCAGTCGGTGATGGCTGCCCGCTGGTCGGCGGTTTCGGCGGCGTTGTGGGCGCGATAGAGCGCGAGGTCGGCTGAGTGTGCGGCATAGAGCGCAAAGGCGTTGAGGTGAGCGATCTCTCGTCCAGCGGCCGCGCTCATCAGGGGTTGCATCACGTCGAACCACAGCGTGAAGGTCTCGTTGGCGGGAGGTGCGCTGTCTGCTTGTGCGGGTGGGAGTTGGGCGATGAGATCCGGGTCCTTGACGGCAGCGAGTTTGGTTGCGGCGTCGGGGAAGCCGATCTGCAGTCGGTCGCGACCGGTCATCTTTCCGCTCGGCGGGATGTCGTCGTCCTCGAGAAGGATCTTGTGCGCACCGGGGTCGATACCTTCGAGGTGGGTCGTGGTGCCGATCACCGCGCGCAGTGTCGTTTCGTGTGCTTGGGCCCAAGCCGTCAGTGCGGCAACGGGATAGGTAGCCCAGCGGGCACGTTCAGCAGCGGGGATGGCGGTGTCGGCGCTGACCATCTTGACCTGCTCGGGCAGTTTCACACCGTCTGGTATGTAGGCGATGCCGTAGCTGTTGGCGACGATGATCGTATCGTCGGCGGTGAGAGCGACCAGCCAGAAGAAGCCGATGTCATTGGGGCGCGACATATCTGGTGCATTGAGGGCGGCGGCGATGCGGCGGGCCACGCTCAAGGGGTCGCTTCCACCGGTCTTGCGCTTCAGCGCGCCGGCCGCTGCGGATGCGGCTACCAGATCGCGTTCGGCGCGGGCCGCGGACACCGGAATCGGAGCTGCTGCGGCACCTCCGCCTTGGGCGGAGGACGTCGCTGCGGGAATGACCGGGGGTCCTGCTGTGGGTGGTACCGGTGCGGCCGGTGGCGGGGTGGCCGGTGCGCCTAGTGGCATCGGAGGAGTCGGCGAGGCCGGTGCGGACGAGGGCGCGGACGGCGGCGCGACATTGCCGCTGGGCACAGTGGGATGCGTGGCGGCGGGTGCCGTCGGCGAACTGGTGGCGGTCTGCTCGATCGGCGCGGCGGGCGGGGAGAATGGGGTGGCGGGTGTCGCGTTGCCCAGCGGAGCAGACGGCGGCTGGACCGGTGCCTGCATGCCAGTGGGCTTGGGACCCGTTGCGCCGCTCAGTGAGTCGGGCTTAGGCGCTTGGGTGCCCTGCGGGCCTTGGGCGCCTTGGCCGGTCTGAGGGGTGGTCGGGCCGCTGGGACTTCCGGTGCCGCTGGTGGAGGACAGGGGTGAGGTTGGGGATCCGCCGGAACCGGCTGGGGTGCCGGGAGTGCCGCCGCCGAGGGAGGGGGCCGACGTGCCGCCATTCGGGCCCGCGATTCCGGTGTTTGCATTAACCGGCGGGATTCTCGCGGGTGTCGATGTTGCAGGCGCCGGATTCGGCCCAGCAGGAAGTGGCGGCGCAGGCTGGTCGGCGACTGGCAGTGTTGAGCTGCGCGTTGCGGGAGGTTGTGGTGTCGAGGACTCACCTGGCGACGATGGCGGAACTGCAACGGCAGGACTGTCTCCCGCCGCTAAACCGCCGCTCCGCCGGGCTGCGCGGTCGTGCGCGGTTAGTTCGGAAGGTTTGTCGGGCGGCTGGGGGCTTGTGGGCCCTCCCGTAGCAGCGAGTCGGTCTCCGGGAGGTAGCGCATTTCCGCGTGTGGATGGCGACCAGGCTGCGGGAGCGTCTGCAGGCACCGTTGCTTCTTGCGTTGCGGGCGGCGGGGGACCCAGCTTTTGAGAGAGCAGTTGTTCGAGTGCGCTTGGCGGTGGCTTCCAGGACTCAACCGTCGGAACTTGCGCTGCGGTAGCTGCAATTGCAGTAACAATTAGTGCGTGATAGACGCTGATGACGTTGTCTATAGCTGTCTTTCGCGCATCTGGGTCGTCGGAATCAGATTCGATCTTTTGTATCAGTCGCTGAGCTTCATGTACGTGCTCCGTTATCGTCTCTTTGGCTTGCGCGACCATGCCAGCGACGTGTCTGTTCCAAGTTGACGCGGCCACGAGATGGGCTTGTTGCTCTCGATAGTGATCTGAGCAGATACCGGCAGTGGCGTTCGCCGAGTTTGCAGCTCCGCCGCTCCAAGTACCCCCCTGGAAGGTGTCACTGCGTTGCTGAGCCCACGGGTTTGCAGATTGAAACGTTAAGTTTTGTAGTGCGCGAGTGCAGTCGGCACTAGCGCCATACAACTTGTCCTCGTCTGCCTCTGGCCATCCGTCACTCCCAAGCAGCCGATCCGCATATGGGCCATCAGGTTTTGGCTTGCTCATCAGGACGGGCCTTCTGCCTTGCAAGCGCTCGTTAGTATTCCTGAAAGGTGAAGGGTGGCGTTGTACAGATGATTATCGGCTACCGTGTAGCTGGGTATCGCCTTAGCGATTGCTCTTCTATAGACAACAGTCAGTGTGGCAAAGTCTTGTGCCACCGAATTCGGGATTTGCTCACCAATCTGTTGTAGTCGATCTGCGGACGTATTCATGATCGGGATCACGTCATCGTTGGCTTTTCTCTGCTCAGGCGACCACTTTCCTGCAGGGATGTTTGGATCAAGAGCGACCCATGCTGCAGTTGCTGCTCGAAAGTCATTCGTTGCTGCTATCCAGTCGTTGCAGTTGGAAATGTAGCTTTGCAAGAACACAGATGGTTTGGATGACTCGTTGACTGGAGCGATGTTTGACGGCATCGGACCAGCAGGAACGAGTGGTGCTCGGGCGGCGGCGGCTCCATACGAGATGGCCTGGCAAATGTCAGTGAGGGATGTTGATATCGCCACCGCTGTCATGGCCAGTTGATCGTCGGCGGGGGTGTACGTCGGAATTCTGTCGGCGTATGCCCTCGCATAGGCTGCATATTGCTCGTAAAGTTCGCGCATAACGCGATGCGTTGTGACTTTTGTCAGCTGCATGACTTGATCCGCCGCGTTGCGCATCGCCTCGCCCGCCGCGGCGTACTGAGCCTGCACCGTCGGGCTCCAGAGCGTTGCAGGAATATTGGGATCTCGGTTGACCCATTCACCTTCTGCGTCAGCCAGTGTGTTGTTGATCGGTATCCACGGCGCACACGACGGATCCTCGGTGATCACCGACACCGGCCCGGTGTCATTCGCACTCGCGAAATCGGACGTCGGTGCACCGCTAGTAGGCGCGGCGGTTGGCTTGTCTGACCCGCCGCTGCTCTTGGTGCAGGACACGGCGACGACGGCGGTCACCGCGATGACCGCGACTAGGGCCACCGCGCCGATGATCCATTTCGCCAAGCCGCGCTTCGGTGCGGGCGGTGGTGTCTGCGGCCATCCTTGTTGGGGATTCCATTGCGGGCCTGGCGCATTGCCGGGGTAGCCACCGGGAGGACCCCAGGGACCGCTGGGTGGTGGGGGAGGCTGAGTCACAGAACACTCTCCGGCGATTGGCGCGATGACGCATGACGGTGGGCATCCCCGCGGACGGCGTCGGGTGCCCGTTCGGACGGGGTGGCCCCCGGCGCGGCACCGGCCGCGGGCCCGCCGGATTCCTCCTCGGAGTCTTCGCGCCGGTGCCTACCCTCGCGGTCCTTTTCTTCCTCCGGCTTGTCGTCCGGCTTCTCGGAACCGGCCTTGCCTGCGACCTGGCTGACCTGTTCGGCGACCTGCTGCACGCCTTGCATCGCGGTCTGCGGCAACGACCCCGCCATTCCCATCACCTGCTGGGGAACCTGCGCCGCCTGGCTCGCGATCTGCATCGGGATCTGCATCATCTGGCCGAGCTGACCGGCGCCCTGGGACGCCGCACCGGATGCCGACCCGCCCGCACCGGCAGCCACTCCGGACGCGGCGCTGGCGGCACCACCACCTCCACCAGTGCCACCACCGCTGCCGGAACCACCAACCTGAGACGAGAGCTTGCTGTGCAACTGCGCATCGGTCGCCGCGTAGCGCTCGGCGACAGTCTTGATGTTCTGTGCGAACTGATTGGTCTCGGCCTTCAACAGCGGCAACCCGGAGACGATCGGGGCCAGAAACTGCGGGGCCACGGCCGCAATGGCCATCGACAAGGGATCGGACCCGCTGGGTGTGTAGCCCGCCGGCGCCTGCGGGATGGCATTGGACGCATTCAGGAAGTTATCCCCCGCGCGGGACAACGCAGTCGTATCGACCTTCAGGTTTTCAGGCGCCATGACCGCCCGATTCCTCGGCCGTGGCGCAGCCCCCCGAAACCCCCGCGGCTCGGTGTGGCCCCATGGGCTCAACCAGCATCGACAATCCCCTCCGCATACCTCAGCTAAAACCCTACCCAACGCTGAAATGGTGGAAGTGCGGATATTTGGGAGCGGTCCTGGCCGTCACCAAGTTGCTGCCACAACGTGACGCGCCGCATTGGTTAGTCATACGAAGCGACGAGGGTCGTCGGCAAAGAACGTGATGCGTTTGCTGAGACGTCTGTGCCTCTGTCGAAGCTCCTGCTGAACACCGGAGAGCATCTATTGCCGTGGCAATGCTCAATCTGCCTGCGGATGAGTGGCCGCAGGACGCTGCTTCGGAGCGGGAGCCTCCATCGGCGCACGCTCGGACGGGGTCGACGCCCCGGCCTCGCCATGCTGCTCGGATTCGTCACGATCTTTTTCGCGATCGTCTTTGGGCTTGTCCGCCAGACGACGGGCGTCCTTCTCATCCTTGTCCTCGGAACGGCCACCAACATCCGAGGCTGCCTGCGATGCCTGCTGCACACCCTGCATGATCTGTTGCGGAATCTGCTGCAACCCTTGGGCGAGACCTTGCAGCGGTTGGGCTATCGACTGCGCCATCTGCCCCACCTGCTGACCGACCTGGCCCAGCACTTGCCCCATCTGGCCCATCATGTCTGCGCCGGCGCCCGCAGAGCCGGCGCCCGCAGGTCCGGCGGCCGCGGAACTACCGCCTCGGCCGGGGGAGTCCTTGCCCTCCAACACGTCCGCCGCGGCTTTGAACCGTTCGGCACCGTCTTCGTCGCCGCGGGCGTACGCCTGTGCCGCCTTCTGCAGCAGATCCGAAATGGTGCTGGCGGTCGCCGATGTCACCCCGAAGCTGTCCTGCCGACCGTTCAGTACGCCGGCCAACGCGGTGCTGACGGCCGATGCGATGGGCCCATGGCTGGTCTCGACACCGTTTCCGTCCGCATCGCCCAGCCCGGACAAACCCGCGGCGACATCGGAGTGAGCCTGCGAGAAATGCAACACCCCGTCCGTCTGGACATCAAACGGGTCCGTGGTCATCTGCCAATCCTATTGGGGTGCCTCATCGTGGTCGGGCACCAATTCCTCGACCTGACGTGCCGCGTCGGCCGCGGCCGCACCGAACCCGAGTTGCTCCCACTCCTCGGCCACCCCGGCCAACCCGATCGCGTCGTGCGCGGCCAACGCCCGCGCGTGCGACGCTGTCACCCGCGCGAAGACGCATTCGACCGGCAGGCCGTCAAGGGACGACACCGCCCGGGCGTCTCCGCACCGCACCGCATCGTGCACCGCGCGCAACGCCACGGCGGACTGCCCGCTGCGTTCGGCCGCGCGGAAGGCCTCCCTTGCCGCTCCGACGGCGCCGAGGGAATCCTTGCGCGCCCAGCAGGTCCAGGCTCGGGCCAGGGCGAGCTCCGGCGCAAACAGCATCGACTTCAATCCGTGCCGGGATTCAGCCCGCCCCAAGGCTTTTGCCGCGGCCACCGTCGAACCTTGCTGGCCGAGAGTCTGCGCCAGCAACATCCACGCCAGCGGGGTCCACGAATAGCCGGTCGGCGCCAAACTGTCTGCAGCGGAACGTAACAAGCCGACGGCGTCATCCAGATCGCCGCGGAAGGTGGACACTTCCGCGATCAGCAGCTGCCCGATCGCGTGCCCGGGTCCAGTCTCGGCGCACAACTCGTGAGCCAGTGACTCGGCCCCGTCCAGGTCACCGCGGAACACGGCTGCTAGGACCTGCCCGTAGCCGGAGGTGTAGCGCAGCAGTCCGGGATGCCCGGCCGCGACAGCACGATTCGCCAACTCGTCCACCGGCCCGAACTCACCCATCCGCGCATGCGCCAGCGCCGCGGCCGACGCGGCCCAGCCGACCGCCTGATCGGTGGCGGTGGCGGAGGTCAGCACTGACGCCGACAGTTCCCGCGCTCGATGCAGATCCCCGGCGTTCATCGCGAATGTGCCCAGCAGTGCGTCCACCGTCGCATCGGAGGACACCCGTCCGCGCAGAGCCCGCAGGAACGCTGTCGCCCGCTCGGGCTCATTGAGCATCCAGAACTGGTTGGCTGCCCGCGGCAACGCCCATGCGAGCAGGTCGGTCTCGCTCAACGTGGTGGGGTCCACCGCCGCGAGCACCTCGTCGGCGTCCCGCCCGCGGCCCTCCCAGGCGAGCACCTGAGCCCGCGCCAATCGCTCCGTCAAAGAGTCGGCGGGACCATCGGGCACAGCCGCAGTGTAGGGCGGGCGCCGGACCGTCGGTAACGTTTTGCCTCGTGGCCGAATCCCCTTCCTGGGCGGTGTGCGTGTACTGCGCCTCCGGCCCTAAGCACCCGGAACTGCTCAAACTC
The DNA here is from genome assembly GCF_011758805.1 of Mycolicibacterium fluoranthenivorans. NCBI lineage: Bacteria > Bacillati > Actinomycetota > Actinomycetes > Mycobacteriales > Mycobacteriaceae > Mycobacterium > Mycolicibacterium fluoranthenivorans. The sequence goes on along the minus strand of NZ_JAANOW010000004.1, from coordinate 179,163 downwards.
GCCTCCGACGTGGGGCATGCGATCGCCGACCGCGGCTGGACGCTGGTCTCCGGCGGGGGCAACGTCTCGGCCATGGGGGCGGTCGCCGACGCCGCGCGCCAGCACAACGGCCGCACCATCGGCGTCATCCCCAAGGCGCTGGTGCACCGCGAACTCGCCGATGTCGAGGCGGACGAGCTGATCGTCACCGACACCATGCGGGAGCGCAAACAGGTCATGGAGGACCGGGCGGACGCGTTCATCGCCCTGCCCGGCGGTATCGGCACACTCGAAGAATTTTTCGAGGCGTGGACCGCTGGCTACCTCGGCATGCACCACAAGCCGATCGTCATGCTGGATCCGCTCGGCCACTACGACGGCCTGCTGACCTGGCTGCGCAGCCTGGTCGACACCGGATACGTGGGCGCCACCGCCCTGGACCGCTTGGTGGTGGTTAACAACGTCGATGCGGCGATGGCCGCATGTGCTCCCGGTGAGATCCCTCACTAGGGTTGACGCTCATGAGTGACGACACATCCCGCACCAACGTCGGACTGCTTGACATCGCCACGCAGCTACCAGGATTTTTGGCCGACGCCCCCGCCATCGTGCGCGGGCTGGTGACCGGGTTCGGTGCGCGGCCGACGGCCAAGACATCCATCGGCAAGGTCTTCCAAGACCGCGCCGCCCAACACGCAGACAAGGTCTTCCTCAAATTCGAGGACCAGCAGATCACCTACCGGCAGGCCAACGAGACCGTCAACCGGTACGCCGCCGTGCTGGCCGCCAAAGGCGTGGGGCACGGCGACGTCGTCGGAATCATGCTGCGCAACTCACCGGACGCGGTGCTGCTGATGCTGGCCACCGTCAAATGCGGTGCGGTCGCCGGCATGCTCAACTACCACCAGCGCGGCAACGTGCTCGCACACAGCTTCGGCCTGCTCAACGCGAAGGCCGTCGTCGCCGAGAACGATCTCATCGACCCGATCGGGGAGAGCGGTGCCGAGCCCGAGGGCCTGCTGACCGTCGACGACCTGCGGCAGCTGGCGCTCACCGCACCCACCACCAACCCGGCCATCACCTCCGCGGTGCTGGCCAAGGACAAGGCCTTCTACATCTTCACCTCGGGCACCACGGGTCTGCCCAAGGCCAGCGTGATGACCCACTACCGCTGGCTGCGAGCCCTCGCCGGGTTCGGTGGTCTCGGACTGCGCCTGAACAGCAGTGACACCCTGTACTGCTGCCTGCCGCTCTATCACAACAACGCGCTGACGGTGGCCACCGGATCGGCGATCAACGCCGGCGCGGCCCTCGCTCTGGGCAAGTCCTTCTCGGCGTCGCGGTTCTGGGATGACGTCATCCGCTACGACGCCACCGCGTTCGTCTACATCGGCGAGATCTGCGGCTACCTGCTCAACCAGCCGCCCAAGCCGACCGACCGGGCACACAAGATCCGCGTCATCGTCGGCAACGGACTACGCCCGGCCATCTGGGATCACTTCACCGAACGGTTCGCCATCCCGCGGGTGTGCGAGTTCTACGCCGCGAGTGAAGGCAACACCGCGTTCGTCAACGTCTTCAACGTCGACAAGACCACCGGCATCTGCCCCAGCCCGGTCGCGTTCGTCGAATACGACCTGGACACCGGCGAGCCCGCCCGCGGCTCCGATGGCCGACTTCGCAAGGTCAAGCGTGGCCAGCCGGGTCTGCTGCTGAGCAAGGTGTCCAGCCTCCAGCCGTTCGACGGCTACACCGACAAGTCGGCCAGCGAGAAGAAGCTGGTCCGCGATGCCTTCAAGGACGGCGACGTCTGGTTCAACACCGGTGACCTGATGCGGTCGCAGGGCTTCGGCCACGCCGCGTTCGCCGACCGGCTCGGTGACACGTTCCGCTGGAAGGGCGAGAACGTCGCCACCACCCAGGTGGAAGCCGCGATCTCCGCCGACGCGCAGATCGAGGAGGCGACGGTGTTCGGCGTGGAGGTGCCCGGCTGCGGTGGGCGCGCCGGCATGGTCGCCGTGCAGCTCAAGGAGGGTGTCGAGTTCGACGGCGCCGCCCTGGCCAAGGCCGCGTTCGCGGACCTGCCGGTCTACGCGGTGCCGTTGTTCGCGCGGCTGGTCAAGGAACTCGCGCACACCTCGACGTTCAAGAGCCAGAAGGTCGAGCTGCGCAAACAGGGCTACGGCCCCGATATCGCCGACCCGATCTACGTCCTGGCCGGCCGCGACGAAGGCTATGTGCCGTTCTACGACGGCTACACCGACGAGGTCAGGGACGGCAAACGCCCCAAGTAGTGGCGATTTCCGCGCTGACGTTCGGCCAGCGGACGCGAGCGCGCCGAAATCGCCGAACGCTAGCCTGGTGACGTGCAGTCGACGTTTCTCGGCAGACCGGTCGCCGGCGACCGGGCCATGATCATGGCCATCGTCAACCGCACCCCAGACTCCTTCTACGACCGCGGGGCCACCTTCGACGACCAGGCGGCGAAAGACGCGGTGCATCGCGTCATCGCCGACGGCGCCGACGTCATCGACGTGGGTGGGGTGAAAGCGGGCCCCGGCAGCACCGTCGACGCCGACGAGGAGATCGCCCGCGTCGTGCCGTTCATCGAATGGCTGCGTGGCGCGTACCCGAATCAACTGATCAGCGTCGACACCTGGCGGGCCAGTGTGGCCAAGCAGGCCTGCGCGGCCGGAGCCGACCTCATCAACGACACCTGGGCCGGGGCGGACCCCGGCCTGCCGGAGGTTGCCGCGGAGTTCGGGGCGGGGCTGGTCTGCTCACACACCGGCGGCGCAACGCCGCGAACCAGGCCGTTCCGGGTGAACTACGGCATCAGTGAGCGCGGCGTGGTGGACGCGGTGATCGCCGAGGTGACGGCGGCGGCCGAACACGCGGTGGCGGTCGGCGTCGCAAAAGACGCGATTCTGATCGATCCGACGCACGATTTCGGCAAAAACACTTACCACGGCCTTAGTTTGTTGCGTCAGGTAAAAGATCTTGTAAATACGGGATGGCCGGTCCTGATGGCCCTGAGTAACAAGGATTTTGTCGGGGAGACTCTGGGTGTGGGCCTCACAGAGCGCCTGGAGGGCACACTGGCAGCGACCGCCCTGGCGGCCGCCGACGGTGCCGCGATGTTCCGGGTGCATGAGGTGGGACCCACTCGGCGCGTACTGGAAATGGTCGCGTCGATCAAAGGGGAGCGTCCACCGACGCGGACCGTGAGGGGACTGGCATGACCTTGACGCCCGACCTGGCCACCGGAATCACCGGCCACCAATGGCTCACCGATCACAGCTGGAGTCGACCCATGTGGACGATTGCCGAACTGGAGGCCGCCAAAGCCGGCCGCACGGTCTCGGTGGTGCTACCGGCTCTGAACGAGGAGGACACCGTCGGCTCGGTGGTCGAAACCATCGCGCCGCTGTTGGGCGGGTTGATCGACGAGCTGATCGTGCTGGACTCCGGGTCCACCGACGACACCGAGATCCGGGCCGTTGCGGCAGGAGCGCGGGTGATCAGCCGGGAAACCGCGCTGCCGGAGGTCGAACCGCAGCCGGGCAAGGGTGAGGTGTTGTGGCGCTCGCTGGCCGCTGCCACCGGCGACATCATCGCGTTCGTCGACTCCGACCTGATCGATCCCGACCCGATGTTCGTGCCCAAGCTGCTGGGGCCACTGCTCACCGCCGACGGGGTGCACCTGGTCAAGGGCTTCTACCGGCGCCCCCTCAAGGTCAGCGGCGCCGAGGACGCCAACGGCGGTGGCCGTGTCACCGAGCTGGTCGCCCGGCCGCTGCTGGCCGCGTTGCGCCCGGAGCTGACGTGCCTGCTGCAGCCACTGGGCGGCGAATACGCCGGCACCCGCGAACTGCTGACCTCGGTGCCGTTCGCGCCGGGCTACGGGGTGGAGATCGGCCTGCTGGTCGACACTTACGACAAACTGGGCCTGGACGCCATCGCCCAGGTCAATCTGGGGGTGCGCACACACCGCAACCGCCCGCTCACCGAGCTCGCCGCGATGAGCCGGCAGGTGATCGCCACCCTGTTGTCGCGCTGCGGCATCCCCGACTCAGGTGTGGGGCTGACCCAGTTCTTCGCCGACGGCGACGACTACACGGCGCGCACGTCCTCGGTGTCCCTGGAGGACAGGCCGCCGATGAACACGCTGCGACCCTGACAAGGTTGTCAGTGCCGGCCCGTTCCCGCCCGGTCGCTCCGCTCCCGCCCACCCGTTAGGGCAAAATCGAGGCGTGACCCTGATCCTGCTGTACCTGGTCGTGCTCGTCCTCGTCGGCGTGGTGTTGTTTGCCCTGGGCAGTGTGCTGTTCGGTCGCGGTGAATCGCTGCCGCCGCTTCCGCGGGGCACCACCGCGACCGTGCTGCCGGCGTCGGGGGTGACCGGCGCCGACGTCGACGCGGTCAAGCTGACACAGACCTTCCGTGGCTACAAGACCAGTGAGGTCGACTGGGTGCTCGAGCGGTTGGGTGCCGAACTCGATCTGGTGCGCGGCGAATTGGCCGCGGTCCGGGCCGCGCATGGGATCGCCGAGGAGCGCGAACCTGCCGAGCATGAGGCGGCGCACGCCCGCGCCGAGGAATCATGAGCGATCTGCCCCACGAGGACGGGCGCATCCGGTGTGGCTGGGCGCCAACGGATTCCAAGCCCGACTCGGTGCTCTATCGCGAGTATCACGACACCGAATGGGGGCAGCCGGTACGTGATTCGGCCGCGCTGTTCGAGAGGGTCAGCTTGGAGGCCTTCCAAAGTGGGCTGTCCTGGCTGGTCATCTTGCGCAAGCGGGACAACTTCCGCCGAGCGTTCAAGAAGTTCGACGTGGCGAAGGTGGCGCGCTTCACCGAACGCGATGTCGAGCGTCTGCTGACCGACGAGGGCATCGTGCGTAACCGAGCCAAAATCGAGGCGACCATCGCCAACGCCCGGGCGGTCGCCGACCTCGATATCGAGTTGGCCGATCTGCTGTGGTCGTTTGCGCCGGAGTCGCGCACGAGGCCCGCGGATATGTCCTCGGTGCCCGCCGTCACCCCCGAGTCCAAGGCAATGGCCAAGGAACTCAAGCGCCGCGGGTTCCGGTTCGTCGGGCCGACGACGGCCTACGCACTGATGCAGGCGACCGGCATGGTGGACGACCATATCGCCTCCTGCTGGGTGTCCACAGCCACCTGAACTGGTCTCGGTCTGGTGCCATCGCCGGGTCTTTTCACACCGACGCGGTTGGATAGGGAACAATAGGGTGAGTTCAGTACCAAAACTTGGGCCGGCTGCTGCCGGCCACGAACGGGTCCGCCCACGCGGGCCGGCTCACGCGGAGGGAGCACACGATGGCGGCGATGAAGCCCCGGACCGGTGACGGTCCACTGGAAGCGACCAAAGAGGGGCGCGGCATCGTGATGCGAGTACCACTGGAGGGCGGTGGACGACTTGTCGTCGAACTCACCCCGGATGAGGCCGCCGCCCTGGGCGACGAACTCAAAGGCGTGACGAGCTAGACCCCCGCCAGGCCGCGGCGCTGACCCCGAGGGTTCAGCGCTGCACCTTGCGGTAGATCTCCAGGGTCTGCTCGGCGATGTGAGCCCAGGAGAACTCCTCGATACACCGCTGCCGTCCCGCGGCGCCATACTCGCGTGCCCGCTTGGGGTCGGCCACCAGGGTGTTGACCGCGTCGGCGAGTCGCCGTTCGAAGAATGCGGTGTCCTGCGGGTCGTAGTGCACCAGCAGGCCGGTGCGGTGGTCGGCGACCACCTCGGGGATGCCGCCCACATCGGAGGCCACCACGGCCGTCGCACACGCCATCGCTTCGAGGTTCACGATGCCCAGTGGCTCGTACACCGACGGGCAGACAAAAACCGATGCCGCGGACAGTATTTCGCGGATCTTGCCGATCGGCAGCATCTCGCGTACCCAGAACACCCCGGTGCGGCCGGCGGCGAGTTCCTGGACAGCGGTACTGATCTCGGCGGCGATCTCCGGCGTGTCCGGCGCACCGGCACATAACACCAGTTGCACGTCCGGGGCGAAGTCGTGGGCCGCGGCGACCAGATGGGCGACGCCCTTCTGCCGGGTGATGCGGCCGACGAACGCGACGATCGGCTTGGACAGGTCGACGCCGAGTTCGGCCAGCACCGACCCCTCCGGGTCGGGCGCTCCGGCGGAACCGCTCCCTACGCTCGCGACCGGGTACCAGACCGTCGTGTCGATCCCGTTGCGCACCACATGCACCCGGCTGGGATCCAGCGCCGGGTAGGTGGCCAGCACATCGTTACGCATCCCGGAGCTGACGGCGATCACCGCGTCGGCGGCCTCGATCGCGGTCTTCTCCACCCAGGACGACACCCGGTAGCCGCCCCCGAGCTGTTCGGCCTTCCACGGTCGCAACGGTTCCAGCGAGTGCGCCGTCAGCACGTGCGGGACGCCGTGCAGCAGCGCGGCCAGATGCCCGGCCATCCCGGTGTACCAGGTGTGCGAATGCACGACCGTCGCAGCCTGTCCGGGTAGGCCGGCGTTGTTCGCCATCACCAGATCCGCCGACAGCGTCGACAGCGCGGCATTGGCCGACGTGAGCGCCGGGTCGGGCTGCGCCACGATGGCGGTGTCGCGTGGTGCACCCATGCAGTGCACATCGACCTCGCACAGGTGCCTGAGTTGGGTGACGAGTTCGGTGACGTGTACGCCGGCGCCGCCGTACACCTCAGGTGGATACTCCCGTGTCATCATCGCCACGCGCATGGTGTGCACGGTAGTGGGCCACGGTTCGGCGCGCATGATTGCGGTCAACGTTTATGGGGAATAACGAATTGTCTTGACCGACATGCATCAAAAGGGGGCGATTGGCTGGCCCTGGTGCAATATCGCCGATAGGTTGACAAGCATGAGGGAAGCGCCACACGTGCTGGGCATCGTCCTGGCGGGCGGAGAGGGGAAACGGCTATACCCGTTGACAGCCGACCGGGCCAAACCGGCGGTGCCCTTCGGTGGCTCGTACCGGCTCATCGATTTCGTACTCTCCAACCTGGTCAACGCCAGGTTCCTGCGGATTTGTGTTCTCACGCAATACAAGTCGCATTCACTTGATCGTCATATATCGCAGAATTGGCGGTTGTCCGGGTTGGCCGGTGAGTACATCACCCCCGTGCCCGCCCAGCAACGGCTCGGCCCCCGGTGGTACACGGGCTCCGGCGACGCCATCCTGCAATCGCTGAACCTCATCTACGACGAGGATCCGGACTATGTGGTCGTGTTCGGCGCCGACCACATCTACCGGATGGATCCCGAGCAGATGCTGCGCTTCCACATCGAAAGCGGGGCGGGTGCCACCGTCGCCGGCATCCGGGTCCCGCGTGCGGAGGCGTCGGCCTTCGGTTGCATCGATGCCGACGAGTCGGGGCGCATACGCGAGTTCGTGGAGAAACCGGCCGACCCGCCGGGTACGCCGGACGACCCGGAGCAGACCTTCGTGTCGATGGGCAACTACATCTTCACCACCAAGGTGCTGATCGACGCCATCCGCGCCGATGCCGAGGACGACCACTCCGATCACGACATGGGCGGCGACATCATCCCGCGCCTGGTGTCCGACGGGATGGCCGCGGTCTACGACTTCAATGACAACGAGGTGCCCGGAGCCACCGAGCGGGACCACGGCTATTGGCGTGACGTCGGCACCCTGGATGCGTTCTACGACGCCCATATGGACCTGGTGTCGGTGCACCCCATCTTCAATCTGTACAACAAGCGCTGGCCGATCCGCGGGGGCTCGGAGAACCTGGCCCCGGCGAAGTTCGTCAACGGCGGGTCGGCCCAGGAATCCGTCGTCGGCGCGGGCAGCATCATTTCGGCGGCCTCGGTGCGTAATTCGGTGCTGTCGTCCAACGTCGCCATCGACGACGGCGCCATCGTCGAGGGCAGCGTGCTGATGCCCGGGGTGCGGATCGGACGCGGCGCCGTGGTCCGTCGCGCGATCCTGGACAAGAACGTCGTCGTCGGGCCGGGCGAGATGGTCGGGGTGGACCTGGACAAGGACCGCGAGCGTTTCTCGATCAGCTCCGGGGGAGTCGTCGCCGTGGGCAAGGGTGTCTGGATCTGACGGCTTTGGAGTCGCCGTTCTTCGACGCGATATGCCGTAGCGTGCGGGCTGCCCTGGAGTGCCGGGATGCGTTGATCTGTGGCGATGACACCGCGATTCCCCGCGCTCTCTGGCCGCCCTCGGGTACCCCGCTGCTCATCGAGGACGCGCGCGTCCTCGACCATCCGGCGATGAGTGTCTTCCCGGACGCCCGGTTCGTCGCGGCGGTCCCGGTACACCGCGGTGCTGAGCTGGTCGGGGCACTGTGGGTCACCGATCCCCACCCGCGTGCCCTCACCGCCGGGCTCCGTGCGCAACTCGAAGACTTCGGTCTGTTGGCATCGCTGCACCTGCAGCAGGAGAGCGACACCGCGTTGTATCGACTGGTGGCGGATCACTCGGCCGACACGCTCATCCGGGGCAGCCTCGACGGGATCCGCAGGTACGTGTCACCTTCGATCCGAACGCTGCTCGGCTACGACGCGCACGAGCTGGTGGGCAAGCGCGCCAGCGAGATCACCCATCCCGACGACGTCGAGGGGTTCGGACGGCAGATGCTGGCCATGCGCGACGGCCGCATCGACAGCTTCGTCACCGAACATCGGATGCGTCACACGAATGGCTCCTGGGTGTGGCTGGAAGCGTTCGTCAGGGTCACCCACGATCCGGCCACCGGTCTGCGCGACGGCTATGTGGTGTCGGTACGGGACACCTCACGTCGCAAGGAGCTCGAAACCGAGCTGGTTCACCACGCCTACCACGACGGCCTGACCGGACTGCCGAATCGTGCACTGCTGTACGAGCGGTTGACCGCACACATCGAACGTGCGGGGGACGGTAACGGCTTCGCCGTGCTCTGCGTCGATCTCGACGGATTCAAACAGATCAATGACGCATTCGGTCACGAGGTGGGTGACCGGGTGCTGGCGGCGATCGGCGGCCGGCTGGTGGCGTGCGTGGGTCCCGCGGACACCGTGGCGCGACGGGGTGGCGACGAGTTCGTCATCATCCACGTCGCAGATCCGCCGTTGCTCGATTCGGCTGTCGTGCTGGCGCAAGAGGTCATCGACGTGGCTTCCGCCCCGATGACGATCGCGGACTGGTCCGGCAGTGTGGGCCTGAGCATCGGGATCGCCGCTGCCGTGGGTTCGATCGCCGGGGGTGAGGACATCCTGCGTGCCGCGGACCGAGCCATGTACGAGGCAAAGGCGTGCGGGAGCAACGGTTATCGCATCGCCGAATCCCGCTGACCACGGGAGCGCGAATCAGCGGATGTCGGCGGCGTTCTTGCGCCGGCGCCGCCACCGCCACACCTGGATGATCGCCACGGCCACCGCGACCAATGCCACCAGAACCAACGCCGGCACCAGGATGGCGCTGAACACCAGCCCGACGCTGACGACATCCTCGGCGGTACTGAGCACGGGGGCGGCCATCCCGGCCGAGCCGATGTTGGCGACCGGCCGCACGGCGGATTTCGTCAGCGACACGATCAGCGCGGTGACCACACCGATGACCACTGCCACCCATTGACCCGAACCGGCGAGCGCGCCGGGGTCGGTCACTGCAGCGGTCTGCGCCGCAGTGCCGGAGCCGAAGACGATGCCGCCGGACGTGGGCCGCACGAACGTCTGGATGGTGTCGTTGACCGAGTCCAGCGCCGGCACCTTGTCGGCGACGACCTCGATCACCAGCAGCACCGTGACGATCGCCAGCACCCAGCCGTTCTCCAGCCAGGACCAGCCGGCCGGCAGGCCCACCAGGTCCGTGAACCGCGACAAGAGACCGAGCGCCAGCAGTGGGATGTAGGCGTTCAGCCCCGCGGCCGTCGCCAGCCCGAATCCGGTGAGCAGCTCCACACCGTCAGTATGGCGCCCGGCGAGGCCGATTCAGTGCGAGGTGGACTCGGCAGATGCTCAGGTGCGCCGCCGTTTGTGGTCGTTGCTGCGGGGCCGGTCGTGCGGCGGGACCTTGGGGGTATTGCGCGGGGTGCGGCCCTTGCCCGCGACGGTGCTCAGTGCGCACCGGCAGCGCGGGCAGACCGGGTTTCCGGCCAGGTCGACCGTCCAGCTCTTGCCGGCACCTGGACATGGCATTGCGTGCGGGCTGGGCATGACCTGATCCTAGGTCGGCGGGGCGCTCGCCAGACATTCCTCACCAGACATAGGGCACCAGGCGATAGCGAACGGCGTCCATGTATGCGGGGTAGCCGGCCAGTTCGGTGCGCAGCAGGGACTCCTCATCGAGAATCCGCACCACCAGGATCGGCACCGCCAGGGCCGTGACGAGCACACCCCAGTAGGAGTCCAGGGCCAGCGGGGTGCCGAACATCATGATCAGTGCTCCCGAGTACATGGGATGGCGCACCGCCCCGTACAGGCCCGTCGAGACCAGTGGCTGCTCCTGCTCGACCCGGATACTCGCCCCGGCGAAGTTGTTCTGCAGCACGACCGCCTGGGCCAGCACCAGTCCCACCACCACCAGGACGTTGCCCAGGATGACCACCGCCGTCGGCACATGCGACCAGCCGAACCGGTGATCCAGCGCGCTCACCACCGTCATCACCACGACGGACGCGAACGTCGCCGTGATGATGACCTTCTGCACCGGCCGCGTCTCGGCAGTCGGGCCACCGTGCATCCGCCGGGCCAGGGTGGCCGGGTTCCTCACGGCGAGATAGACATTCGGCACCAACGTGGTGGCCATGAATACCGCGATGAAAACCCACGCCTGCCAATAGTTCAACGTGCCCGCCGGCAGGAACAACAGCACACCGAAGAACACCAGGCCGAAGAATCCGGAAACCAGGGCCTGCCACAACACCTTCATGACGCCCTCCTCAACGCAGATCACGACGGCGGAACGCGGCGCCCCCGACGGCGATCAGTGCCGTGTCGATCACCAGGAGCCACAGCAGCGGGGTGGCGGTGACGTCGCCGGGCCGCGGGATGTGGGCGAACGGTTCCAGATCGAGCAGCAGCTGCGGGAATCCCGACAGCGAACCGAGCAGGAACAGCGCGATGAAACCGATCAGCACACCCCAGGCCAACGGGGCGAATCGTGGGGCGAGTCCGAACCATGCGACGGTGACGGCCACGAGCAGCCACACCGCGGGCAGCTGCACTGCCGCGGCGGTGAGCACGGTGCCGAGCTTGCCGCCGATATCACCGGCCGTCGCCCCATACGTCACCCCTGCCACCACGCCCGCGAGCAGCAGGGCGCCGGCGGATCCGAGAAGGGCCGGCAGCAGATGACTCGCCAGCCAACGGGTTCGGCTCACCGAGCCGGACAGGACCGCCTCGGCGTGTTGGTCGGACTCCTCCTGATGCAGGCGCAGCGTCAGCGATATCGCGAACGCGGACGCGATCATGGCGAGCATGCTGAACGCCACCGCGACGAACGCCTCCTCCATGGCGGAGCTTCCGCCGAGTCGTACAACGACATCGCGCGCCACCGCACTGTTGCCGACCTCGTCGGCGATCCCGTGTACCACGCTGCCGATGATCAAGCCGTACAGGCACAGGCCGACGGTCCACAGCACCAGGGCGCCGCGGTCCAGGCGAAGCGCCAATCCGATCGGCCCGGTCAGGGTGGCCCCGGCCGTGGCCGGGCCCGGGCGCTCGGCGAACAGCCCGGCGCCCACGTCGCGGCGCGCCAGCAGCCGATAGGCCACGGCGACGAGCACGGCCGTGAGCGTCAGATGCAGGAGCAGCACCCACCACCGGTCACCGGCGAACGGCCGCACCTGCAGCGACCAACCCAGCGGTGACAGCCAACTGAGCAGACCGCCCTCGGGGCCCGACGCCTCTCCGACCGCGCGCAGGGTGAAGGCCGCGCCGAGGACGGAAAACGCTGCGCCACGGGCGAACCGGGCGCTCGATGACAACTGGGCGGTGACGGCCGCGACGGCGGTGAACACCAAGCCGGAAGCGGCGAGCGTGATACCGAAGGCGATCGAGCCGGCCGGCGGGATATCGAGGGTGAGCAGGCCGGCCGTGGCCAGGACGCCGGTGAGCACGGTGGCTGAACCGGTGAGCAGCAGTGCCGCCGTCAGCCCGGCGTAGCGCCCGACGACGGTGGAGTCCAGCAGTTCGGTGCGGCCGGATTCCTCGTCACCGCGGGTGTGCCGGATGACGGTGAGGATCACCGCCACGGCGATCAGCAGGTGGAACATCCCGGCTTTCCAGACACCCACCGCACCGACCGACTCGTTGTAGATGTTGCCGTAGAGCGCGCGCTGGGCGGGGCTGGCCATGATGGTGGCGGCGAACGCGGCACGATCGGCGGCGGTGGGGTACACAGTCTCGGTGCTGCCGACATAGACGGTGGCGACCGGTAGGGACAGCAACAGCATCCACAGCGGGAGTACCAGCCGGTCCCGGCGCAGGTAAAGGCGCAGCAGACCTGAGGTTCCGGTGAAGTTCGAGGACCGGACGGGCGCGCGGTGCCGCGTGGCCGTGGTCATGCGCGATCCGCCTTCGGCTTCTCGCTGGCTCATGAGTGCACCACGTCATAGTGCTGCAGGAAGAGGTCTTCCAGGGTGGGCGGCTGACTCACCAGACTGCGCACTCCGGCGTCGCCGAGCGCCTTGATCACCTGCCCGATGCTCTCGCTGTCGACGTGCGCGCGCAGCGTGGTGCCGTCGAGGCTGATGTCCTCGACACCCGGGATGCGGCTGAGATCGCCGGGATTGCCGATCATCTCGGCGATGATCGAGGTGCGGGACAGGTGCCGCATCGAGTCCAGCGTGCCGGTCTCGACGGTGCGTCCGGCCCGGATGATGGTGAGCCGGTCGCACAGGGCCTCGGTTTCGGCCAGGATGTGGCTGGACAGCAGCACGGTCGTCCCACGGTCGTTGGCCTCGCGCACACACTGCTGAAAGATGTTCTCCATCAAGGGGTCCAGACCGCTGCTGGGTTCGTCGAGCAGTAACAGCCGGGCATGGGAGGCGAACGCGGAAATCAGCGAGACCTTCTGCCGGTTGCCCTTTGAGTAGGTGCGGGCCTTCTTCGTCGGGTCCAGAGCGAACCGTTCGATCAGTTCGGCGCGTCGGCCGGTGTCGATATCGCCGCGCATCCGGGCCAGCAGATCGATGGTCTCACCGCCGGTGAGTGACGGCCAGAGCGTCACATCACCGGGCACGTAAGCGATATCGCGGTGTAGTTCGACGGCGTCGGCCCACGGGTCGCCACCGAGTAGCCGCACGGTGCCGCCATCTGCGCGAACCAGACCGAGCAGGGCGCGGATGGTGGTGGACTTACCGGCCCCGTTCGGGCCGAGGAAGCCGTGCACCTCACCGGTGGCGACGGTGAGATCGAGTCCGTCCAGGGCGCGGGCGGCGCCGAAACTCTTGACCAGACCCTGTATTTCGATGGCGTTCTGCGTCATCATTCGTTTCCTTCCGGAGATGTGGCGATGGGCAGTCCCTGTTCGTCCTGTGCGACGAACGCGTCGTACATGGTGGAGTCGGTGAGCAGGCCCTGGGTGTAGACCTCGAGGGCCGGCAGCACCATCTCCTGGGCGTAGTCGTGCAGAACCGTCCGCAGGTCGGTCGGGTTCTCGTGCAGTTGGAGATACATCAGGAATGCGCCGCCGCCGGCCATGGCCAGGAATCGGGCGCGCGCCTTCGGGTTACGGCTCGGCTTGACGGTGCCGGCCCGAACGCCCTCCTCCATGTACTGCTCGGTGTTGTCGAGCATCCTGCGCCACAACTTGTTCGACAGTTCGCCGCCGCTCTGCATGGCGCGCACCAGGTAGGCCATCGCGGGCGCGAACGACTCGATCTCGGCCATCTGGGCGAACCAACTCGCCGGGTCGGTGCTCTGGATGGATTCGGTCTTGGCTTCCAGGATCGACTCGGCGACGTAGTCGTCGCACGCCTGGCGCAGCTTGTCCTTGGAACCGAAGTGATGGATCACCAGGCCGGGGCTGACACCCGCCGCGGTGGCGATGGCCCGCACGCTGGTGCCGAAGCCGTGCTGACCGAACTGGTCGATCGCGGCGTCGCGGATTCGGGCCGCCGCGGTCAGATCGTCGACTGAACGCATGTTCAGTACGCTAAACGCGTGTTTAGTGTTCGGTCAAGAGGCGAGTACGTCAGGAATTGGTAAAGATCACGCGAGATTGCCGTTACTGCGCAGAAGTGCGAGAGGGGGACGCAACAACCGCAATCTCGCGGGCGCGGAGAAGGTCAGTCGCGCGCGGCGGCGAGCAGCCCGTCGCCCAACGGCACGAGCACCGGGGTGAAGCGTTCGTCCTCGGCGATCAGCCGGGCCGCCTCACGTACGGCGCTCACCTCGGCATCGTTGGCGGTGGCATCGCCGGCCCGGCCGCCGAGTGCGGCGCGGTGCACGACGACCGCCCCGCCCGGGCGCAGCAGCCGCACGGCCTCGGCCACGTAGACCGGCTGATCCGTCGGCGCGGCATCGATGAACACCAGGTCGTAGGACTCGTCGGCCAGCCGGGTCAGCACTTCCTGAGCGCGACCGGCAATCAGCCGGGTGCGCGACGGCCCCACCCCGGCCTCGACGAAGGCCTGCTTGGCCAGGCGCTGGTACTCGGGCTCGATATCGATCGTGGTGAGCACACCGTCCTCGCGCATACCGGCCAGCAGCCACAATCCGCTCACGCCCGCCCCGGTCCCGACCTCGACGACCGCCTTCGCGCCGGTCAGCCGGGCCAGCACGCTGAGCAGGGCTCCGACCGCCGGGGTGACGGCTCCGGCGCCGCTGTCGACGGCGCGTTCCCGGGCCGCCGCGGTGACGTTGTCCTCCGTGATCGAGCCCTCGGCGTGCGAGACGATCGCGTGAGCACGCTGTGCGGCGTCGTCGGTGGTGGCCATGCCCGCAGCGTAGAGCGAAGACGCACGGCCCCGCGCATCGACACGCCCGCCCCGGAAATCAGGATCACCCCGAATTTCGGCAGGTTTTGCCTGGTGGGGTATCGGGTATCCCGCTTTCTCAGGAATTAATCAGTTTTCTCCTATGCCTACCTCACACCGGTCAGCGACGGTACTTGCATGAACATCGGCGGGAGCTGGCACTCGGGGAATAGCGATATCCAGAGTCGCGTTGCCAAAGGCACCGAGCAATCGGCCGAAACGGCTGGTTGCCTCACCGATACGGAGGATCCGACGAACACCACCACGCGCCTGGCCACCCCGGTCTCGATGCCCCATTTGGAGCAGTACGCGGATGCCGATTGGGTGGAGCCGTCCGAGGAGCTGACCGGAACGGCGGTGTTCGACGCCACCGGTGACAAAGCAGCCATGCCATCGTGGGACGAGCTCGTTCGTCAGCACGCCGACCGCGTCTACCGGCTGGCCTACCGCCTGTCGGGTAACCAGCAGGACGCCGAGGATCTGACCCAGGAGACCTTCATCCGGGTGTTCCGTTCGGTGCAGAACTACCAGCCGGGCACGTTCGAGGGCTGGCTGCACCGCATCACCACGAACCTGTTCCTGGACATGGTGCGCCGCCGCACTCGCATCCGCATGGAGGCGCTGCCCGAGGACTACGACCGCGTGCCGGCCGAGGATCCCAACCCCGAGCAGATCTTCCATGATTCGCGGCTGGGCCCGGATCTGCAGGCGGCCCTGGACTCGCTGCCGCCGGAATTCCGCGCGGCGGTCGTCCTGTGCGATATCGAAGGTCTGTCCTACGAGGAGATCGGCGCCACCCTGGGCGTCAAGCTCGGCACGGTGCGCAGCCGCATCCACCGCGGACGGCAGGCGCTGCGCGAGCATCTGGCCAAGCACTCCGACACGCTGCCGACCTCCGCCTGAGCGTCGTAGGTGTGGGGCTCAGCTTCCCGCGCTACATTCAAAAGAACAGTGTGCGTGTGAAGCGCGGTGGCCAGAGAGGAGCTGGGTGATGGTCGACCCCGGGGATGTGTTCCGCCGCGCCTTCTCCTGGTTGCCCACCCAGTTCGCGTCGCAGAGCAGTGAGCCCGTCGGTCCGCGCCGCTTCCGGTCCACCGAACACCTGTCGACCGAGGCCATCGCCGCGTTCGTCGACGGTGAGCTGCGGATGACGGCTCACCTGCGTGCCGGCCATCACCTCTCGCTGTGCCCGCAGTGTGCCGGCGAAGTCGACGCCCAGCGTCAGGCCCGAAGTGCGCTGCGGGACTCGTGCCCGATTGCCATCCCGAGTGCGCTCCTGGGCTTGTTGTCCCAGATCCCGGAGGAGAATCCGAGGGAAGTGTCCGCCGAGCAGACGGCTCGGGAGTTGGCGGAAGAGTCGGCTCGGACCCGCCGCAAGCGCCGGTAGATTCATGCACAGACAAACAGTGACGCGCGCCCTCGGTGCGCTGGAGCGGAAAGTGATGCCCGCGTGACCAATCAGGACCCCTCCGGCGACCGGCCCCGGCTGGCACCGCGCCCGGTCTCGCGCCCCCCGGTCGATCCGGCGGCGCAGCGCGCTTTCGGCCGGCCCGCCGGTTTCGACGGCTCCTTCCTCGCCACGGACCAGTATCGAGACCAGGGCGAGTACACGCCGAAGGACCAGGCGCCCGACAAGGTGCTGGCCGAAGCGTTCGGACGGCCCTATCCCGGCGTCGACTCACTGCAGCGGCATCCGGCCGATGCGGGCGCGCTGGAAGCAGAACGTGCGGGCGAGGACGGCGCCGCGGCGCCGGACCCGTGGCGGGACCCCGCTGCCGGTGCGGCACTCGGTGCGCCCGCGGTGACCCAGACCGCCCCCGTGACGGTGACGGCCCCGCAGGGCAAGCTCGGCGTGCGCGATGTGCTGTTCGGCGGTCGGGTGTCCTTTGTGGCGCTGGCCACCCTCGCCATCGTGGCGCTGGTCATCGGTATCGCCGGCGGCTGGGTGGGTCGCAAGACCGCCGAGGTCGTCGAGGCGTTCACCACGTCCAAGGTCACCCTGCAAACCAACGACAACCCGCAGATGCCGGCCGGACGGTTCGCGAAAGTCGCTGCTGCCGTGGCCGATTCCGTGGTGACCATCGAGGCGGTCAGCGACCAGGAGGGCTCCCAGGGCTCCGGCGTCGTGGTTGACGGCCGCGGTTACATCGTCACCAACAATCACGTCATCTCCGAGGCGGCGACCAACCCGAGCAAGTTCAAGATCTCCGTCGTCTTCAACGACGGCAAGGAGGTGCCCGCCAACCTCGTCGGGCGCGATCCCAAGACCGATCTCGCCGTGCTCAAGGTCGACAACGTCGACAATCTGACCGTCGCGAACATGGGCGACTCGGACAAGCTTCAGGTCGGTGAGGAAGTGATCGCCGCCGGTGCCCCGCTCGGCCTGCGCAGCACGGTCACCCAGGGCATCATCAGCGCCCTGCACCGGCCCGTCCCGCTGTCCGGCGAAGGGTCGGACACCGACACCGTCATCGACGGTGTGCAGACCGACGCCTCGATCAACCACGGCAACTCCGGTGGCCCACTGATCAACATGGACTCCCAGGTCATCGGTATCAACACGGCCGGCAAATCGCTGTCCGACAGCGCCAGCGGCCTCGGCTTCGCCATCCCGGTCAACGAGGTCAAGGACGTCGTGCAGGCGCTGATCCAGGCCGGCAAGATCTCGCATCCGACGCTGGGCCTGAGCGCCCGGTCGGTGAGCAATGACGTCGCCTCGGGTGCCCAGGTGGCGAACGTCAAGGCGGGCGGGCCGGCCGAGAAGGCCGGCATCCTGGAGAACGACGTCGTGGTGAAGGTCGGCGGCCGCACGGTCGCCGACGCCGACGAGTTCGTCGTCGCGACGCGCCAGCTCAAGATCGGGCAGGAAGCGCCCATCGAGGTGGTCCGCGACGGCAGGCATGTGACGTTGATGGTCACGCCCACCGCCGACAACCCGACGTAACCGATGTTCGCGAACGTCGGCTGGGGCGAGATGCTGATCCTGGTGATCGCCGGACTGGTGATCCTGGGTCCCGAACGGCTGCCCGGTGCCATCCGATGGACCGCGGGCACGCTCAAACAGGCCCGTGAATACCTCAGCGGGGCGACCAGCCAACTCCGCGAGGACCTGGGGCCGGAGTTCGACGATCTGCGCGAACCGCTCTCCGAACTGCAGAAGCTGCGCGGGATGACGCCGCGTGCGGCGCTGACCAAGCACCTGCTCGACGGCGATGACTCGTTCCTGACGGGCAATTTCGACAAGCCCACCAAGCCGGTGTCACCCGACGGGCCCACGCCCGTGGAAAGTCCCGAGCAGCCCCCGGCCGAACCGGGCGTCACCAGGTTCGACAGCGACGCCACTTAGCGCCCGGCGTTTACCGCCCGGCGGGGTCCAGCCCCAACGACATGCCGGCGAGCCCGCGCTTGCGTGCCCCCAGGGCGTCGGCGACCTTGCGCAATTCCTTACCGGCCGCCGAATCCGGGGCCGTGAGCACCAGCGGCACGCCACTGTCGCCCGCGGCCACCAGCGCCGGGTCGAGCGGTATCTGGCCCAGCAGCGGCACATCGGCCCCCACCGAACGCGTCAGTGAGTCGGCCACCTGTCGGCCACCGCCCTCACCGAAGATCTGCATGACCGTTCCGTCGGGCAGGGTCAGCCCGGCCATGTTCTCCACGACGCCCACGATCCGCTGCCGCGTCTGCAGGGCGATCGCACCGGCCCGTTCGGCGACCTCGGCGGCCGCCGACTGGGGCGTGGTGACCACCAGGATCTCGGCGCCGGGGATCAGCTGAGACACCGAGATCGCGATATCGCCGGTGCCGGGCGGCAGATCCAGCAGCAGCACGTCCAGGTCGCCCCAGTACACGTCGGCCAGGAACTGCTGCAGCGCGCGGTGCAGCATCGGTCCGCGCCACACCACCGGGGTGTTGCCCTGGGTGAACATGGCGATCGAGATGACCTTCACCTCGTGGGCGATCGGCGGCAGGATCATCGAATCGACCTGTGTGGGCCGGTCCACGACGCCCATCATGCGGGGCACCGAATGGCCGTAGATATCGGCGTCCAGCAGGCCCACCGAGAGCCCGCGCGCGGCCAGTGCGGCGGCCAGGTTGACCGTCACGCTGGACTTGCCGACGCCACCCTTGCCGGACGCGACGGCGTACACCCGGGTCAGCGAGTTGGGCTGGGCGAACGGGATGACCGGTTCGCGGGAGTCGCCGCGCAGCAGCTTGCGCAGTTCTGCGCGCTGCTCGTCGTCCATCACATCGAGGGTGACCTTGACCGCACCCGTGCCCGGCACATCGGTCACCGCCGCGGTGACGCGGTCGATGATCTCGGTCTTCTTCGGGCAGGCAGACGTGGTCAGGTACACCTCGACGTGCACACCGGCAGCATCATCGATGGTGACGTTCTTGACCATGCCGACCTCGGTGATCGGACGGCGCAGTTCGGGGTCGACGACCTTGCCCAGCGCGGCGCGAACCGCGGCTGACAGATCGTTGTTCGTCGCAGACATCACCTGCGAGTCTAGGCCGCATACCGGCGGCCTCTGGACCGGGTCGCTGCCGGGTCAGTTGGCAGGCCCGGGAGCCGGACCCAGCGGAACGGGTGCGGCCGGGGGTGCGGGCGGCGGCGCGAAGGGGTTGAACACCGGCGCGGGAGGCGCAGGCGGCGGCGCGAACGGGTTGAACACCGGTGGCGGAGCGGCCGGATCGAGCCCGGCCGGCGGCGCTGCGGGTTCGGGTTCCGGCAGGTTCTGGCCGATGCAGAACACCGCGCAGTTCTGTTGCGGTGCCACCGCCTGTCCAGGTCCGGGCGCGGTCGGCAACTGGCTGGCGACGTCGGTGCGACCCACATCGAAGATCGGCGTCAGGGCCAACGGATCGCCCGCGGGCAAGCTGATGGCGTTCAGGGGCAGGCCGGGCCCGATGCCCTCCGGATTGCTGTCCAGGTGGGCATCGCCCAGCGGCGGCACCGGTCCGGTGATGGGGGGCAGGTTCACCGGCACCACACCGGTGGCGTAGGCGCGCGCCCACCCGAGCACGTTCTGGGCGTAGGCGACGGAATTGTTGTAGCGCAGGATCGCCGTCATGGCCTGGTTCGGATCGCGCATGTTCAACCCGCCACCACACAGGTAGCGTGCCGCGGCCAGGGTCGCGTCGAACACGTTCTGCACGTCGGCTTTTCCGTCGCCGTTGCCGTCGACGGCGTAGCGCGCCCACGTGCCGGGCAGGAACTGCATCGGTCCCATGGCGCGCGCGAAGGTGACCCGGTCGTTGCTGCGGCTCTGCACGATGATCTCGTTGCCGGGCAGCGTGCCGTCCAGTGCGGGGCCGTAGATCGGCCGCACCGCGGTGCCGTTGATATCGGTGGAGCCGCCGTTGGCGTGCATCGACTCGATACGTCCGATACCGGCCAGGATGTTCCAGCTCATCCCGCAGCCCGGTTCCGCGGCGGCCATCATGCGTTCGGCGTTGCGGTAGGCGTTCAGCACGATCGCCGGGATGCGGAGGCTGCCGGGCGAACTGATGACGACGGCGGGTGGGGGAGCGGACAGCGCCGCGCCGCCGATGCGGAACGGCCGGGGTGTCTTGTAGGCCGCCACGATGGACGCCCCGGAATCGTCGGGTGCGACGGGGCCGACGGCTGCCAGCGTGGTGACCGTGGTGTCGCGTACCGGTTTCACCGAGGGGGCCGAGGCTCCCACGCTCATGGCCAGGACGACAGGCGTGAGCACCGCGATACCGAATACGGGCTTGCCGACGGCTCTGCCTGCTCGGCGCCGCGCTGCCTCAAGGGCGGCGCCTCCCCCTTTGAACACTCAACCGTCCTCGTTGTGCGGTACCCGACTGGTTGTGAACCAAGTCACCATACCCACTGGGTGTGGCGTGTGGTGCGGCAATGGTCAGCTATTGCTGTCGGCAACGATCTCGGCGGGCTCGGTGGTCTCGGCGTCGACCGGGGGTGGGGCCTGTTTGCTCTTCTTCTTGCCCTTGGGCGGCACCAGTTCGATGAGCATGTCGCGCAGGTCTTCCAGCTCGTGGCGCAGATAGTCGCGGGTGGCCACCTCGCCGACCGCCAGACGCAGTGCGGCCAGCTCACGGGCCAGGAACTCGGTGTCGGCCTTGGTCTGCTCGGCGCGGCGGCGGTCCTCTTCCAGGGCCACCCGGTCCCGGTTTTCCTGTCGGTTCTGGGCGAGCAGGATCAGCGGGGCGGCGTAGGCGGCCTGGGTGGAGAACGCCAGGTTGAGCAGGATGAACGGGTACGGGTCCCACTGCAGCTTGACGGCGAAGAGGTTCAGCGCGATCCATACGATGACGAAGACGGTCTGGATGGCCAGGTAGCGGCCGGTGCCCAGGAACCGGGCGAACGATTCGCCGAACCGCCCCGCCGCCTCGACGTCGAACTGTGGCGTCAGTCGCCACCGCGATATCCGCGGGGTGTCGATGCGCTGACGGGTCGACGGGTCGCTCATGTCGCGGCCCCCAGCTCCGGCTCTTCGGAGCGCACGCGCCAGTCGTGCGGCAGCAGGTGGTCGAGCACGTCGTCGACCGACACCGCGCCCAGCAGGTGGCTCTCCTCGTCCACCACGGGCCCGCACACCAGGTTGTAGGCGGCGAAGTACCGCGTCACGGCGTTCAGCGACGTCTCCGGGGTCAAGCTGGGCAGATCTTTGTCGACGATGCCGCTGACCAGCGTGGCCGGCGGCTCGCGCAGCAGCCGCTGCAGGTGCACACAGCCCAGGTAGCGGCCGGTCGGGGTGGCGGTCGGTGGGCGCACGACGAAAGCCAGGGAGGCCAGTGCGGGGGTCAGGTCGGGATCGCGGATCCGGGCCAGCGCCTCGGCCACGGTGGTGTCCGGGGCCAGCACGACCGGATCGGAGGTCATCAGACCGCCGGCGGTGTCGGGGGAGTGCTTGAGCAGCCGGCGCACGGGCTCGGAATCCTCCGGGTCCATCCGGGCCAGCAGGATCTCGGCGCGGGTGGCGTCCAGCTCGCCGAGCAGGTCGGCGGCGTCGTCGGGGTCCATCTCTTCGAGCACGTCGGCGGCGCGCTCGGTGTCCATCTGGTCCAGCAGCTCGGCCTGCTCGCTCTCGGGCAGCTCCTGCAGGATGTCGGCCAGTCGCTCGTCGCCCAGGGCGGCGACCACCTCGTAGCGGCGTTTGGGGGGCAGGTCGCGGATGGCGTCGGCCACCTCGATGGGCCGCTGGCCCTCGAACTGCGCCAGCAGCTGCGCCACGCCCTGGCCGGGCAGGTTCAGTGCCGCCGGGGTGAGGCCGGTGACGTTCTGCCAATCGACGATGTGCATGGCGGTGCGGCGGCCGAGTCTGCGGTGCTGGCGTACTGCGACCTTGGTCACCATCCAGTCCCGGGAGCGCACCTGCTCGATACCGAGGTCGACCACGACGACGTCGGTGCCGCTGAGCATTTCGAGCTCCGGATCGTTGACCCGGACCCGGGTGTCGAGCACCTGGCCCAGGACCAGAACCTCGCCGGGACGCTGCGCGAACCGGCGGAGCGAGACGTTGCCGGTACTGAGTGTCACCGCATTCGGCTCGATCGCCGTCACCCTCAGGATAGGGACGAAAATTCTTCTGCGCGTGAGCAATTCGACGACCAGTCCGAGGACTCGGGGTTGTTGGCGCACGACGCTGATGCTCACCACCACATCGCGGACGCGGCCAATGGACTCGCCGTCCGGGCCGAGCACCACCATCCCCGCAAGTCGGGCCGTATAGACCCGGTTGACCGCCGCCATGAGGGCAAGCGTAGAGACTGACGGTGTGGACAACCTCTATCGCCCCCGCCGAACGTGCCTCTCGGTTCCGGGTAGTAGCGACAAGATGATTCAGAAGGCCAAGTCTCTGGGCGCCGACCTGGTATTCCTCGACCTCGAGGATGCGGTGGCCGCCGACGCCAAGGCCGCCGCCCGAACCCGGGTCGCGGCCGCGCTGGCCGAGCCGGGCTGGTCCGGGCAGTTGCGGGGTGTGCGGGTCAACGACTGGACCACGCCCTGGACCCACGCCGACGTCATCGAGGTGGTCACCGAAGTGGCACGAGCGGGTTCGGTTCTCGACATCGTGGTGCTGCCCAAGGTGACCGACGCCTCGCACGTGCGCGCACTGGATCTGTTGCTGACCCAACTGGAACTGACCCACGGACTTCCCGTGGGCCGCATCGGCATCGAGGCCCAGATCGAGAACGCGGCCGGGTTGACCCATGTGAACGAGATCGCCGCCGCGCCGCGGGTACAGGCCCTCGTACTCGGTCCGGCGGACATGATGGCCAGCCTCAACATGCGCACCCTCGTGGTGGGGGAGCAGCCCGAGGGCTATGACGTGGGCGACGCCCACCACCACGTGCTGATGACGATCCTGGTCGCGGCCCGTACCCACGGCATCAACGCCATCGACGGGCCGTATCTGAAGGTGCGCGACACCGAGGCGTTCCGCCGGATCGCCGGGCGCGTCGCTGCCCTCGGCTACGACGGCAAGTGGGTGTTGCACCCGGATCAGATCGCGGCGGGCAATGAGGTGTTCAGCCCCCGGCAGGACGATTACGACCACGCGGAGCTGATCCTGGAAGCCTACGACTGGCACACCTCGCAGGCGGGCGGCGCACGGGGCGCGGTGATGCTCGGTGACGAGATGATCGACGAGGCCAGTCGCAAGATGGCGCTGGTGATCGCGGGCAAGGGCCGGGCGGCGGGGATGGCGCGGGCAGGAGCCCCGTTCCAGCCGCCGAATTAGACCAGCGAGAAGCCGCTGGCGATGAACCCGATCCACAGCAGCATGTAGAACACCAGCCCGGCGGTGGCCAGGCCGCCGATGATGGCACCGGCCAGCGCCAAGCCCCAGCCGTCCTGGCCGGTGCGGCGCGTCTCGCGCATGGCGACCACACCGAGGATGAGCCCGGCCACCGAGGGCAGTCCGCAGAACACCAACCCGCCCAGCGAGATGATCAGCGCCGCGATCGCCTTACCGTTGGTGCCCGTCGGCTTCTGCCGGTACGGGTCGTACCCGGGGTAGGGACCGGGATACGGGTACGGCCCGGCCTGCGGGTAACCCGGCGGTGGGTAGGGCCCCGGGTACACGGGCGGCGGCAGACCCGGGTCGGTCGGGTAGTCCACCGGGGTGAACGGATCCGGCGGCCGGTAGGGATCGGGCGGAGGGGTGGTCATGCCCGGTGCTCAGAACAGGGTGACGGCGAAGATCATGCTGAGCACCAGTGACACCGCACCCACCGCGATACCCGCGATGGCCAGCCCCTGCCCGCCCTGGCGGGTCTGTTTGATCTGGTTGAGTGCCACGATGCCGAGCACGATCCCGATGATCGAGCCGATCCCGCACAGCACACCGATCGCCGAGGCGACCAGCGAGCCGATCGCGAGCGGGTTCGTCTCGGTGGCCGGCGCACCGTACGGTGCGCCGTAACCCGCGGGCGGGTAGCCCGGCGCGGCGCCATAGGGCGGTGGCGGCGGGGCGCCGTAAGGCGGTGGGGTCCCGTACTGCGCCCCGGGGTAGCCGGGTGCGCCGAAACCGGGCGGTGGGGGCGGATACCCGCCGGGCTGATAGGTCGGCGGCGCGTCATAACCCTGCTGCGGGTAGAGCGGCTGCTGATAGCTGGGCGGCGCGCCGTAGCCCGCAGGTGGGCCGTAGCCCGGGTAGTCCGGAGCCGTCGGCGGCGGGACGGGCTCGGGGGCCCACGCGAGCGGCGGCGCCTCATAGGCGCCCGACTGAGGTTCGGCCGCGGAACCCGGATCCGGCGTTGTCTCAGAAGCTCCCGACGATGCTGTCGCACCCTCGTCCTGGCCCGGTACTGTCATGCCCACAACGTAGCGTATGTGCTGGTCCCCGCGGTGCCGGTGCATCGCGCCGTCGGGCGGCGGCCGAGTCTCGGTGTCCGCTCGCACGTACCGATAGGTTGGTAGGCGGCACCCTGCAAACGCGCATGAAGGAGAACTCACGATGAGCGGTCCACTGCAGCCCGGCCGGACGCCCGGTGGCACTCCCGCCGGCCGTGGCCCCGCGCCTTTGCCCACTCCGCCCAAGGGTTGGCCCATCGGGTCCTATCCGACGTACGCCGAAGCCCAGCGCGCCGTGGATTACCTCTCCGATCAAGAGTTCCCGGTACAGCAGGTCACCATCGTCGGTGTCGACCTCATGCAGGTCGAGCGGGTGACG
Organism: Mycolicibacterium fluoranthenivorans; assembly: GCF_011758805.1. Lineage (NCBI taxonomy): Bacteria > Bacillati > Actinomycetota > Actinomycetes > Mycobacteriales > Mycobacteriaceae > Mycobacterium > Mycolicibacterium fluoranthenivorans. Next base: position 154,054 of record NZ_JAANOW010000004.1, on the reverse strand, counting down.
GGCCGGCTGACCTGGCCGAAGGTGATCGGCGGCGGGGTCCTCTCCGGTGCGTGGCTGGGTTTGTTCATCGGCCTGATCCTCGGTTTCTTCAGCCCCAGTCCCTGGGGGGCGCTCGTGACCGGGCTGATCGCCGGTGTGTTCTTCGGCCTCATCACCTCGGCGATTCCGTACGCGATGGCCCGCGGCACAAGGGATTTCAGCTCCACGATGCAACTGGTCGCCGGCCGCTACGACGTGCTGTGCGAGCCCGCCAGTGCCGAGCAGGGCCGGGATCTGCTGGCGCGCTTGACGATCTGAGTGGGCAACGCGCCGCGGAAACGGTTGCATATCACGTCTGAATAGCTCTACGGTTTGCCCGCGGGAGGTTCCCGACAAGACGGGAGGCCGGTAGTGCGGGCACGACGACTGTGCGCTGCGGTGATGGCCGCGCTCACGGCCGGGTCGGTGGTCTCGGCATGTGGCGCCAAGAATGACGGCATCGTCGTCAGCTACTACACCCCGGCAAGCGAGATGGCCACCTTCACCGCGGTCGCCAAACGGTGCAACGAACAACTCGGCGGGCGCTTCACCATCAAGCAGGTGTCCTTGCCCAAAGCCGCCGACGACCAGCGATTGCAGCTGGCACGACGGCTCACCGGGAACGACAAATCGCTCGATGTGATGGCACTCGACGTGGTGTGGACCGCCGAATTCGCCGAAGCCGGTTGGGTGTTGCCGTTGTCGGATGATCCCGCGGGCCAGGCCGTTGCCGATGCGGAGGGCAATACGCTGCCCGGTCCGCTGGCCACGTCGCGTTGGCAGGACAAACTTTACGCCGCCCCGATTACCACGAACACCCAATTACTTTGGTACCGAGCAGATTTGATGAATGAACCACCGGTCACCTGGGACGCCATGGTGGCCGAGGCCACCCGCCTGCACAACGAGGGCGGGCCGAGCTGGATCGCCGTGCAGGCCAAGCAGTACGAAGGTCTGGTGGTGTGGTTCAACACGTTGCTGCAGAGCGCGGGCGGGCAGGTGCTCTCCGACGACGGCAAGACCGTCACGCTCACCGATACCCCCGAACACCGCGCCGCCACGGTGAAGGCGTTGTCCATCATCAAATCGGTTGCCACCGCGCCGGGTGCGGACCCGTCGATCACCCAGACCGATGAGGGCACCGCGCGGCTGGCCCTCGAACAGGGCAAAGCTGCTCTGGAGGTCAACTGGCCGTTCGTGCTGCCGTCCATGCTGGAGAACGCCACCAAGGGCGGGGTGAGCTTCCTGCCGCTGAGTGAGGATCCGGCGATGAAGGGTGCCATCAACGACGTCGGCACCTTCTCGCCGACCGATGAGCAGTTCGACATCGCCTACGACGCCAGTAAGAAGGTGTTCGGTTTCGCGCCCTACCCCGCGGTCACGCCGGGGGAGCAGGCCCGGGTGACCCTCGGCGGCCTCAACCTCGCCGTCGGGCGCAACACACAGCACAAGGCCGAGGCGTTCGAGGCCATCCGCTGCCTGCGCAGCGTGGACAACCAGCGCTACACCTCGGTGGAGGGTGGGTTGCCCGCGGTGCGGACATCGCTGTACGACGATCCCGAGTTCCAGAAGAAGTACCCGCAGTACGAGATCATCCGCCAGCAACTCACCAACGCCGCCGTGCGGCCGGCCACGCCGGTCTACCAGTCGGTGTCGACGCGCATCTCGGCCACGCTTGCGCCGATCACCGCCATCGATCCGGAACGCACCGCCGATGAACTGGCTCGCCAGGTGCAGCAGGCGATCGACGGTAAGGGGCTCATCCCATGACCTCCGTCGATGACCGCGCCTCGCAGCGCCGGCTCGCCTACTGGCTGATCAGCCCGGCCGTCGTCCTGATGCTGGTGGTGACGGCCTATCCGATCGCCTACGCGGTGTGGCTGAGCCTGCAGCGCTACAACCTGGCCGCACCCGAGGACACGAAGTTCGTCGGGATCGACAACTACGTCACCATCCTCACCGACCGGTACTGGTGGACGGCGTTCGTCGTCACGCTGGCGATCACGGTGGTCTCGGTCGCCATCGAGTTCGTGCTCGGCATGGCGCTGGCCCTGGTGATGCACCGGACCATCTTCGGCAAGGGCGTCGTGCGCACCGCGATCCTGGTGCCGTACGGCATCGTGACCGTCGCCGCGTCCTACAGCTGGTACTACGCCTGGACACCGGGCACCGGCTATCTGGCCAACCTGTTGCCCACCGGGACCGCCCCGCTCACCGAGCAGATCCCGTCGTTGGCCGTCGTGGTCCTGGCCGAGGTGTGGAAGACGACGCCGTTCATGGCGCTGCTGCTACTGGCCGGCCTGGCCCTGGTGCCCCAGGATCTGCTCAACGCCGCCCAGGTCGACGGCGCCGGCGGCTGGAAGCGTCTGACGAAGGTGACCATCCCGCTGATCAAACCGGCGATCCTGGTGGCGCTGCTGTTCCGGACCCTGGACGCGTTCCGGATCTTCGACAACATCTACGTGCTGACGGGCGGGGCCAACGACACCGGCTCGGTGTCGATCCTGGGCTACGACAACCTGTTCAAGGCGTTCAACCTCGGGCTCGGGTCGGCGATCAGCGTGCTGATCTTCTTGTCGGTCGCCGTCATCGCGTTCATCTACATCAAGATCTTCGGCGCGGCGGCGCCCGGCGCTGACGAGGAAGGTGCCCGATGAGCGAGCGGGTCAGTCCCGGCCGGGCGACCGGCTGGGCCGTGGTGAACGTCCTGGTGGTGCTCTACGCGCTCATCCCGGTGCTGTGGATCCTGTCGCTGTCGCTCAAGCCGACGTCAACGGTCAAGGACGGCAAGTTCATTCCGTCGGAGATCACCTTCGACAACTACAAGGGCATCTTCACCGGCGACATCTTCAGCTCGGCGCTGATCAACTCGATCGGGATCGGTCTGATCACCACGGTGATCGCGGTGACCATCGGTGGAATGGCGGCCTACGCCATTGCCCGGCTGGCGTTCCCGGGTAAGCGGGTGCTGGTCGGCGTGGCACTGCTGATCGCGATGTTCCCGCAGATCTCGCTGGTGACACCGATCTTCAACATCGAGCGCCGGATCGGGCTGTTCGACACCTGGCCCGGGCTGATCATCCCTTACATCACCTTCGCGCTGCCGCTGGCGATCTACACGATGAGCGCGTTCTTCAAAGAGATCCCCTGGGATCTGGAGAAGGCCGCCAAGATGGACGGCGCCACCCCGGGTGAGGCGTTCCGCAAGGTCATTGCACCGCTGGCCGCACCGGGCATCGTCACCGCGGCGATCCTGGTGTTCATCTTCGCCTGGAACGACCTGCTGTTGGCGCTGTCGCTGACGGCCACCCCGCGGGCCATCACCGCGCCGGTGGCGATCGCCAACTTCACCGGCAGTTCGCAATTCGAGGAACCCACCGGGTCCATCGCCGCCGGGGCGATGGTCATCACGGTGCCCATCATCATCTTTGTTCTGATTTTCCAGCGACGGATCGTGGCCGGGTTGACCTCCGGTGCGGTGAAGGGGTAGCTCCATGGCCGAGATCGTTTTGGACCACGTCACCAAGAGTTACGCCAATGGGGCTGTGGCAGTGCAGGATCTGTCGCTGACCATCAACGACGGCGAGTTCCTGATCCTGGTGGGGCCGTCCGGGTGCGGGAAGTCGACCACGCTCAACATGATCGCGGGCCTGGAGGACATCAGCTCCGGCGAACTGCGCATCGGCGGTGAGCGGGTCAACGACAAGCAGCCCAAGGACCGCGATATCGCGATGGTGTTCCAGTCCTATGCGCTCTACCCGCACATGACCGTGCGGCAGAACATCGCGTTCCCGCTCACCTTGGCCAAGCTGCCGAAGGCCGAGATCGCGGCGAAGGTGGAGGAGACCGCGAAGATCCTCGATCTGACCGCACTTCTGGATCGGCGTCCGGCGCAGCTCTCCGGTGGTCAGCGGCAGCGGGTGGCGATGGGCCGCGCGATCGTGCGCAGCCCCAAGGCCTTCCTGATGGACGAGCCGCTCTCGAACCTGGACGCCAAGCTGCGTGTGCAGATGCGTACCGAGATCGCGCGTCTGCAGAGCCGGCTGGGCACCACCACCGTCTATGTCACCCACGACCAGACCGAGGCGATGACGCTCGGGGACCGGGTGGTGGTGATGCTGGCCGGCGTCGTCCAGCAGATCGGCACACCCGACGAGCTCTACAACAGCCCGGTGAACCTGTTCGTCGCGGGATTCATCGGTTCCCCCGCGATGAACTTCTTCCCGGCCACCCTCACCGATGTCGGGCTGCGGTTGCCGTTCGGCGAGGTGCCGTTGCCCGTGGAGGGTCCGGTGACGCATGCGGCCCTGGCCCAGAAGCAGGTGGCCGAGCTCATCGTCGGGGTGCGCCCCGAACATTTCGACGACGCCGCCGCGATCGATTCCTATGCCCGGATCCGGGCGCACGTCTTCGAGGTGACGGTGGATCTGGTCGAGTCGCTGGGCGCCGAGAAGTACCTGCATTTCCGCACCGAGGGTGAGGGTGCCCGGGCGGCGCAGCTCGCTCAGTTGGCCGCGGAGTCCGGGACCGGCGAAAACGAGTTCGTGGCACGGGTTTCGGCGTCGTCTCAGGTGAAGGCGGGGCAGAAGGCGGAGTTGGCACTGGATGTCTCCAAGCTGATGATCTTCGACGCGGCGACCGGCGCCAACCTGTCCATCGCGTGACCAGCCCGCTAGCCGCGGTCCGCGCGCATCTGAGCGCGCACTTCACCGGTGCCGGCGTGCTCGGTGACCCGTCGGAAGCCAGCATCACCTTCCTCGGTGCCGACCGGATCGATGTACTGCGCTTCGGTCCCGATGGTGACCGGGTGAATCACTTTGTGTCGCTGGGCTGTTCCCGGCAGGCCATGGCGGACCCGACGGATTTCCTGGCCGACCCCGAGATCGGCCCGCGCGCGGAGGTGGTGGTGTCCCTGCGGGCGCCCACCCCGACGGGGTTGGCGAAATCCGTTGCCGTACTGGCCGCCGCACCTGCCGTCGAAGGTCTGGTGCTGGACGCCGATGCCCTGGTGGACCTCAGCGCTCCCCTTTTCGAGGGGGCCCCCTTCACCGCGTTTCTGTTGGGGCCCGGCGAGATCAGCGATCTGGTGCTACCCGAACCGATGGCGCCGGTGCGGTTCCTGGCCGCGACCCCGATCACCCCGACCGAGGCGGCCTGGGTGCGTCTGAAGGGTGCCGAGGCCATGCGCGAGGCGTGGCGCACCGACGGGGTCGATGTTCTCGACGCCCACCGGCGCGCGTCCTCGCCGTCCTGAGCTGCGTCGACGGGGGACTCAGAGCCAGTTGTTGCGGCGGAAGGTGCGGTGCAGCACCAGACACACCGTCGCCATCACCAGCAGCACCATCGGATAGCCGAACGTCCAATGCAGTTCGGGCATGTTGTCGAAGTTCATCCCGTAGATGCCGGCCATCGCGGTGGGCACGGCGGCGATCGCCACCCAGGCCGAGATCTTGCGCATATCGGTGTTCTGCTGCATCCCCACTTTGCCCAGGGCGGCCTGGACCAGCGAGCTGAGCACCTCGTCATAGCTGGCGATCCGGTCCGCGGCCTGGATGTTGTGGTCGACGACGTCGCGGATGTAGCGCCGGACCTCCTTGGAGATCAGGTCGTTGTGGTCGCTGCCGAGTCGTTGCAGGGCGAGGTTCAGCGGGCCGACGGCTCGGCGCATCTCGACCACTTCCCGCTTGAGCAGGTAGATGTGCTCGATATCGGTCTCGCTGGTGGGGGAGAAGACGTTCTCCTCCATCGCATCGATATCGAGTTCGACGAGGTCGGTGACTTCGAGGTAGTGGTCCACGACGTGATCGGCGATCGCATGCAGGACGGCGTAGGGGCCCAGCGCGCAGTTGGCGGGTGTGCTGTCCATGCGCTTGCGCACCCCGGCCAGGCCGCCGTGATCGCCGTGCCGGACCGTCACCACGAAGTCCGGGCCCACGAAGACCATGATCTCGCCGGTTTCGACGATCTCCCGGGCCTTGGCCACCGACTCGTGCTCGACGTACATGATCGTCTTGAGAACCAGGAACAGGGTGTTGTCGTAGCGCTCCAGCTTGGGACGTTGGTGCGCGTGCACCGCATCCTCGACCGCCAGTTCGTGCAGGCCGAACACATCGGCCACCGCCTGCATCTGGTGCCCATCGGGCTCGTGCAGGCCGACCCAGACGAACGCCTGGCAGTTACCCTGCGCCTCCAGTTCGCGCACCTTGGTCAGCGCGGCGGCGTGGGTGTACTTGCCGGGCAGCCGGACACCGTCGACGTACACGCCGCAGTCAACCATCGCGCGCGCGACCGGTACGTGAATGGAACGTGCGTCGGGAGCCGAAACCGCCTTGCGTACCCCTGGGCGTAGCAGGGACGGCGGCAACGCGCGGAATGAGGGCATCGCAAACCTCCGTGTCAGAGCGCGTAGTCCCAGTGGGGAACCGATGGAATGCTACGCGGCGCGGGTGTCCGATACCCGTCATCGGAAGCTGGCTACTCGCTGGGAACCTACCCGTGGGTAGCCTGTTTCTCGACGTAAAGCGCATTTTTCGGTCTTCTCACGAGGGGGGAACCTGCCCGTGTGAGTTCCGGGGGTGAGTTACCGTGGTCGCCGTGGCCGAATTGGTGCGAACCCCGCAAGTAGTTATCGACGATGCCGAGATCTTCGCCGCCCATGAGGGCGGAAAGCTCTCGGTCGCGTTGAACGAGCCGCTGGACACCCAGCGCGCCCTGTCCATCGCCTATACCCCGGGCGTCGCGCAGGTCAGCCGCGCGATCGCCGCGGATGTGACCCTGGCGAAGAAATACACCTGGGCCAATCGCCTGGTCGCCGTCGTCAGCGACGGCAGCGCCGTGCTCGGCCTCGGTGACATCGGACCCGCCGCCTCGCTGCCCGTCATGGAGGGCAAGAGCGCGCTGTTCAAGACGTTCGGTGGGCTCGACTCCATCCCGATCGTGCTGGACACCAAGGATCCCGACGAGATCGTGGAGACCCTGATCCGGCTGCGCCCGACCTTCGGTGCGGTCAACCTCGAGGACATCTCCGCGCCGCGTTGCTTCGAGATCGAGCGCCGGGTCATCGAGGCCCTGGACTGCCCCGTCATGCACGACGATCAGCACGGCACCGCCATCGTGGTCCTCGCGGCGCTGCTGGGTGCGGTCAAGGCGCTCGACCGGGACATCCACGATCTGAAGGTCGTGGTGTCCGGTGCGGGTGCGGCCGGCGTCGCGTGCACGAACATCCTGCTCAACAGCGGCATCACGGATATCGTCGTGCTGGACAGCAAGGGCATCGTCGCATCCGATCGCAGCGACCTGAATTCCTTCAAGGCCGAGTTGGCGCAACGGACCAACCCCCGCGGTCTCACCGGTGGGGCGGCCGAGGCGCTCAGCGGCGCCGACGTCTTCCTGGGTGTGTCGGCAGGTCTGGTTCCCGAGGAGCTCATCGCGACGATGGCGCCCGGTGGCATCGTGTTCGCACTGTCCAACCCGGATCCCGAGATCCACCCGGACGCGGCCCGTAAGTATGCCGCCGTCGTCGCGACCGGCCGCAGTGACTTCCCCAACCAGATCAACAACGTGCTGGCCTTCCCCGGGGTGTTCCGGGGTGCGCTCGACGCGGGTGCGCGGCGTATCACCGAGGAGATGAAAGTCGCTGCGGCGCACGCCATCTTCTCGGTCGTCGGTGACGATCTCGCCGTCGACCACATCGTGCCGAGTGCGTTGGACCCGCGGGTGGGCCCGGCGGTGGCCGCCGCGGTAGCGGAAGCTTCCGGAGTCTGAGTCGGCTCGTGCACCGGTTCGCGGTGGCGCTGGTGGCCGCTGTGGCAGTGGTGGTCGCCGGCTGCTCGGCGCCCCCGCCGCCGCGGTCGGTGGCCGTCGGCGCCCAGCACGACGCCGAGTCGTCCCTGTTGGCGCATCTGTACGCCGCGGCACTGCGCTTCTACGGCAGTCCCGCGCACGTCGAGGTGACCCAGGATCCGGTGGGGGGCCTCGATTCCGGTGACATCGACGTCACCGCCGGACTGACCGGCGTCCTGCTCGCCAGATTCGAGCCGGATGCGCCGGCGCGGTCGCAGGCGCAGGTCTACCGCTCGATGGTGGCCGCGCTCCCGGAGGGGCTGGCGGCCGGCGACTTTGCGGACACCACCTCGGACAAGCCGCTGCCCGCGGTGACCGATCGCACCGCACGGGAGTGGGGTGCCACCGACACCGTGGCGCTGCTGAAGCGGTGCGCCACGCTGCGGATCGGCTACCGCGCAGGGCGGCCGGGGCCCACGTCGCTGGCCGGCTGCGCGCTACCCGAGGCGCGTGAATTCCCGGATGACCACGCGCTTTTCGCCGCCCTGCGGGACGGCAAGATCGACGTGGCCTGGACCTCAGCGGCGGCTCCGGACGTCCCGGAACAGGTGACGAAGCTGTCGGACCGCACCGCGTTGGTGCGAGCGGAGAATGTCGTGCCGGTCTACCGGCGCAACACCTTGAGCGACCCGCAGGTGCGGTCGATCAACGAGCTGGCCGGAGTGCTCGACACCGATGCGCTGGCGCAGATGCGCGCCGAGGTCGCCGCGGGGCAGGACCCGGGTGCGGTGGCCGCTGCGTATCTGGACGCGCACCCGCTGGGGCGTTAGCGCGGCAGCATCCGGCCCATCATCCCGGCGAACAGCCGCTGGTAGCCGGAACCGGTGATCCGCACCAGGACGTCGAGAACCTTGGCGTCCGCGCCGACGAGCACCCGCGCCCGGTTCTTGTGGACCGCCTCGAGGATGATCCGGGCGGCCTTCTCCGGGGTGGTCTTCGCGAGCTTCTTGTCGAACATCTTGGCCAGCTGATCGGCGTCCAGGCCGTCGGCGGCGCCGGCATTGCGGGCGATGGCGGTCTTGATACCGCCGGGGTGCACGGCGGTGACCTTCACCGGGTGCTTGGCCAGGATCATCTCCTGCCGCAACGCCTCGGTGAACCCACGCACCGCGAACTTCGCCGAATTGTAGGCGGCCTGACCGGGTACCGAGAAGATGCCGAACAGGCTGGACACGTTGACGATGTGGCCGTCACCGGAGGCGATCAGATGCGGGAGGAACGACTTGGTGCCGTTGACGACACCCCAGAAATCGACGTCCATGACGCGCTCGATGTCCTTGTAGGAGCTGACCTCGACGTCGCCGGTGAACGCGATGCCCGCGTTGTTGTAGATCTGGTGGACGGCGCCGAAGTGCTCCTTGACCGCGGTCGCGTACTGCTCGAAGGCTTCGCGCTCGGTGACGTCGAGCCGATCGGCCTTGACCGGGGCGCCGATCGCCTTCAGACGTTCCTCGGTGACCGCCAAGCCCTCCAGGTCGACATCGCTGATGGCCAGCTTGGCGCCGGAGCGACCCAGCTCGACGGCCAGCGCCTGACCGATCCCCGACCCGGCGCCGGTCACGACGGCGACCTTTCCGGCAAAGCCCTCCATGGACACTCCTCGCGTAGGCGGTTGACTGGCGTCGAGCTTAGCCGGAACGCCCGATACCGCAGGTATCGGGTAACGCGCACAGGTTCGGCAGCGATACTTACACCATGAACCGAACCCGGATTGCCGCCCTGGCGGCACCGCTGGCCGCTGGCGCTCTCGCGCTGTCCATGGCCGCACCTGCCCAAGCCGACGACGGTGTCGACTCCTTCGTCTCGACGCTCGGCTCGTCCGGTCTGGGCGATATCGACCCGGCCACTGCCGCACAGGTCGGCCAGTCGGTATGCCCGATGCTGGCCGAGCCCGGGCAGCAGGCCGCCGACGCCGCCGCCCATGTGGCCGACACGCTGGGACAGCCGCTGGGACCGGCCACCATGTTCACCGGTCTGGCGATCCAGGCGTTCTGCCCGGGCGCGGTGGCCGCGCTGGCCAACGGGAACTCACCACTGCCATTCGGGCTGCCCGGCTTCTGATCCGTTCAACGCAGAAATGCGCGAGATCCCTCAGCGGAATCTCGCGCATTTCTGCATTCGGCGTCCTACGGGGCGAACGACTGGTCGATGATCTCCTGCTGCTCGACGGCGTGCACCTTCGAGCTACCCGACGACGGGGCGCTCATGGCCCGCCGCGAGATCCGCTTGATCCCGGACAGCTTGTCCGGCAACAACTCCGGCAGCGACAGCCCGAACGTCGGCCACGCACCCTGATTGGCCGGCTCCTCCTGTACCCAGAAGAACTGCTGTGCATTCGGGTACTGGTCGAGCGTCGCGTTCAGCCTGCGCTTGGGCAGCGGGTAGAGCTGCTCGATCCGCACGATCGCGATATCGTCGCGCTGCTCCTTGGCCTTCCGCGCGACCAGCTCGTAGTAGATCTTGCCGCTGGTCAGCAGTACCCGTGTGACCTTCGAACGGTCGCCGATACCGTCCTCGTAAGCGGGCTCTTCAAGCACCGAGCGGAACTTGATCTCGGTGAAGTCCTTGATATCGCTGACCGCCGCCTTGTTGCGCAGCATCGACTTCGGCGTGAAGACGATGAGCGGACGGTGGATGCCGTCCAGGGCGTGCCGGCGCAACAGGTGGAAGTAGTTGGCCGGGGTGGACGGCATCGCGACGGTCATCGAACCCTCCGCGCACACCTGCAGGAACCGCTCGATGCGACCCGAGGTGTGGTCGGGGCCCTGGCCCTCATGACCGTGCGGCAGCAGCAGCACGACGTCGGAGAGCTGACCCCACTTGGCCTCGCCCGAGGAGATGAACTCGTCGATGATGGACTGCGCACCGTTGACGAAATCGCCGAACTGGGCTTCCCACAACACGATGGCGTCGGGGTCGCCCACCGAGTAGCCGTATTCGAAACCGACCGCCGCGAACTCGGACAACGCCGAGTTGTACACCAGGAACTTGCCGCCGGTCGGATTGCCGTCGACGTCCACGGTCAGCAGGTCCAGGGGGGTGAACTCGGCACCGGTCTTGCGATCCACGATCACCGCGTGGCGCTGGGTGAACGTGCCGCGCTGGACGTCCTGACCGGTAAGCCGGACCGTCTTGCCTTCGGCGACAAGGGTTCCCAGCGCCAGTAGTTCACCGAACGCCCAGTCGACCTTGCCCTCGTAGGCCATCTCCCGGCGCTTGTCGAGGACGGGCTGCACCCGCGGGTGCACGTTGAACCCCTCCGGCGCGGACAGATGGGCGTCGCCGATCCGGGCCAGCAGCGACTTGTCGACCGCGGTGTTCAGCCCCTTCGGGGTGAGCTGGTCGGATTCGACCGACTCGCTCGGCTCGATGGTGTGCTTCTCCAGCTCGCGCACCTCGTTGAAGACGCGTTCCAGCTGGCCCTGGTAGTCGCGCAGGGCATCCTCGGCCTCTTTGATCGAGATGTCGCCACGACCGATCAGTGCTTCGGTGTAGGTCTTGCGGACGCCGCGCTTGTGGTCGATCACGTCGTACATCTCGGGCTGCGTCATCGAGGGGTCATCGCCTTCGTTGTGCCCGCGGCGGCGGTAGCACAGCATGTCGATGATGACGTCCTTCTTGAACTGCTGGCGGAACTCCATGGCCAGCCGGGCCACCCACACGCAGGCTTCCGGGTCGTCACCGTTGACGTGGAAGATCGGTGCGCCAACCATTTTCGCGACGTCGGTGCAGTACTCGCTGGAGCGCGAGTCCTGCGGCGAGGTGGTGAAGCCGATCTGGTTGTTGACGATGATGTGGATGGTGCCGCCGGTGCGGTACCCGCGCAGCAGCGCCAGGTTCAGCGTCTCGGCCACCACGCCCTGACCCGCGAACGCGGCGTCGCCGTGCAGCATCATCGGCACCACGGAGAACTTCTCGGAGCCGCCGTCTGCCCCTTCTGCGGAGTCCAGCAGGTCCTGCTTGGCGCGCACCAGGCCCTCGAGCACCGGGTCGACGGCCTCGAGGTGGCTGGGGTTGGCGACCAGCGAGACCTCGATGTCGTTGTCCCCGAACATCTGGATGTAGGTGCCGCTCGCGCCGAGGTGGTACTTCACGTCACCGGAACCGTGCGCCTGCGACGGATTCAGGTTGCCCTCGAACTCGCTGAAGATCTGCACGTAGGGCTTGCCGACGATGTTGGCCAGCACGTTGAGCCGGCCGCGGTGCGGCATGCCGATGACCACCTCGTCGAGCCCGTGCTCGGCGGCCTGGTCGATGGCGGCGTCCATCATCGGGATGACGGTCTCGGCGCCTTCCAGTGAGAAGCGCTTCTGCCCAACGTATTTGGTCTGGAGGAAGGTCTCGAACGCTTCGGCGGCGTTGAGCTTGCTCAGGATGTACTTCTGCTCGGCGACGGTCGCCTTCTCGTGCCTGACCTCGATCCGCTCCTGCAACCACTTCTGCTGCTCGGGCTCCAGGATGTGGGTGTACTCGACACCGACGTGGCGGCAGTAGGCGTCGCGCAGCACCGACAGCACATCGCGCAGTTTCTTGTACTCCTTGCCGGCGAACCCGTCGACCTTGAACTCGCGGTCCAGGTCCCACAGGGTCAGGCCGTGGGTGAGCACGTCCAGGTCGGGGTGGCTGCGGAACCGGGTCTTGTCCAGGCGCAGCGGGTCGATATCGGCCATCAGGTGACCGCGGTTGCGGTAGGCGGCGATCAGCTCGATGATGCGGGCGTTCTTGTCGGCGATCGAGTCCGGGTTGTCGATACGCCAGCGCACCGGCTCGTAGGGGATGCCCAGTTCGCGGAAGATCTCGTCGAAGAAGTCGTCGTCGAGCAGCAGCTGGTGGATGGTGCGCAGGAAGTCGCCGGATTCCGCACCCTGGATGATGCGGTGGTCGTATGTCGACGTCAGCGTGATGAGCTTGCCGATACCCAGATCGGCGATGCGTTCCGGGCTGGCACCCTGGAATTCGGCGGGGTACTCCATGGCGCCGGCGCCGATGATCGCGCCCTGGCCGCTCATCAGCCGCGGCACCGAGTGCACGGTGCCGATGGTGCCCGGGTTGGTCAGCGAGATCGTCACGCCCGCGAAGTCCTCGGCGGTGAGCTTGCCGTCGCGGGCGCGCCGCACGATGTCCTCGTAGGCGGCGATGAACTGGCCGAATTGCATTGTCTCGCAACGCTTGATGGCCGCCACGACGAGCTGGCGCTTGCCGTCCTTGCCCTGCAGGTCGATGGCCAGGCCCAGGTTCGTATGCGCGGGTGTGACGACACTCGGCTTACCGTCCACCTCGGCGAAGTGCCGGTTCAGGTTCGGGAACTTCTTGACGGCCTGCACGATCGCGTATCCCAGCAGGTGGGTGAAGCTGATCTTGCCGCCGCGGGTGCGCTTGAGATGGTTGTTGATGACCACGCGGTTGTCGATCATCAGCTTGGCCGGGATGGCCCGCACGCTGGTGGCGGTGGGGACCTCCAACGAGGCGTTCATGTTCTTCACCACGGCCGCGGCGGCGCCGCGCAGCACCGAGACCTCGGAGTCCTCGGCGGGCTTTGCCTGTGCGGCGGCGGGAGAGGCCTTGGCCGGGGCCGGGGCGGCGGGAGAAGCCGGGGCCGGGGCCGCGGCCTTGGTGGGTGCAGCCTTCGCCGGCGCCGGCGCCGGTGAAGGGGCGGCCGCAGCGGCGGGAGCGGGGCGGGCGGCGGCACCGTTGGTGGCGACCGTCTCGGTCACCGGTTCGGGCGAGTAGTCGACGAGGAATTCATGCCAACTGGGGTCTACCGAGGAGGGATCTTCGCGGAACTTGCGATACATCTCCTCGACCAGCCACTCGTTCTGTCCGAAGGGGGATGGGGAACTGGTCACGGCAGTTCTTCGCCTCGATTCCATCTGTCACGGCGGGCGTGTGTGACGAGCCCACCACGTGTGTGCGGATATCCGCGCTCGGCCGCAACAAGGCTATCGCTTCCGGTCGCGGCGCGACCAGGCACATCGGGCTGACGTACCAGGCCGGTGACCCGAGCTGACATATGGCCGGTTATGTCAGTGGCATGTGGGTCGATATGTCCGGTTCTACGGACGCGGCGCGGGCAGAACGAGCAAGGTGGACGGCCAGCGCGGCGGCGGATTACCGAATGCCCGGCTGGCGTTGCCGATGATCTTCTTACCCATCAGCCGGTTGCCCACCCCGCCGACGACGGCACCGATGCCGACCGGCAGCAGTTTTCCGAAGGCGATCGCGCCGCGCTTGAGCGTGTACTTCTTCACGAAGAACCGCAGCAGCCTGTTGTTCAGCTGGGACACCGCGGGCAACGGCAGTGTCGCGGCACCGTCGGACAGCCAGGCGCCGCTGGTGCGCCCGCTGCCCAGCAGGTCGGCCACCGCATGCTTGCTGTCATCGCCGACCAGCACCGCCAGCACCAGGGCGCGGCGCCGTTCCCGATGCTCGGCCGGGATGCCGTGTGCCTCGGCCACTGCCAGGACGAAGACGGCGGTCGCCTCCAGGAACACCACGGTCTCGCCTGCCACCGCGGACAGGGCGGCCAGCGTGCCGATACCGGGGAACGCCGCGGCCGACCCGACCGCCGCGCCGCTGGCCATCACCGCGGCCAGGTAGTGCTTCTCCAGGCTGGTGATGATCTCGGCGGGGGTGGCGTCGGGCTTCTTGTCGCGCAGGCGGCGGACGTAGGCGGTGACCGCGGGCGCCTGCAACCGGGTGCTGCGTTCCAGGAGTTGGGAAAGGGCCTTGGCGGCTGCGCTGGGATCCTCGTCGACGCCGTCACGGGTGGCCGGAAGCCGGCTCGTGGTGTTGGACCGAGCGTTCATCGCTGTGTCTCCTGTGCAGATCCCGTGCCCTGTATGCACAACAAGGCTAACTTCTCGTCAACGACCGATGCCGAAGCGTCGGTGCCCGAACGTGACGGCAGTCACTGTTCGCCCAGCGCGGAAGAAAAAACGGACGTGCGGCGCTGCCTCTGACCGTGGCAACATCCGTGAGCGTGGAAGCGATCCAAGCCCCCAGCCGCATCCGGATCATCACGGTGCTGGGGCTGCTGATCGCGCTCGGCCCGCTCACCATCGATATGTACCTGCCTGCCCTGCCGCGCATCGCCGGAGACTTGTCGGTGTCCTCCTCGGTGGTGCAGCTGACCCTGACCGGGACCCTGGCCGGGCTGGCCCTGGGCCAGCTGGTGGTCGGATCGTTGTCGGATTCGCTGGGCCGGCGCCGGCCGCTGATGGCCGGGATCGTGCTGCACATGGTCGCGTCCCTGATATGCCTGTTCGCGCCGAATATCGTCGTGCTGGGGCTCGGCCGCGGGCTGCAGGGCGTCGGAGCGGCAGCCGCATCGGTCGTCGCGATCGCCGTGGTCGGTGATCTGTACACGGGTACCGCCGCGGCCACGGTGATGTCGCGGCTGATGCTCGTGCTCGGTGTGGCGCCGGTGATCGCGCCGTCCCTGGGGGCTGTCGTGCTACTCAAGGCCTCCTGGCACTGGGTGTTCGCCGCACTGGTGGTGCTGGCCGGCGCCCTTCTGCTGATGGCCGCGCTGGCACTGCCCGAGACCCTGCCGGTATCACATCGGCGTCCGCTGCACGTGCGCAATATCCTCGCGACCTACGGTGAGCTGCTGCGTGACGTGCGGTTCGTCATCCTGGTTCTGGTCGCCGCCCTCGGCATGGCCGGACTGTTCGGCTATATCGCCGCGGCGCCGTTCGTGCTGCAGGGGCGCTACGGGCTGGACCAGCAGACCTTCGCGCTGGTGTTCGCCGCCGGGGCGGTCGCACTAATCGGCGCGACTCAGGCCAACGTGCTGCTGCTCAAGCGGTTCACGCCGCAGACCATCACGGTGTCGGCCCTGACCGTGTCGGCGGTCACCGCAGCGGTGTTCGTCGCGCTGGCGCTCGGCCACGTCGGGGGACTGTGGGGCTTCCTGGTACCGATCTGGCTGATCCTTGCCGCCATGGGTCTGGTCATCCCGAACGCGCCCGCGGTGGCACTGTCCAGACATTCCGACGCGGCGGGGACGGCGGCCGCGCTGTTGGGTGCGGCCCAGTTCGGACTGGGGGCTGCCGTGGCGCCACTGGTCGGGGTGCTCGGCAACAACGAGTTCGCGCTCGCACTGGTGATGGTCGTCGGTTCGAGTGTCGCACTCTTCGCGCTGCTGGCGGTCGGGTCCGCCACCGCGGAGTCCGAGGATGTGCCGGCCGGCGAGCCTGTCGCCGACGCGGCGTAAGTTGTCGGCAGTACGGCGCATCGGTCGCGCCGCCTCTTCGACACCCCGAGTAGATGCCCGAAATCCTGACTGAGCAACGCGTGCGCCCGGCCAACCCCTGGCACGCCCTGTGGGCGATGTTGGTCGGGTTCTTCATGATCCTCGTCGACTCGACGATCGTCGCCGTGGCCAACAAACGCGTCATGGAGGCGCTGTCGACCGACTACGACGGTGTCATCTGGGTGACCAGCGCCTATCTGCTGGCCTACGCCGTACCGCTGTTGGTGGCCGGCCGGCTCGGTGACCGGTTCGGCCCCAAGAACCTTTACCTGCTGGGGCTGGGGGTCTTCACCCTGGCTTCGCTGTGGTGCGGCCTGTCCGGGTCGATCGAGATGCTGATCGCCGCGCGGGTGGTGCAGGGTGTCGGGGCGGCATTGCTGACGCCGCAGACCCTGTCGACGATCACCCGCATCTTCCCGCCGGACCGCCGCGGTGTGGCGATGAGTGTGTGGGGTGCCACCGCCGGGGTGGCCACCCTGGTCGGGCCGCTGGCCGGGGGCGTCCTGGTCGACGGGCTGGGCTGGCAGTGGATCTTCTTCGTCAACGTGCCGATCGGTGTGCTCGGCTTGGCGCTGGCGGTATGGCTGGTTCCGGTATTACCCACCAAGAAGCACAGTTTCGACGTGCTGGGCGTCGCGCTGTCCGGTATCGCGATGTTCCTCATCGTGTTCGGACTGCAAGAGGGGCAGTCGCACCACTGGGCGCCGTGGATCTGGGCCACCATCGTCGCGGGCACGGGGTTCATGGCCGCATTCGTCTACTGGCAGGCCGTCAACCCGCGCGAGCCGCTGATCCCGCTGACGATCTTCCGGGACCGCGACTTCACCCTGTCGAATGTCGGCATCGCCGTGATCGGCTTCACGGTGACCGCGATGATCCTGCCGGTCATGTTCTATGCGCCCGCGGTGTGCGGGTTGTCCTACACCCGGTCGGCATTGCTCACCGCACCGATGGCCATCGCGACGGGTGTGCTGGCACCGGTCGTGGGGCGCATCGTCGACCGGGCGCATCCCGCGCCGATCATCGGGTTCGGTTTCGCGGCCATGGCGATCGGGCTGACCTGGTTGTCGATCGAGTTGACGCCCAGCACACCCATCTGGCGGTTGCTGCTCCCGCTGACGGTGATGGGAGCGGGGATGGCATTCATCTGGTCACCGCTGGCGGCCACCGCGACCCGCAACCTGCCGCCCCACCTCGCCGGCGCCGGGTCGGGCGTCTACAACACCACCCGTCAGGTCGGCTCGGTGCTCGGCAGTGCCGGGATGGCGGCGTTCATGACCTCGCGGATCGGGGCCGAGATGCCGGCAGGCGGCGCCGCACCCGCCGGTGCCGAGGGGCAGGCCACCGTGCTGCCGGACTTCCTGCGTGAGCCGTTCTCGGCGGCGCTGTCCCAGTCGCTGTTGCTGCCCGCATTCGTGGCGTTGTTCGGGGTGGTCGCCGCGCTGTTCCTGCGCGGCAGCGTCGGCGCGCCACGGTTGGTCACCGGTCTGCCCGCGCCGCGACTCCCGGCCCCGCCGCCCCAGCATTCCGTGGACGAGCACTGGCACGACGAGGACGACTACATCGAGTACACGGTGGACTGGGCTGAGCCGGCCGTCCGCAGCACCGGCGCCGACGCGCCGACTGACCTGCTCCCCGTCGTCGACGGTATGGCGGATGAGTCGATGACCGAGCCGCTGTATGCCCATGTCGAACACCCGCTGCCCGCGCCCGCCGACACCTGGCAGCACGCCGAACCGGAACCGGAACCAGAACCGGAAACCGATCGCGCGTGGCGCAGCATCCTCGACGATCTGCTCGCGGACCGTCCGGTGGACCAGATCGCGCACCCGCACAACGGTTTCCACGCTGATCAGGGCGGCTGGCTCCAGCCCTTACCGCCGTCCGACGATGAGGCCGATGCGCCATCGGAGGGCAGGCATTCGCGCCCCAGTCGAGGCAGGCACTCCCGCGACGAGTGACGGCCGGTCACCTCCGAATATGTCCCTATCATTCCCTATTGGTGGTCACAAAAGGGAACGATGAGGTAGTTTGTGACGATGAGTGTTGCCGTGTACTCGGCCGAACAGGTGGCCGACATTCTCGGGCTGCACGTGCGGACCGTGCGTGGGTATATCCGAGACGGCCGCCTGCCGGCCGCGCGGGTCGGCAAGCAGTACCGGATCGCCGAGCAGGATTTGCGGGCCTTCGCCGGCGTGATAGGCGATAAACCGACCAGGAGCCCGGATGCGCACGTATCAACCGTCGTGCACATCAATGATGTCGACCGCCTCACGATGGATCGGATCACGACCCACCTGACCGCTGCAGCGGTCGGCAACTCAAGCCACTCCACAGGGCAGCTCAGCGTCCACTCTACGTATGACGAATCTGCTTGCCGTCTCACCGTCTTCGTCGTCGGCGATCTGGAATCGACCTCAGTTGCCCTTGGCTTGATAGGCGCGTTGACACGTCAGGCCGAGATGTGAAAACCGAGGTCTACCGCTCACTATCGGGCCAGCGGGCAGTCGAGAGCCGCTACCGCGAGCACCTTCAGCGCTGGACCGTTCCGCTGCGACAGCGCACCGTCGCCACACGCGAGGGCGAGACCTTCGTCGTGGACTGCGGACCCACCGAGGCGCCACCGGTCGTATTGCTGCATGGCGCGGGAAGCAACAGCGCGATCTGGCACGCTGACGCGCCGCGCTGGTCACTGACCCACAGGCTGTACATGGTCGACGTCATTGGCGAGCCCGGATTGAGCGCACCATCTCGACCGCCACGAAGCTCCGACGCCTATGCACTGTGGCTCGACGACGTCCTCGATGGGTTGGGCGTCGACACAGCTGCCCTGGTAGGGGTGTCGTTGGGTGGTTGGCTGGCAACCGATTACGCGATCCGCCGGACCGGCCGCGTCCAACGACTGGCGCTGCGCGCCCCGGGCGGTATCGGCCGCCAACGCTACGGTGCCGTGTTCGCCGCACTGGCCCTCATGCCATTCGGAGACCGCGGTACGCGTCTTGCCCTTCGGATCGTGCTTGGACCGGGCAACATCCCCGATCCCGTCATCGACTACATGCTTGCGATCCACCGCAACTACCGTCCCCGCCACGACACGCTGCCCGTCTTCTCCGACACGGACCTGAAGTCCATCACCGCACCACTTTTCGTCGCGCTGGGTGCACGCGACCGCATGATCAGCTCGCGCGACACCGCCGCGCGCTTGACACGCCTACAGCCCACGGCATCAATCAAAGTCCTCGCCGATGTGGGCCACGGCACCGTCGATGACGGCGATGAACTTCACACGTTTCTGAGTCAAGGCGCGAAACCGTGAAGCCCACCCAAGACTCGTCGGCCTTCCGCGATCGACTACGCCGCGACCTTCGCGCCGCGCTCAAATCGCGCCAATCCGAGATGATCTCAACGCTGCGAACCATGATCGCCGCGATCGATAATGCCGAAGCCGTTCACCCAGGGCCGAAATCACCACAATCCACTGACGGCACCATCGCCCATTCCTCGCCGGGAGTCGGATCAACTGAAGCGCCAAGACGTGAGCTGGGCATGTCGGATATCCAGGTCATCGTTGGAGACCTCATTTGCGAATACGAGACACACGGCGAGCAATACCGCTCGATGCGCCAACACGATGCCGCCGAACGCCTTCAACGTAAAGCGGACATCCTGCGCACCTACCTCGCTACATGACAGCAGGGTTCAACGGGTGTGAGCGCGTCCGACGCCGGTTTCTCGGTTGACGTCGCACATCTAGTTGACCCCTGGTGGTGGTTCGAAGGGTTGGTACCACCACCATTGGGCGCGTTCGCCGGTCGGTCCGGGGTAGGGCGGGACCACGGGTGCCGGTGTGGTGGGTGGGCGGGCCAAGGTTCCGCCGTGGAGTTTTCGGCCGTCGCTGTCGGTGACGACCAGCCGCTCGGCTGGGCCGGTGAGGGTGAGGCCGCCGCGGTGATGCAGCCGGTGGTGGAACGGGCAGAGCAGGACCAGGTTGGACAGTTCGGTGGGGCCGCCGTCTTCCCAATGCTGGAGGTGGTGGGCGTGCAGTCCGCGGGTGGCGGCGCAGCCAGGCACCACACAGCAGCGGTCGCGGTGCTCGAGTGCGCGGCGCAGGCGGCGGTTGATGGTGCGGGTGGTCCGGCCGGCGCCGATCGGTTGGCCGTGGCGTGCGAACCACACTTCGCAGGTGGTGTCGCAGAGCAGGTACTGGCGTTCATCCTCGGACAGCAGCGGACCCAGGTGTAGTGCGGCGGCGGGCTTGTCGAGGTCGAGGTGCACGACCACGGTGGTGTGCTGGCCGTGTGGGCGCCGGGCCACGTCGGTGTCCCAGCCGGCCTCGACCAGGCTCATGAACGCATCCACCCGAGTCGGGAACGGAGTGCTGTCTTCGGTGTCGGCGGGGTGTTCGGCGATCAACGCGTCGTGGTGGGACTGCACGGCCGCATCGAATGTCGCGGCCTCCAGACGGGGTAGCCGGATCCGGTAGGTGGTGTACCGGTCCCCGGTGGAGGTTTTCGTGACCTCCGGTCCTGATTCGGGCGGTGGCTCGGGATCGGGTCGCGGTGCCATCGTGATTGCGGTGCGCAGCTGGCTGACCGTGGCCACCGACGCCAGTTCGGCGTAATGCGCATCGGAGCCCTCGGCGGCACGTTCGGCGATCACCCCGACCTGATCCAGCGACAACCGCCCCTCACGCAGGGCTTCGGCGCAGCGCGGGAACTCCTGCAACCGTCGTGCCACCGCGACGACGGTCTCGGCGTTACGCGGGGCGACCCCGGTTTTCCACGCCACCAACGCCGACAGGGAACGGACACCGGTCAGGCCACATAGCTCCTCGCGCTCCAACTCGGCCACGATCTGCACCAGGCGCCCGTCGATCGCGTTGCGCTGCCCGCACAACTCGGCGATCTCGTCGAACAACACCTCCAGCCGCTGTCCGGCGGCCAAAGATGTTGCGGTACTGGACATGAACCCATCATCGCAGAGGGGTCCGACAAGTCAGGGTCAGCTGGTGAGCGCCAGGAACGCACCGAGTTCGATCAGCCGGTCGGGGGTGACGGGCAGGTAGTCGGTCAGATGTGCCGATCGCACGAGGAATGCGGTGTACTTGGCCCTGCTGACTGCCACGTTGAGTCGATTCCTGTTGAACAGGAACGACACTCCGCGAGGGGCCTCCTCGGCCGAGGAGGTCGCCATGGAGACGAAGACGACCGGCGCTTGCCGCCCCTGGAATTTGTCGACGGTGCCCACTTCGACCTCGGTCAGGCCTGCCGCGTCCAGCGCGCGGCGCAACGTCACCACCTGCGCGTTGTAGGGGGTGACGCCGAGTACGTGGTGTGCGGCCAGCGCGACCGTGCCGTGCTCATCGGTCCACGGGGTCCCCAGTAGCGCGGTGATCTCGGCGACGATCGCCTGTGCTTCCTCTGGGCTGTCGGTGGAGTTGCCGTCGTGATCGACGGTCAGCACCCGTACGCCCGGCGCCACGCCCTCGAGATACCTTGCACCGCTGACCTCTTCGCGTGCTCGAAGGCGGCCGTCATAGGACAATCGGGAGATGGGTCCGCACACGGCGGGGTGCATCCGGAACGAGTAGTCGAGGAAGTAGCCTCGCTCCTCGGGCAGCGTGTGATGCCCGTCGACCAGCCAGCCCAATGCGGAACCGTCGACCGGCTCGGGATGGGTACCCTGACTGACCTGCGGCAGCTGCTGCGGGTCGCCCAGCAGCATCAGATTGCGGGCCGACGGGGCCACGGCGATGGTGTTGGCCAGACTGTACTGACCGGCCTCTTCGATGACCAGAAGGTCCAGTGCCCGCCTCGGGATCTTGTTGGCATTGGCGAAGTCCCACCCCGTTCCGCCCACGACACAGCCCTCGTTGTTCGCGATGAAACCTGCGAACTCGGGGTTGGTCAGCGCGGTCCAGCCGGAGTTCGCCGTGTTGACCTTCTTGCCCACCCGTGCACCGACGACCCCGGCGGCGATGACATCGCGGAACAGGTTCTCCACCACGGCGTGTGATTGGGCCACCACGCCGACGCGCCAGCCATGCCCGTTGACCAACCGTTCGATGACCTTGGCGGAGGTGAACGTCTTGCCGGTGCCGGGCGGGCCGTGCACGGCCAGGTACGACGAGTCCAGGGCCAGCAGCGCGGTGCCCATATCCGCGGCCACGTCGCCGGTGCGAGGCAGCGGCCCACCGCCGACCAGGCGCGGTGCACGGCGCAGCAGGATGTCGGTGACGGCATCGGCGGGCAGCTCGGGTAGTCCCGCTCCGACCGCCGCCGCGGTATCGGCGATCGACTCCTGCAGCGGTGTGGTGTTGATCGGCGGACCGGGTGTCAGCGCAAAGGGCAACTGATCGAAGGTGCTGCCGCCCTTCGGTTCCCGCTCACAGATCACGACCGCCGTCGGAACCTCAGGGTCGTCGCATTCGAGCACCGCGACCGATCCGAACGCGCGGCGGTCGGGATCATCGGCCAGGCCCACGGGTGCCGGCGGGTCGTAGAGCGCGTACATGTCGTGCGCGAGTCCGCCATTGGCGAGTTCGCCGGTCAGTCGGACGTGACGTTGGGGCTTGCGCGCCTTGGGCGGCTGGTGCCAGTCGTTGACGACTTCGGCTCGTTCGGCGACGAAAACATCACTGTTGTCCGACCATTCGTCGACCGGATTGTTGACGCGGTCGAAGTGCGCCCACCAGAACGGTTTGTCCTCGCGTTTGTGGAATCCGCGGGCGGCGGCCACCATCGCGACGGCGGTCTGCTCGGGGGTGCGTTCCTCGATACCGTCGCCCGCGAACTTCATCAGGGTGCGATCGAGCGCGTCGGCGACCTCGACTTCGTCCTGAGCCGCCTTGTCCCGCAACGGTTGCGGTCCGCGGGGCGGGACCGATGATTCGATGGCCCGGGCCACCAGCCAGTCGCGCAACCGGCGCGTGGAGCGGCAGTCGTAGCGGTTGTAGTCCTCGATCTCCTTGAGCACGTTGGCTGCCTCGTCGGCATCGCCCTCGTCGCGCAGGGCGCAGTACCGGGCGTATTGGGTGATGGAGTCGGCGGCATTGGTCACCTCGCCGTCGCGCAGCTCGTCACCCATGTACAGCGGTTCGAGGTACTTGATGCTGTAACTCTCGGTGCCGACCCGAATGCTCTTACGCACCAACGGGTACAGGTCGACCAGAATCCCGTTGCGCAGCAGGTCGTCCACCTCGTTCTCGCCGACGCCGTACCGGCCGGCCAGCCGCAGCAGGGTGCTCTTCTCATACGCCGCATAGTGATAGATGTGCATCTTCGGATAGCGCTTCAACCGCTTGCGCACCATCGCCAGGAAATCGACGAGTGCCCGGCGTTCGGCTTCCCGGTCGTGCGCCCAGAAAGGGGTGAACTCGTCGGCGACGGTCAGCACGCCCCACAGGTACTCCAGGCCCCAGTCGCGGCCGTTGACCGTCCACAGCGGATCGCCCTCGAAATCGAAGAACAGGTCGCCCTTGTCGGCGTCGGGCAGCACCATCAGCGGCTGCGCGTCGACGACCTCGAACGGTGGTTTGCCGTCGATCCGCTCGGCGATCTGCAGTCGCGCCTGTGCGGTCAGCGCCGTCACGGTGCGCTTGGACAGTTCGGGCACCGCGCCCTCGTGGGCGGCCAACTGGTGCACCGTGCCGATGCCGGCGTCGATCAGCCGGGCCCGCTGGCTGGTGCGCATCCCGGCGACCAGCAGGAGGTCATCGGTCTCCTTCACCTGCACGCTGCACTCGGGGCAGCGGAAACAGGCGCGCACCCGCTCGTCCGCCCAGGACACCGGTGCGTCGCCGGCCAGATGCTCGTCGAGCAACCGCTGCAGGGCCGCGCGCCGCGGCAGGTAGACCGGCAGCAGTTCGTCGACCTGGTACCGCGACACCGCGCCGTCGCCGAGCACCAGCTCCACCTCGGCAGCCACCGGGACACCGGCGGTGGTCAGGGCGTCGGCATAGGCGGCCAGCTGCAGCAGCGCCTCCACCTTCACCGACCGGGACAGTTTGGTATCCCGGAGCCGGTAGCGCTGCCCGGCCGGACCAGTCTCGAGGTGCAGGAAGTCGGCGAACCCGGCGAACCGGCCGTCGAACATCGCCGCCTGATAGATCGCGGGTGCCCGGCGCTGCACCGCGGCCATGGTCTGCTCGGCCGCGGCGGTGAGACCCGCGACCGTGTAGGGCGGCCGGCCGATCACGGTGACCGCGTCCTCGGCGCGCAGTTCCTGCAGGTGGCGCTGCTCGTGGTCGTGGCCGAGCGCGGCGGTGCGGGCCAGCAGTTCGTCGGCGGCCGACACCTTCGGGCCACGGCCCAGTTGCGCGTCGAACGAACGCAGCAGCGCGTACTCACACCGGGCCGCGGCCGCGAGGTCGGAGGCGCTGTAGATCACACGATCGTCGGCCACGAACACGCACCCAGGCTAGGGGAGACGGCCGACAACCTCGACGACGACAGTGCCGACGACTCAGTGCCCGGTGTTGCCGATCAGCTCGACGCCGTTGCCGTTCCAGCGGAATCGCACCACGCTGTCCAGGCCGGGCGTGCCGTTGCTGAACTTCAGGGCGACGGTGTCGCCGGTGCTGGCGGTCTCGTCGATGCCGTTGAAGCCGTAGGTGTCGGGCACCCCGGTGGGGATGAACTTGCCGAGGTGGAACATCACGGCCCGGGTGCTGGCGTTCGGCGCGTTGGTGTTGGCCTTGACGATCACCACCGACAGCGGCGCGCACTCGTTGTAATTGCCGGCCAGGGGCTCCGGGCTCCATGCCTGATTGCTGCGCGGATCGCGGGGAAGTTCGGACACCGCCTTGACGATCTCGGGGGCGGCCAGGTTCACCGCGCAGGGATCGGGGGCGGGAGCCGCCGTCGTCGGGGTGACGATGGGTGCAGGCGCGGCCACAGACGGAACGGGGGCCTGCCCGGTGCTGGCTTCCGGTGTCTTGGAGACCGTCGAATCGCTCGATCCACAGCTCGTCAGAAGGGGTCCCGATGTGACTGTCACCGCCAGCATCGCCCCCAGCACCACCCTCCGCACAACACCGAACCGTACCTGTCTTTTCGACGTGCCGAGGCGAGCGGAGCGTCGGGAATCCGGCTCTGCCAGGCAGGGCGGCGCGCACGCTCTAGACTGCTCGTGAAATGACTTCCCCTGATGACGGCGCGACCGACGCCGAGACGACCTTCGCTGACCTGCAGATTCACCCGGCGGTGCTGCAGGCCGTCAAAGACGTCGGCTATGAGTCGCCGTCGGCGATCCAGGCCGCGACCATTCCGCCGATGCTGGCCGGGTCCGATGTCGTGGGCCTGGCCCAGACCGGCACCGGGAAGACCGCGGCGTTCGCGATCCCGATCCTGTCCAAGATCGACCCGACCAGCAAGCACACCCAGGCACTGGTGCTGGCGCCGACGCGTGAGCTTGCGCTGCAGGTGGCGGAGGCTTTCGGACGCTATGGCGCGCACCTGCCCGGCATCAATGTGCTGCCGATCTACGGCGGTTCCTCCTATGGTCCGCAGCTGGCCGGGCTCAAGCGCGGTGCGCAGATCGTCGTCGGCACGCCGGGGCGCGTGATCGACCATCTGGAGAAGGGTCGCCTGGACCTCTCGCACCTGGACTACCTGGTGCTCGACGAGGCCGACGAGATGCTGCAGATGGGCTTCGCCGAGGACGTCGAGCGGATCCTGGCCGACACCCCCGAGTACAAGCAGGTGGCGCTGTTCTCGGCCACCATGCCGCCGGCCATCCGCAAGATCACCAGCAAGTACCTGCAGGATGCCGTCGAAGTGGCGGTCAAGACGAAGACGGCCACCGCGGAGAACATCACCCAGCGGTTCATCCAGGTGGACGGCCGGCGCAAGATGGACGCGCTGACGCGGGTGCTCGAGGTCGAAGAGTTCGACGCGATGATCATCTTCGTCCGGACCAAGCAGGCCACCGAGGAGGTCGCCGAGAAGCTACGCGCGCGCGGATTCTCCGCGGCCGCCATCAACGGTGACATCGCCCAGGCGCAGCGTGAGCGGACCATCGCCAATCTCAAGGCGGGCGGCGCCAAGGGCATCGACATCCTGGTGGCCACCGATGTGGCGGCGCGCGGCCTGGACGTCGACCGCATCACCTACGTGCTCAACTACGACATCCCGCACGACCCGGAGTCCTATGTGCACCGCATCGGCCGTACCGGCCGGGCGGGCCGCTCGGGTACGGCACTGCTGTTCGTCTCGCCCCGCGAACGTCATCTGCTGAAGTCGATCGAGCGGATCAGCCGGCAGAAGCTCATCGAGATCGAACTGCCCAGCGTCGACGACGTCAACGCCCAGCGGGTGGCCAAGTTCAACGATTCGATCAGTGACGCACTCAACGCGCCGGGCATCGAGCTGTTCCGCAGGCTCATCGAGGACTACGAGCGTGACCACGATGTGCCGATCGCCGATATCGCCGCCGCGCTGGCGCTGGAGTCGCGTGACGGCGAAGCCTTCCTGATGACCGAGCCGCCGCCGGAGAAGCGGCGCGAGCGCGAGGACCGCGGGCCGCGCGAGGACGGGCCCGGGCACAAGAAGCACAGCACGCGCAGCGATCTGGCGACCTACCGCATCGCGGTGGGCAAGCGGCACAAGGTCGCGCCCGGCGCCATCGTCGGTGCCATCGCCAACGAGGGCGGTCTGCACCGCAGCGATTTCGGCCACATCTCCATCCGGGTCGACCACTCGCTGGTGGAACTGCCGGCCAAATTGCCGGGCAAGGTGTTCAAAGCCCTTGAGAACACCCGCATTCAGGGTGTGTTGATCAACCTGCAACCCGATCGCCCGCAGAAGCCACGACGCAAGGATTCCTGACGCTGCGACCGGAGACATGCGAACAGGGCGGCCTGGAGTCGGTCACTTCGGTGGATCGCGTCGCGTCGCTCACCGGTGTGCGGGCGCTCGCGGCGTTGCTGGTAGTGCTCACCCATGCGGCGTACACCACCGGCAAGTACAACCAGGGCTATGTGGGCCTGTTGTTGTCCCGTGCCGAGATCGGTGTGCCGATCTTCTTCGTGCTGTCGGGTTATCTGCTGTTCAAACCCTGGGTCGACAGGGCGGCCGCCGGGGCCGTCGCGCCGTCAGTGCGCCGCTACGCCTGGCACCGGGTGCGCCGCATCATGCCGGCGTACGTCGTCACGGTGCTGGCCGCCTACGCCATCTATCACTTTCGCGAGGCCGGGCCGAATCCCGGCCATAACTGGACCGGTCTGCTGCGCAATCTGACGCTGACCCAGATCTACACCGACAACTACCTGTTCTCCTATCTGCACCAAGGGCTGACCCAGATGTGGAGCCTGGCGGTCGAGGCGGCGTTCTACGTCGCGCTGCCTCTGCTGGCCTGGCTGTTGCTGGTGGTGCTGTGCCGGCGGCGCTGGCGGCCGGGACTGCTGATCGCCGGGTTGTTCGGGCTGCTCGCCGTCAACCCGGCGTGGCTGGCGCTGGTGCACACCACGCAGGGGCTGCCGGACGGCGCCCGCTTGTGGCTGCCGACCTATCTGCCCTGGTTCCTCGGCGGCATGCTGCTGGCGGTGCTGCAGGCGATCGGGGCGCGGGCCTACGCGATGGTGTGTATCCCGTTGGCTCTGGTCAGCTACCTCATCGTGGCCACCCCGATTGCCGGTGAACCCACCACGTCGCCGGCCAAGCTGTCCGAGGCACTGGTCAAGACCGCCTTCTACGCGGTGATCGCCACGCTTGTGGTCGCACCCCTGGCGTTGGGAGATCACGGTTGGTACTCACGGCTGCTGGGCAGCAGACCGATGGTGTTCCTCGGTGAGATCTCCTACGAGATCTTCCTCATCCACCTGGTCGTGATGGAGCTGGTGATGGTGGAGATCCTGGGCTACCCGGTCTACACCGGCCCGATGTGGTGGCTGTTCTTCTGGACGATGGCGGTGACCATCCCGCTGGCGTGGCTTCTGCACCGCGCCACCCGAGTGCGAGGATAGGGTATCCTTACCTAAGTACTGAACACTCGTCGAGGGGGATGCATTGTCCGAGCAGAAGCCGTCTCGCGGATTGTCCGGCGCGCTCGTCAAACTGTGGCGCGGCGGGGACTACGAACTCACGGTGACCGGCCGGACCGAGATCACGGCGCACTTCCTGCGCCTGCACTTCGCCGCCGCGCAGCTGCTCGCCGACCGGCCCATCCACCCGACGATGTGGATCCGCGGCTGGTTTCCCGACGGCGCCAAATCGCATCAGCGTGGCTACACCCTGGTCAATCCCGATCCGGTCGCCGGCACCGTGGACATCGACTTCGCCCTGCATGACGGGCTGGCCACGCGGTGGGCCACCGAGGCCGCACCGGGCGACGTCCTGGAGGTGACCGTGCTGGGCAGCGATTTCGTGCTGCCCGCACCGGCGCCGGAGGGCTACGTCATCGTCGGCGACACCGCCTCGCTACCGGCGATCAACTCGCTTCTAGAAGCCATCGGCGACGCACCGGCCCGGGTGTTCCTGGAGTCTGCACACGAGGATGACCGTGAGCTGCCGGTGGCACGCCCCGGCGTGACCTGGGTGGACCGTAAGAACGCGGGGGAGGCGCTCGTCGACGCGGTGGCCGCGGCGGCATTCGACGCCTCCGCGCACTTCGGTTGGGTGGCCTGCGACAACCGCACCACCCGTGCGGTGGCCAAGGTGCTGCGGGAGGACTACAAGATCCCGAAGCGCTCGCTCAAGGCGCGCGCCTACTGGGCTGCCTGACCGGTTGCTCGGGCCTGACCACGGGCACCACGAAGGATTCCAGCATCGTGCGCTCCTCCTCGGCGTCGCGGCCGGGAAACAGCAACAGCGACACCAGGATCCGGATCACCCAGCGGGCCCTCGCCTCGACTCCGGTCGTGTCGCCCAGTGTCGCCAGGAAGCCCTGCGCCAAGGCCGCGATCACCTCGGATTGCGCGGCCATATCGCCGCCGATGGGGCGGTGGGTGCTGGCGAACCAGGACGCCAGGGCGGGAGTGTCGCGGACGCGTTGCACGGCGGCGAGCATCCCCGCGATCAGTCGTTCGTCCGGATCGGTCAGGCCGACAAGCTGCTCGCCGATCGCGCCGAACACCCGGTGCGTCTCACGGTGGACGTACGCGGTGTACAGCACATCGCGATTCTCGAAGTAGCGGTACAGCGTCGCGCGCGAACAGCCTGCGGCCGTGGCGATGTCGTTCATCCCCACGGTCGCCGCGTCCCGCCGGGTGAACAGCTCGTCGGCGGCGTCGAGAATGCGTTCGGCCGCCACCTCGGTGCGACGCTCGGCCAGCCAGTCCGCCATCTCAGATCGATACCCCGGGTCGCTGCGCTCCAGCCCGCCGCCCCACCGTGAAAGGCACCGACAGCGGCCGGCGCACGTAACTGCCACCGGCCCAGACGATATCGTCCTCGTCCACGGTGAATTCCGGTATGCGGGTGAGCAATTCCTCGAGTGCGACCCGGGACTGCATCCGCGCCGCGGCGGCGCCCAGGCAGTGGTGCGCGCCGTGGCTGAACGTGAGGATGTTGCGCGGTCGGCGAGTCACGTCCAGTTCGGCGGCGTCGGGTCCGTACTGCCGCTCGTCCCGGTTGCCCGAACCGTACAAGAGCAACACCTTGCGGTCGGCAGGAATGGTGGTGTCGCCGATCGTGACGTCGCGGGTGACGGTGCGGGCCAGGCCCTGTACCGGCGAGGTCAGCCGCAGGAATTCGTCGACGGCATCGGGGATCAGCTCCGGTTGCCGGGCGAGCAGCCGTCGTTGATCGGGCCGCCGGTGCAGCAGTTGCACTGAGCCGCCAAGCATCCCGGTGGTGGTGTCGTTGCCGCCGGTGACCATCGTGAAGGTGAACGCCAGAATGGACAGCACCCCG
Source organism: Mycolicibacterium fluoranthenivorans (assembly GCF_011758805.1). NCBI lineage: Bacteria > Bacillati > Actinomycetota > Actinomycetes > Mycobacteriales > Mycobacteriaceae > Mycobacterium > Mycolicibacterium fluoranthenivorans. The sequence continues at coordinate 124,090 of NZ_JAANOW010000004.1, read as the reverse complement.
GCGATGTCACCGTCGGCACCGATACCCGCGGCCACCAGGTGCGAGACCGTGTCATCCTCCGGTTCGACCCGGCGCCGTTCGATGAGGGCGGTGAAGTACGCCATCATCGAACCGAGTGCCTCGCCGAGTGTCTCCAGCGCGCCGGTGATCCCGCCCTCGGCGGTGTTGGCCGCCACGATGGCCTCGGTCCAGCCGTCGAACTGGTCGCGGTCCTCCTCCGGCACGCCGAGGTAGTGCGCGACCACCATCGACGGCAACGGCTTGAACAGTTCGGTGACGATGTCGCCGCCGCCGTTCGAACGCAACCCCTCGATGCGCTCGACGACGAACTGGCGGACCTTGGGTTCCACGGCCTCGACCTGCCGCGGGGTGAAGCCGCGGGACACCAGCTTGCGGAACTCGGTGTGCGCTGGCGGGTCCTGCATGACCATCGGCGGATTATCCTGCAGCCCAATCATTTCCAGCTCGCCGTAGTTGACGGTGAGCCCCCGCGCCGAGGAGAACGTCTCGTGGTCGCGGGCCGCCGTGAAGATGTCGGCGTGCCGGGACAGCACGTAATAGTCGTGCTCGGGATTGTCCGGAATGACGTGGTGGACCGGGTCGTGGTCGCGCAGTGCGGCGTACAGCGCGAACGGGTCGGCCCAGGTGTCCGCGCCGGCAAGCTGGAAGCGAGGCGCGTGAGACACATCGAGTGACATGTCTTATGTGTATGACAGATGGATGTAGGTGTCAATGGTCCTGGGGCAACAAGATCTGTGACACCCAAGTAGCTTGGTAGTCGATCCGCCCAGGCCGGCAGACCCGAGAGAGGAATCCATGGGGACGACCGCATACCGCCGTGCCGCGTGCGCCGCCGGCGGCGTGGCTGCCGTCGCGCTGATGACCCTGGTCTACAGCAACGGCGACAACGTCGGGGCGTCCGTACCGCCTCAGGTGGGATTGGTCGCCACGTCCGAGGCCCCGGTGCCGCCCACCGAGGTGAAACTGATCGGGGACAGGGACGTCGAGGTCACGCTGACCGGCCCCATCGCGGTCAGGTACGCCTCGGCCACCCCGAGTCAGAAGGACGCTCTCGGCCTGGCACTGACGGGCGACCACAACGCCGGAACGCGTGACAGCGGGGTGGTGTTCCAGCAGTTTCAGGGCGGCGTGATCGTGGCCAAGAACGGTGACGACGGCACGCCCGCGTACCTCACCTGGGGCAAGATCCGGGAGGCGTGGAATGTCCAGCGCGACCCGGACGGCGTGCCCGCGATCACGGGCGAGAACGGGTCGGCAGGTCCGCTGGGCGTCCCGACCAGCGACGAAAACGCCGACGACGGGCTTCTCGTCACGACGTTCGAGCACGGCAGGATTTCCTTCGATCCCCAGACCGGTCAGGTCGAGGTGACGGTCAACGGCAAGGTCGTGCCGACCGGGCTGTAGACGCCGGGTAAAGAGTCGCCGCGCTCAGCTCGTGACGGCGCTCAGCGCCTCATCCAGCGTGGGCCGCATGTTCAGGACGTCGGCGAAGCCGATCAGATCGAGCGGCCGGCTGGTGGCGGGTCCGTCGGCGACCACTGCCAGCGGTGTGGTGGCCGGGAGCTTGTCGTGCGCCGCTATCAGCACACCCATGCCGGTCGACGCCAGGAACGTGACGGCACTGAGGTCCACCACGATGGCCTGCGGTGCGCCCGTCATGGCTGAGGTGAGCGCTGCCTCCAGCTGCGGGGACGTGATCATGTCGACCGTTCCCGACACCTCGATGACGGTGACGGCCCCGACCCGGCGCTCGACGATTTCGCACGTGTTCGCCGCGGAAGTCGCCCTGGCGTCCGAATCTTGCTGGCTCATCGGCCCCTCCGTCTTGTCCACTCGTGGTGTCTTTGGAGTGTTCCACACCGCAGTTGACGTAACACCGGCGCGCGTCGGTGCGACGAACCCTTAGTGGCGCTAACGTCAAATAGTGACGAGGGGAATCTACGGTGATGCGTAGCCGGATTGTGGCGGTGGTGCTGGCACTTGCGGGTCTGTGGGGTGGTATCGCTCCGGTGGCCCAGGCGGCACCCGCGCCGGGGGGTAAGGACTTCTCCAAGCCGGCGATCGTGATCCTCGGCTACGGCCTCACACCGCAGGGTGACATGCGCCCGATCCTGCGGCGCCGTGTCCTCACCGGTCTGGCGGTGGCCCAGATGTTCCCGCAGTCACCGATCATCGTCACCGGCGGCAACCCGAAGAACGGAAAGACCGAAGCCGGCACGATGAGCTTCCTGCTGAAGACGCTCGGCTTTCCGGCCGACCGGATCATCAAGGAGGACAAGGCCAACAGCACCGTCCAGAACGCGCAGTTCTCGGTGCCGCTGGCCAAACAGGCCGGCACGTCGGGCATCATCCTGGTGACGTCGTCGACCCATCAGGACCGGGCCGACGGGAACTTCGTCGACGCCGGTGGCAACCTGCTGGCCACGGTGAGCTTTCCGGACGGATCACCGCAGACCAACATCGTGCAGTTCGTGCACGATGTGCTCAGCCCGCTGGTCCCGATCAGCTGACGCCGGGGCCCTCACGGCACCCGGCGATACCCGCACCCGAAATCAGGGCGTGCGACGTCGCAGGTGTCAATCCCGTCTGAAGGCGGTATCGACCACGGCGCCGTCGTCATGTGTGTCGCGGCCGGTGAAATCGAGGACGACCTCGTCGAATCCGCCGCCGGTGAAGGGGAACGGCGAGGTGTACGCAGCCGATACCGAGTAGGTGACACCGCGGCCCGCCGAGACGGTTTGCATGATGTCCAGCCCGGTCATCCGCACCTGGGTCGCCGTCCCCGCTGGCTGTCCGTCGACCAGTAATGCGACATCGCCGACCATGTCCATGGTGCCCTCGACCGCGCCGGTGCGGGAGTAACGCACCTCGAAGAGTCTGCGTCCCAACGGAATCGGTTGCGCCGAGGTGACCTTCTGCTCCTGCCCGCCCGCGTTGCACACATAGTGCAGATGCCCATCCGCCAGGAACAGCACCTGCCCGCCCGTGCGGTTGCCCTGGGAGAACAGCACCCCCTCGGCGCCCGGTCGCTCGAGCGATACCGCCGCCTGCAACGTGAACGACCTGCCACGCACCAACCCGCGAAACGCCGTGTGCCCGGCCGGAGTGCCCGGGTAGAACACCGCCCGAGACGCGGGCTCGCCGATCGTGGCGGCCGCGCGCAGCACGATCTCCTGCACGCTCAGGTCGGTCAACGGATAGGCCCGGAATTGCAGGGCCTGCTCGTGCCAGAGTGCCTGCAAGTCGGCCAGTTTGTCGGGATGTTGCGCGGACAGGTCATGGATCTGGCTGCGGTCGGTCTCGATGTGGAACAGCTCCCAGCGATCCCGGTCGAATGCCGCCCAGCCGCGCGGTCCGGCCGCGGTGGGCGGATGCACGGTGCCCGCGAACCAGCCGTCGTGCCAGATGCCGCGGGTACCCATCATCGAGTAGAACTGGGTGTGCTTACCGGTGCCGGAAACGGTATCCCGCAGTGCGCCAGCGAAACTCGTACCCTCCAACGGCGTCTGTTCGATACCGTTGACGGTGGTGATGTCGCCGATGCCGAGCAGGTCATACACCGTCGGGGTGACATCGCTGACATGGGCGTAGTGGTCGCGGACCGCGCCGTGGGCGGACAGTTGGGCCGGCCAGGAGACGATGCACGGGTCGGCGATCCCGCCCTCGTGCGAGGCGTACCGCTTGAACAGCTTGTACGGCGTGTTGAACGCCATGGCCCAGCCGTTCGAGTAGTTCATCGCCGTGGCCGGGCCGCCGAGTTCGCCGAACAGGCGTAGGCCGTCCTCGGTGGTGTGGGATCCGCCGAGCATCGGTACCGATTCGTCCAGGGTGCCGTTCGGGCCGCCTTCGCCGCTGGCCCCGTTGTCGGACATGACGACCACGAGGGTGTTGTCGAGTTGGCCGGTGTCCTCCAGGTGGTCCAGGATCCGGCCGATCTGCGCATCGGTGTAGGACAAGAACCCGGCGAACACCTCGGCCATCCGGCAGGACACCCGTTTGTCGTCCTCGGACAACGAATCCCACGGCCGGACATTCTCATTGTCCGGCCAGGGAATTCCGTCCGGGCTGGTGGCGTCGGCGTACGGATTCATCGGGGACAGCTCGGTGTCCGGCGGGAGCAGGCCGAGGGCCTTCTGGTTGGCCAGGGCGATCTCGCGGTAGCGCTCGTAGCCCATATCGAAGTTGCCGGAGTACCGGTCGGCCCACTCGGGGGCGACCTGATGGGGGGAGTGGCCGGCGCCCGGGCACAGATACATGAACCACGGCTTGTCGGGTGCGGCCGCACGGTGATCGCGAAGGAACCCGATGGCGTTGTCGGCCAGGTCTTTGGACAGGTGATAGCCCTGCTCCGGGCTGGCCGGCGGATCGATCGGGTCGTTGTCCCGGACCAGGGTGGGGTACCACTGGTCGGTCATCCCGTCGAGAAATCCGTAGAACCGGTCGAATCCGCGGCGCAGTGGCCAGTACCGTCGGGAGCCCGCGGCCTGGCAGTCCTCGATGGGCGCCAGATGCCATTTCCCGACGGCGTAGGTCGACCAGCCGCGCTCGGAGAGCACCTCGGACAGCAGCGCCGACTCCGCGGGGATGCGGCCATGGTGTCCGGGGAAGCCGTCGGCCAGGTTGAGCACCGACGCCACCCCGACGCTGGTGGGGTTGCGGCCCGTCAACAATGCGGCCCGGGTGGGGGAACACAGTGCGGTGGTGTGGAATTGGGTCAACCGGACTCCGCGGTCGGCGATCCGGCGTAGATTCGGCATGTCGACCAGGCCGCCGTAGCAGTCCCAGGTGGCGATCCCGGTGTCATCCCACAGCAGGTACAGCACATTGGGTGCCCCCGCGGGAGCCTGCGCCCCGCGATAGGGCGACCAATCCGGGGTGGAGTCCCGGACATCGGTGGCGACGATTCCCTCGAAGGACATGGTTAGATCCCCGCTCCCGGGTTGAGGATGCCGGCGGGGTCCAGGGCATCCTTGATCCGCCGATTGAGTTCCATTGCCTCCGGCCCGATCTGCCCCGCCAGCCAGGGGCGCTTGAGCCGGCCCACACCGTGTTCACCGGTGATGGTGCCGCCCAATGCGACGGCAAGATCCATGATCTCGCCGAACGCGAGTTCGGCGCGCTGCGCCATATCGGTATCGGCGGGATCGAACACGATCAGCGGATGCGTGTTGCCGTCGCCGGCATGGGCGATCACCGAGATCAACACCTCACGCTGCGCCGCGATCTTCGCGATCCCGGAGACCAGATCGGCCAGCGCCGGCAGCGGCACGCCGACATCCTCAAGGAGCAGTGAGCCTTTGGCCTCTACCGCCGGGATCGCGTACCGCCGGGCGGCCACGAACGCCTCGCCCTCCTCCGGATCGGATGTCGAGAAGACCTCGGTGGCGCCGTTGTCGGTGAAGACCTGTGCCATGAACTCGGCGTCCGCCCCACCCGCCGGGCCACGCTCGTCCGAAGCGGCCACCATCATCGCCGCAGCGTTGCGGTCCAGCCCCATCTTCAGCTTGTCCTCGACGGCGTTGATGGCGACCGAGTCCATGAACTCGAGCATCGACGGCCGGATCTTGCCGGTGATCGTCACCACCGCCCGGGCCGCGGCCTCCACCGAGTCGAAGGACGCCACCACCGTGCACGGGCTGTGCTGGGCGGGAAGCAGTTTCAGCGTCACCTCGGTGATGACACCGAGCGTGCCCTCGCTGCCGACGAACAACTTGGTCAGGCTCAGGCCGGCGACGTCCTTGAGCCGTGGGCCGCCGAGCCGCACGGCGGTGCCGTCGGCCAGCACCACCTGCAGGCCGAGCACGTAATCGGTGGTGACACCGTATTTCACACAGCACAGGCCACCGGCGTTGGTGGCGATGTTGCCGCCGATACTGCAGATCTCGAACGACGACGGATCCGGCGGGTACCACAGCCCGTGGGCCGCGACCGCCTTCTTCACCTCGGCGTTGAGCAGCCCCGGTTGTGCGACGGCGGTCCGGGTGGCGGTGTCGACGGTGATATCGCGCATCCGCTCGGTGGACAGCACGATGGCGCCGTCGAGTGCGGTGGCGCCACCGGAGAGCCCCGTGCCCGCGCCCCGCGGGATCACCGCGATCTGATGGCCGGTGGCCCAGCGCAGTACCGCCTGCACCTCTTCGGTGCGGGTCGGCCGGACCACGGCCAATGCGGTCCCGGCGTGAGGATCGGCGGCACGGTCCTGCCGGTAGGAGGCGACGATATCGGGATCGGTGACCACGGTGCCCTCGGGCAATGCCGCGATCAGGCTGTCCAGGGTGGAACTCACCGGGCCAGTGTATGGCCGGCGCCACCGCTGGGGGTTTTACTCCGTGCGCCGCCGCTTACGCCACAGCTCGGCCAGTTCCTCGCGGGTGGTCGTGCCGGTCTTGTGCATGGCCCGGTACACGTGGCCTTCGACCGTGCGCGCGGACAGGTGCAGCCGTTCGGCGATCGCCTTGGTGGGCAGCGGCACCGCGACCAGCGCCACGACCTCGCATTCGCGTGCGGTGAGCGGGAACGGGTCGGCGGCCTGCAGCAGCGCCGGGGTGACCACCCCGCTCTGCGCTGCCAGCGCTTCGGCGCGCACCGAGCAGCTCAAGGCCGAACCGCGCCGGTCGTGGGCGCGGTGTGAGATCGCCGCGTGCGCGGCGGCGTCCATCGCCGCAGCCAGATCGCCCATCGCCTCGAATTCCTCTGACACCGCGCTCAATTCGGTGGCATCGTCATTGTGCAGCGCGGCGGCGAATCGGGCGGCCAGGCCGGCTCGGGGACCTTCGGTCACCGCGGCCAGCTCGGCCAACCTGGCGCGATGGGAGTGCGCACCGAACTGCGTGGCCAATTGCAGGCACATCACCTCGGCGGCGAACTGGCCCTTGGCCGCCGCGGTGTCCGCGGCTGCCGACAAGATGTTCGCGGCCTCGCTCACCACACCCTGACCCGCCGCGACCCAGGCCCTACCGATACTGCGCTCGTAGTCCAGGGACCGGAACGGGCGCTGCTGGGCGTCGATCTCGTCGAGGATCGCGGTGGCCTCGGCGCTTCGACCCTGCATCGCGAGCGCGGTGGCACGCACGACGTTGTACCGGTAGCCCCACCCGGTGGAGTGGTTGGTGGCAAACGCCACGGCCGCCTGGTTCAGCAGGCTGCAGGCCTCGTGCAATCTGCCGGTCCCCAGCGCCGCCCGGCCGGCGATCGCCGCGCCGAGTGCGTGGGCGGCCCCGGGCAGTTCCGCAGATTGCTCGCGGACGCGCTCGGCCACGGGCCACACGTCGCTGAGCCGGCCCGCCAGGAGCAGAGCACTGAGCTCGGCATCGGCGATGTTGAACCGCATAGGGGGCGCATCGTGGGCGCGCACAGTGGCGGTGTAGCCGGTCTCTGCCGCTTTCAGCGCCTCGGACGTGCGGCCCGCGTCGCCGGTGACGGCGGTCAGTGCGAAGGCCGTCTCGGCGCCGACCACGCCCGGCAGTTCGGCCAGGTTCAGGACCTTGGCCGCCTCCAGTGCGGCCTCGGGTTGGTCGGTGGCGAACCAGTAGATGACCAGAAAGGCGTCGATCCAGCTGCGGCCCTCGGGTCCGACCGACACCGCATCGATATGGGCCTTGGCGCAGTCCGGCCGGCTCAGCGCCCACAGCAGGTTGGTGGCCCGCAGATAGGCGAATCTCGCGCGGTCGCGGTCATCCCAGTTCTGCGCTGTCAGCGCGGCAAGAGCGGTCTCGGCCTCCTCACCCTGAAAGGACCACGACAACGCGTGGGCGTGCAGGAAGTGCGCGTCGGCCCCGGCTCCGCCGGCGATGGCGGCCCGCGCGAGCCGGTCCGCCAGACCCAGATCGGCCAGCCAGATCGCCCCGCGCGCCGCGTGCACGAACAGGTCGGCATCGGGCGGCAGGTCGGAATCCAGGCTGAGGCTGGCGCGGCGCACCACCACGCGCGTCGTGTCGCGATCGGGTCCGGCCGCCAGTTCGGTCGCCACCAGGCCACGCAGCCGCCGCAACGTCGTCGACGGCGCCCGCATCCGGCGTATCTCGCCGTACAGCGGATGCGAAATCCGAACCTGCACACCGGAATCGCTGTGATCCACGGTGATCAGCCCGCGAACGTTGGCATCCTCCACCGATTCGCGGTCGGTGATGCGCTGCAGTGCCGCCAGCTCGATGGGTTCCCCGACCGCCAGCGCATCGACGACCTTGCCGACGGCCGGTGGCAGATCGCCGAACCGGGAATCGATGAGTTCCACCAGGCTGCTGGGCAGCACCGGTTTACCGTCCCACTGCCAGCACCCGCCGCGGAGCTCCAGGCGGCCGTCGGCGAGTTCCTGCTCGACGATGTTGCGCAGGTACAGCGCGTTGCCGCGGGTGAGCTTCCACAGCCGGGTGGCCGCGTCGGGATCGACCGGTCCGTTCAGCGTGGCGGCGAGCAGTTCCGCTGATTCCTGGGGTGCCAGCGGCTGCACGTCGAGCCTGTCGAAGGCCAGGTTGTCGGCGCCCGTCTGCGCGGCTCGACCGGGGTCCTTCCAGATCTCCCGCACACTGTCGGGCACCCCGGACCCGTCCCGCCCGTCGCGCACCGTCAGCACCAGTTTGGCCGCCCGGCGCTGGACGATCTGATGCAGCACGAACACCGACAGGTCGTCGAGCAGGTGGGCGTCGTCCACCGCGATGACGACGGGACGTCCCGCCGGCGACGCGGTGACCGCGTCGATCACGCTCCGGACCAACTTGAGTCGGTCATCGTCAGCCGAGGTGGTCCACGCGGCGAAGGCACCCAACGGGATGTCGCGTGCGGAGGTGGTGCCGACGATCCAGCGGTACTCGGTGCCCTGCAGCGCGTCACGCACGATGCGACTTTTGCCGATACCGGCCGGACCGCACACCACGATGCCGGCTGAGTCAGGGTCCGACACCCCCGCTCGAACAGCTCGGATCTCCTCGGTGCGGCCCGTCAGCGGCCACGTCAAACGCACATAGGCAGCGTAAAAGGCGTGCCCAGGAAATGCCTAGCATTATTGGGTTTTTGGTCGGACCGATTGATCCGGTGTGCTAGCCGGGCCGGTCGAGTTCGCGCAGTGACGGCAAGGCGACGGCGACCACGCCGATCACCAGCATCGGCAGGGCCAGCGCGAGAAATGTCGTGCGCAATCCGGCTGAATCGGCCAGCGGCCCGGCCAGCAGCAGACCCAGCGGCCCCGCCGCATACGCCAGCGAACCCATCACGCCGACCACCCGACCGCGCAGGTGGTGCGGTGCCCGGGTTTGCATGACGTAGTTGTAGATCGGTGCGATCGGGCCGTAGACGAAACCGACTATCGCGCACAGCACCAGGATCACCGGCAACGGCGGCAGGAACGCCACGATCGTCATGGCCACCCCGAGCGTGATCACCGCGATCAGCATGGTGGTGCGCCGCTTCAGGTATCTCGACAGCACCGCGTACCCCAGCGCGCCGACCAGGCCGCCCACCGACAGCGCCATCAGCACCCAGCCCAGCTGCGCGGGTTCGTTGCGGTCGGTGAAGTACTTGGGGAACAGCACGCTCTCCATCGGCATGTACAGCCCGGTGGCCGTCAGATCGATGATGGCCAGCGTGCGTAACACCTTGGTGTTCCACACGAAGGACAGGCCCTCGACGACGCCGGCCCACACGCGTTCGGGCAGTGCCTCGCGGTTCGGCTTGCCCGCGCCCTCCAGCCGCAGCAACCCGATCGCCGCGATGGAGAAGCCGAAGGTGGCCGCGGTGACCCACATCGTGTTGATCCCGCCGAGGGTGGTGATCAGCAGGCCGCCGATGCCCGGCCCGACGATGTAGGCGAGGTTGAACACCGCCTCGTAGATGCTGTTGGCGTGATCGAGTGTCCAGCCCGCCCGCGCGGCCGCCTCGGGCAGCATCGACTCCCGTGCCGTCATCCCGGCCGGGTCGAACGCGGCGCCGAGCGCGGCCAGACCTGCCAGTACCGCGACGTTGACGGCGTGCACGCCGAAAATCAGCGCGATGACCGGCACGGCGATGACGGACAGGGCAGACAGTGCGTCGGCGAGCATCGAGACCCGTCGCCGGCCGATGTAGTCGACGGCGGTGCCGGCGATCACGGTGGATGCCAGCAGCGGCAGTGTCCCGGCCATCGCGACGATCGACGCGTCAAGAGCTGATCCGTTGCGTTGCAACACAAGCCACGGAAAGGCGATCATGGAGATGCCGTTGCCGGATCCCGCCATGAGGGCAGCGAGCAGGATGAGCAGCGCTGGGCCGCGGGGGCGTGTATTCATGACGTCTCGCCGGAGAATCTAACAGCGCTTCGCCGCACCCGGCCATCGAATTTCAGACAGGATGAGGGCGTGTCCCGCGAGCTTCCCCATCCGCGCACCGGACGGCTGTTCGCCTCGCCGGTGCCACCCGGGACGGGTTGGCCGGGGGATCGCGCGAAATCCTCGACGCCGGTGGCCCACGATCCCGAGGCCGTCGCGGCGCTGGCCGCCGGCGCGGGAACGGTCGCCGCACTCGACGCCGCCTGCGCGGTGTGCGCGGCATGCCCGCGCCTGGTCTCTTGGCGGGAAGAGATCGCCGTGACCAAACGGCGCGCCTTCGCCGACGAGCCCTACTGGGGCCGCCCGGTGGCGGGCTGGGGGGCGGCCCGCCCCCGCGTCCTGGTGGTCGGGCTGGCGCCGGCCGCGCACGGGGCCAACCGCACGGGCCGGGTGTTCACCGGGGACCGGTCCGGCGACCAATTGTTCGCCGCGATGCACCGGGCCGGCCTGGTCAGTTCCGGTCTCAGCGTCGACGCCGCCGACGGGATGCGGGCCAACGGCGTGCGGATCGTGGCGCCGGTGCGCTGCGCCCCGCCGGCCAACAAACCCACCCCCGCGGAGCGGCTGACCTGTGCGCCGTGGCTGCTCGCCGAATGGCGGCTGGTCGCGCCGTACGTGCGGGTGGTGGTGGCGCTGGGTGGCTTTGCCTGGCAGGTCGCCCAGGGACTGCTCGCCGAGGAGCTTGCCGGACAGCGGAAGCCGGTGTTCGGTCACGGCGCGGTGGCGACACTGTCCACGGGCCGCACGTTGCTGGGCTGCTACCACCCCAGCCAGCAGAACATGTTCACCGGCCGGTTGACACCGGCCATGCTCGACGAGGTGTTCGTCCAGGCACGGGAACGTTCCGGCATCACCCGGCGTTGACGCAGTCGTGCGTCTTTCTGTGCTCGATCTCGTCCCGGTCCGGTCGGACCAGTCCACCGCCGATGCGCTGGCAGCCACGGCGGCGCTGGCCAAGACCGCCGATCGGCTGGGGTTCAGCCGATACTGGGTGGCCGAGCACCACAACATGGCGGCGGTGGCGGCCACCAGTCCGCCGGTGCTGATCGCTTATCTGGCCGCCCAGACCTCGCATATCCGGCTCGGTTCCGGTGGGGTGATGCTGCCCAATCATGCGCCGCTGGCGGTCGCGGAGCAGTTCGCCCTGCTGGAGGCTGCCGCCCCGGGGCGTATCGATCTCGGGATCGGCCGTGCGCCCGGCTCGGACCCGGTCACGTCGGTGGCCTTGCGCGGCGCAGCCGGCCGTGACGATACGGATATCGAGCGGTTCCCGCAGTATCTCGACGATGTGGCCGCCCTGATGGGTGCTCGTGGTGTGCGGGTGGCACTGACCCGTGGCGGCGTGGCGCAGCAAGAGGACTACGTCTTGAAGGCCACCCCGGCCGCGGCCAGTGAGCCGCGCCTCTGGCTGCTCGGCTCGTCGATGTATTCGGCGCACCTGGCGGCGGCCAAGGGGTTACCGTACGTTTTCGCCAACCATTTCACCGGGCAGGGCACCGCCGAGGCGCTGGCCGCCTACCGCGCTGAATTCCGGCCGAGCGCAGAGCTTTCCGAGCCCACTACGTTCCTGACGGTCAACGCGTCGGTGGCTCAGACCCGCGCCGAGGCCGAGGATCTGCTGCTGCCGAATCTGCAGATGATGGGCCGGCTGCGCACCGGTCGGCCGCTGGGGCCACTCGATCTGGTCGAAGATGCGCTCGGTGCGACCGTTTCGGCGCAGGAACAGCTCATCATCGACGCGGGCCGGGCCCGCACCGTGGTTGGCGACCCGGCCGAGGCCGCCGAGCAGATCCGTTCGCTGGCCGAGGAATTCGATGTCGACGAGGTGATGGTCAGCCCGGTCGGCTCGGCGTACCGTGGCACCTCGCCTTCCACCGCGCCGGCCCGGGTGACGGCGCTGGAACTGCTCGCGAAGGAGCTTCTCTAAGCGGGCGTCAGGGCGACGATCGGGATGGGCCGGCTGGTCTTGCGCTGGTAGGCCTCATAGCGGTTGGCGTTGTTCTTGTTCACCAACTGCCACAGTCGCGCATAATCCGGGTCGTCGGGCAGGATCGGGCGCGCCGTGGCCGCCAGTCGCCTTGTGCCCACGTTGATCTCGACCTCCGGTCGGGCCTTGAGATTGTGGTACCAGCCCGGCGAGCGCGGTGCGCCCCCCATCGATGCGACCACCAGGTAGTCACCGCCGTCACGGGCGTAGCTCAGCGTGTTGACGCGTGGCTGCCCGGTCTTGGCGCCCACGGTGTGCAGCAGCAGGCTGTTGGGCAGGCCCGGGACCCGGTGACCGATCAGGCCGTTGGTCTTCTGGTACAGCAGGTCGTGCAGGTGCAGCACGCGCAGGCCGGCTTGCTCTATCGGGGACAGATGCGTCATGGGTCAATCCTGCGCGGTGTGCTCCAGTCTCGCCAACCCCGCACGTAGCAGGCGTGCGGACTCCTCGCGATCTGGATCGCGGCGCAGCACCAGGCCCTTTGCGAACGACAATTTGTCGCCGGTGCGGCGTGGCACCACGTGCAGGTGGATGTGGAAGACCGACTGGAAGGCGGCCTTGCCGTCGTTGATCGCGATGTTGTTGCCGTCGGCGTGCAGGCCGGATACCCGGGCCGCCTTCGCGATGCGCTGGCCCAGCACCGTCAGCCCGGCGAGTGTGTCCGGCGGGGTGTCCGTCAGGTCCACGGTGTGCCGCTTGGGGATCACCAGGGTGTGGCCGCGGGTGAACGGCCGGATGTCGAGGAACGCGAGGTAGTCGTCGTCTTCGTGGATCCTGATCGCGGGGGCGGCGCCGGTGACGATGGAGCAGAACACGCAGGTCATGACGCCACGTTAGCCGCCCTCCGTCAGGTGTTCGTGGACGCCCACTCGGCAAGCCTGCGGTCCTGCTCCTCCGGGGTCAGGTCTTCGACGCGGGTCATCACGGTCCAGCGCCGCCCGAACGGGTCGATGAGGGACGCGAATCGGTCACCGGTGACGAAGGTCTGCAGGGGTTCCCGGACGGTGGCGCCCGCATCCACCGCACGTGCCACCACGGCGTCGGCATCGGCGCAGTACAGCCCGATCGACTCGGTGGCGAATGCACCCCGGTCCGGGGCGGCCAGTTGGTAGGCATCCTGGGGATCGCCGAGCTGCAACCGGCCCGCACCGAAGTCCAGTTCCGCGTGGGTGACGGTCCCATCCGGGCCATCCATCCGGCTGATCAAGGTGGCACCGAACGCTTCGGTGTAGAAATCGATCGCCGCGGCCGCGCCGTCGACGCACAGGAACGGGGTCAGGCTGGTGTAACCCTGGGGGATCGGAGTGCTGCTCATATCGGCCAGTTTCGTAGCCTTGAGCCCGTGGCGGCTTGGAAAAACACGCCAGCGCCGGTCCGGGGTGTGGTCGGGCGGGCAGGCAGCATCGCGGCCTTCGAGCTGCGCCGCTGGCCGCCGTCGGACGACGCCGGCAGATTCGTCGAACATTTCTGGTCGGTGCGGTGGGACCGCCGGGCCGAGGGTCCGCACGACAACACCGTCATCACCTTCCCGTCGTTGCACCTCACCAGGGAGTGGGGCGATGACGCCGCCCGGCACGGCTTCGCACTGCCGAACACGCTGGTGCACGGTGTGGTGCCACGCGTGTTCCGCACCACCATCGCCGAGCGTGGCACCGTGGTGGGCGCCCGATTCCGGCCCGGCGGGTTCACCGCGCGATTCGGCCGCGACGCCGCAGAACTCACCGGTCTGGTGCAGCCCGCGGATGACGACCTCTTCGGCGCGCCAATCGAACTCGGTGAGGATCGAGACGTGGTGCGCTCGCGCCTGGATGACGCGATCGGGGACGTCCGTGCGCCGGCCGATCCCGTCTACCGGGAGCTCACCGGACTGATCGAGCGGATGCAGCAGGACACCGCCCTGCACCGGGTGACGCAGGTGATGGCGATCTCGCCGTGGAGTACCCGCACCACGCAGCGGGTTTTTGCGCATTATGTCGGGGTCCCGGTGAAATGGGTGTTGTGCCGCTACCGGCTGCAGCAGGCGGCCCTGGAGATCGAGAGCACGCCCGGCGTCGACTTCGCCGACTTGGCGATCCGGCTGGGTTGGTACGACCAGGCTCATTTCATCAACGACTTTCGTCTCATGCTCGGTTGCACGCCGGGGGAGTACGCCACCGCGCACGGGCCGTGAGCGCTACCGTGGCCACCATGAGCGATATCGCGTTCGCGGGCGCGGCCGAACATGCCCGCATGCTGGCCGCCAGAACCCTGAGTGCGCCCGATCTGCTTGAGCTGTTCCTGGACCGGATTGCGCATATCGATCCCGAGATCCGTTCGTACCGTGTCGTTCTCGCCGACTCGGCGCGGTCCGAGGCTGCCGCGGCACAGGTCCGGCTGGACGCCGGGGAGCGGCTGCCGCTGCTCGGTGTGCCGGTGGCGATCAAGGACGACACCGACGTCGCCGGCGAGGTGACCGCCTACGGGAGCAGCGCGCACGGCCCCGCCGCCACCGAGGACGCCGAGGTGGTGCGGCGACTGCGCGCCGCGGGTGCGGTCATCGTGGGCAAGACCGCGGTGCCGGAGATGATGATCTGGCCGTTCACCGAAACCCTCAGCTACGGGGCGACGCACAACCCGTGGAACACCGATTTCGCCCCCGGCGGCAGCAGTGGGGGCAGTGGTGCGGCGATGGCCGCCGGCTTGGCGTCGATCGCGCTGGGATCCGATGGCATGGGATCGATCCGGGTGCCGTCCACCTGGTGTGGTCTGTTCGGGATCAAGCCGCAGCGTGACCGGGTGCCCACGGCACCGCACGAGAACGCCTGGTGCGGTCTGGTGGCCAACGGCCCCCTCGCGCGCACCGTGGCAGATGCCGCGCTGTTCCTCGACGTCACCGCCCCGGGTGGCGATTTCGTGGCTGCGGCGGCACGTGCGCCCGGCCGGCTGCGGATCGCCGTGAGTCTCAAGGTGCCGCCCGGGGTGACGGCACGGGTCGGTGCTCCGCAGCGCGCCGCCGTCGCCGAAGCCGTTGGGCTGCTTCGCGATCTGGGCCACGAGGTCATCGAACGGGACCCGGACTATCCGGTCGGTGTGGTCTACGGCCACGCCTTGCCGCGGTACTTCCGCGGTGTCCACGACGATGTGCAGATGTTGCCGCATCCGGAGCGGCTGGATTCCCGGACAAGGGCTTTCGCCCGGATCGGCGGCTTGTTGTCCGAGCGCAGGATGGCCGCGATCCGGGCCGCCGAGCCCGCCATCGCGGCGCGGGTGCTGTCTATCTTCGACGACGTCGACGTGGTCCTCACCCCCGGCGCGGCCACCGGACCGTCGCGGATCGGGGCGTATCAGCGCCGCGGCGCCATCTCCACCCTCGCTTTGGTGGCAGCACGGGTGCCGTTCCAGGCCATGTGCAATGTCACCGGGCAGCCGGCGGCAGTGGTGCCGTGGGGACTGGACCCCCACGGGATACCGATGTCGATCCAGCTGATGGGACGACCGTCCGGCGAGGCGACGCTGCTGTCGCTGGGCGCGCAGATCGAGTCGGCCCGGCCGTGGGCGCATCGACGACCTCCGGTGCGCACTGTGAGCCCAACGACGCCGGGTTGGGCTTGACGGAGGCGAAGGACATCGTGGATCGGCTGGGGTAGCGCCCTAGCACTGTTTCTCGGTCGCCGCAACATCGAATCATGTTGTGCGCGTGGATCTGTGGATGGTTTGTTGGGCTGTGGATAACGCCTGAACGTGTCGGTGGTTCGTACTAGTGTTCGAGTCATGGAGGGTGTGGTCGATCTGGAGGCGGTGCTCGACAAGCTGTCGGGCATGGTGTTCGACGATGCCTCGGTCACCGAACTCCTCGACATCCAGACAGCGCTGGAGCGGGTGTATCGGAGGGTCCCGGCGATCCAGCATCGGGTGATGGCGGCGGTGAAAGCCCAAGCCGGCCCCGCCGACTTAGGTGCCCGTAGTTGGAAGGATGCGTTGGGGATCCGGTTGCGGCTGTCCCCGACGGAGGCTGGGCGCCGCCTGGCTGAGGGGGAATTACTGGCCCCACGGCGGACGGTGACCGGTGAGCGGTTGGCGCCGGTGTATCCGGGTACTTCGGCCGCCCAGGCGCGTGGGGAGATCACCGCCGAGCATGTCCGCATCATCACCACAACCATGAAGAAGCTCCCGCCACGGGTGGATGAGCCGACCCGCGCCGATGCCGAGGCCCGGCTGGCCGGGTACGCCAGCGTGCACGATCCGGACACACTGCGGCGCCTGGCCAAGCACCTGCTCGCTGTTCTCGACCCGGATGGGCCCGAACCTCACGACGACGATGAGGTGGCCGAGCGTGGTGAGCAGCGCCGCACGTTCGTGCTGGGTCAGCAGCGCCCCGACGGGACCAGTGAGTTTCATGGCACCGTGACCGCGCAGGGCCGGGCGTATCTGGAACCGGTGCTGGGCAAGTTGGCCGGGCCGGGGATGTGCAATCCCGCCGACCAGAGGCCGTGTACCAAGGGCACGCCGTCGCAGGAGGCGATCGATGCCGACACCCGCAGCCTGGGGCAGCGTCAGCACGATGCGTTGATCACCGTCGCCCGCAACGCCCTGGCGTCGGGTGAGTTGGGTGAGCACAACGGGCTCCCGGTGACGGTGGTGCTCGGTGCCACCGTCACCGACTTCGACGAGGCGATCGGGCACGCGGTGACCGCGGCCGGTAGTCGGGTGCCGATGCGTGAGGTCATCCGCCTGGCCTCGCATTCGTTGTTGTGTCTGGCGGTGTTCGATGAGGTGACCGGGCGGCCGCTGTATTTCGGGCGGACCCGACGCTGCGCCAGTGCGGATCAGCGTCTGGTGCTCACCTACCGGGATCGGGGCTGCACGTTCCCCGGCTGCCGGGTCCCGGCGTATGGCTGCCAAACCCATCACGCGGTGCAGGATTTCGCGCAGGGCGGCCACACCGATATCGACGAACTGGTGCTGGCCTGCGGCCCGCACAACCGTCTGGTCAAAGACGGCGGCTGGAAAACCGTCGTCGCCACCACCGGCAGCGTCGAATGGATCCCACCACCGCTACTGGACACCGGCCAAGCCCGCACCAACCTCTACCACCACCCCGAACACATCCTGGGTGACGGACCGCCGGACCCGGCCCAGGACGCATCCGGGTGATCAGGCCGCCTCGACCTCGGCCTTGATCCGGTTGAGGGTGGTGGTCATATCCCGGATATTGCGCCGGGTGCGCAACTGACCGCCGAAGATACCGAACACGGTGTCGAGCAGGCCGGGTGTCATCCAGAACGACTCGGTGACATCCGTGCCGTCACCGGCGGGGGCCAGGGCGTAATGCCAGTTGTTCACCGGCTTGTCTCCGGCGAGCACCTCGAAGCCGAACTCTCGCCCCGGCTCGCAGGCGGTGACACGGCACGTCGTCCAGTAGATCGGCCCGATCTCGTTGCGCTTGACGTGCCCGCGGAACCGCGCGCCCAACGCGGGTCCGGTCGCGCCATCCAGCCATTCGGATTCGAACACCTCCGGTGAGTACTTGGGGGTGTTGCGAACATCGGCGATCAGATTCCAGACCTGGTCGGCCGGCGCGTTCATGTGTACGGTCACTGAACCTTTCATGGCGCGATCCTAGTCGGCCAGTTCGGCGCGCCAGATCGCCAGCTTGTCGGCGAAGCGCATGGTCTGCGCCGGACTGGTGGACGGCAGCCGCACGGCGGGGACCGGGGTGACGCCGACCAGCCGCCGGTAGTTCGTCTCGGCGGCAGCCCCGTTGAACAGCACCCGCTCGATCGACGGATGCCGGGTGAAGAAGGCCGCAAAGTCGTTGGGCACCATGCTGTCGCGCTGCACCGCGGAATCCAGGCTGCCCTGGCGGATGCAGGTGTGCAGCACATCCCACACCGCGATGCCGTGTGCCAGCAAGGACTCCACCCGCTCCGGGTACGGCGCGTCCGCGGTGAACCCGTACACCTGACCGGCGATCCGCCAGAACGCGTTGCGCGGGTTGCCGTAGTACTCGGCCGCCGCCAGCGACATCACGCTGGGCATATTGCCGCAGATCAGCAAGCGGGCGCCGGCACCGACCAACGGTGGCAGCCCGCGCAGGACGTCGGTCATTCCAGCCACGATCCCACACCGACGATCCCGTACCGCTACGTTGACGTCGTGGACTCTCCAGACATCGCCGACCTACTCGACGGGCTCGAAGGGGACGCGCGGGCCGAGCGCGCCGAGCTGATCGAGTGGCTGTTGGAGCAGGGCATCACCACCGGCCAGATCCGCGATGCGTACTCACCGCTGCTCCTGGCGTCACGGCGGGTACTCGGGGATGACGGCACGCTGGTGTCGGCGCGTGAGATCTGCGAGTCGACCGGCATCGATCTCGATCTGCTGCGGCGGATCCAGCGCGCCATCGGGTTACCGCAGTCCGACGATCCGGACGCGCGGATCCACCCCGCGATCGACGGCGACATCACCTCCTATGTCGTCAAGTTCATGGATCTGGGCTTCGATGAGGACCGCATCGTGGCGGTGATCAGGGTCATCGCCGACGGTTTGGCGAAGACGGCAGAAGCCATTCGGTTCACCGCGCTGTCGGCGATGATGGCCGCCGGCGCCACCGAGCTGGAGATCGCCAAGGCCTCCGAAGCCCTGCTGCGCCAAGCTGATCCGCTGCTCGGGCCGATGATCCAGGACATGCTTCGGCTGCAGTTGCGCCACACCATGGAGACCGAGGCGGTGACGGCTGGGGAACGCGCCAAGGGGCTCCCGCTACCCGGCGCCCGGCCGGTGGCGGTGGCCTTCGCCGATTTGGTGGGCTTCACCCGCCTCGGCGAGGCGGTGCCGCCCGAGGAGTTGGAGGACCTGGCGCGCCGTCTGGTCGACTTGACCTACGACGTGGTCGTGCCACCGGTGCGGTTCATCAAGTCGATCGGCGATGCCGTGATGCTGGTCAGTCCGGACCCGGTGCCGTTGCTGGTCACGATGCTGGCTCTGGTCGACGCGACCGAGGCGGGTGAGGACTTCCTGCGACTGCGTGCCGGCGTGGCCACCGGCATGGCGGTCAGCCGGGGCGGGGACTGGTTCGGCAGCCCGGTCAACCTGGCCAGCCGTATCACCGGGGTCGCACGCCCGGGTTCGGTACTGGTGTCCGAGGCCGCCCGCGACGCGATCGGCGACGATGCCGGGTTCGAGTGGTCCTTCGCCGGTGCACGGCGACTCAAGGGCATCAAGGATGACACCAAACTGTTCCGGGCGCGGCTACCGAACGGGTGAAAACCGGCGCAGCCGTAGGCTGTTCGTCACCACGAATACCGAGCTGAACGCCATCGCCGCGCCGGCGATCAACGGGTTCAGCAGTCCCAGCGCGGCCAACGGCAGCGCGGCCACGTTGTAGGCGAACGCCCAGAACAGGTTGCCCTTGATGGTGCGCAGGGTGGCTCGGGACAATCTGATCGCGTCGGCGGCGGCGCGTAGATCGCCGCGCACCAGTGTCAGATCCGACGCCTCGATGGCGACATCGGTGCCGGTGCCCATCGCCAGACCCAGATCGGCCTGCGCCAGCGCGGCGGCATCGTTCACGCCGTCGCCCACCATCGCCACCACCGCACCGCCGGCCTGCAGCCGCTTGATCTCGGCCACCTTGCCGGCGGGCAGCACCTCGGCCACCACCTGCTCGATACCCAGTTGTGCGGCAACGGCTTCGGCGGCGCCACGGTTGTCGCCGGTCAGCAGGACCGGAGTCAGGCCGAGAGCCCGGAACTGGGCGATCGCCTCGGCCGAGGTGTCCTTGATGGTGTCGGAGACGATGATGACCGCGCGGACACGTCCGTCGGCGGCGAACCACACCGGGGTGCGGCCCTGCCTTTCGGCCGCCTCGGCGGCCGAACGCAGATCGGCCGGCACCGTCATGGCCCACTCCTCGGTCAGCCAGGACAACCGGCCCGCGGCCACCGCCCGGTCGTCCACGACGCCGGTCACCCCGCGTCCGCCGTGATTCTCGAACCCGTCCACCGGCGGCAGCGCTCCACCGGCGTGCTCGGCGATCGCGCGGGCGATCGGATGCTCGGAGGCATGCTCGAGAGCGCCTGCCAGCCGGACGATTTCGGCCTCGGATTCGCCATCGGCGACATGTACCGCGACCACCGACATCCGGCCCGTCGTGACGGTGCCGGTCTTGTCCAGCACCACGGTGTCCACGCGGCGGGTGGATTCCAGCACCTGCGGGCCCTTGATGAGGATGCCCAACTGCGCTCCCCGGCCGGTGCCGACGAGCAGTGCGGTCGGCGTGGCCAGTCCCAGCGCGCACGGGCAGGCGATGATGAGCACCGCGACGGCGGCGGTGAAGGCAGCGGCCACCGAGCTGCCGATCAGCAACCAGCCCGCCAAGGTCAGCAGGGCCAACCCGATCACGATCGGCACGAAGACCGCCGACACCCGATCCGCCAGCCGCTGCACGTCGGCCTTACCGCTCTGCGCTTCGCTGACCAGCCGGGCCATCTGTGCCAACTGGGTGTCCGCACCGATGTGGGTGGCCCGCACCTCGAGCCGTCCACCGACGTTGACGGTCGCCCCGACCACGGTGTCGCCCGGACCGACCTCGACGGGCACCGGCTCGCCGGTCAGCATCGACGCGTCGACGGCCGACGCGCCTGCGGTGACCGTGCCGTCGGTGGCGATCTTCTCGCCGGGGCGCACGACGAACACATCGCCGACCGCCAGTTGTGAGGTCGGGATCCGCACCTCGCTCGTCCCGTTGCGCAGCACCGCGACATCCTTGGCGCCCATATCCAGCAGGGCCCGTAACGCTGCCCCGGAGGTGCGCTTGGCCCGCGCCTCGAAATACCGCCCGGTGAGCAGGAACGTCGTGACGGCGGCTGCCACTTCGAGGTACAGGTGCGGCGCACCGCCGCGGGACACCCACTCGAAGGGCATCTTCATACCCGGCATCCCGGCATGGGTGAAGAACAGCGCCCATACCGACCACAGGTATGCGGCGCTGACGCCCACCGAGATGAGCGTGTCCATGGTGGCGGCGCCGTGCCGCAGGTTGGTCCACGCGGCCCGGTGGAACGGCCAGGCGCCCCACACCACCACCGGCGACGCCAGCGTGAAGGCCAGCCACTGCCAGTTGGTGAACTGCAGTGCGGGGATCATCGACAGTGCCACCACCGGCACGCTCAGGGCGGCGCTGATCAGTAGCCGTTGCCGCCACTCGGTGGACTCGTCACGTTCTGGGGCGGCTGCGGGTTCCGGGGAGGGCAGTCTGGCGGAGTAACCCGTCGACTCGACGGCCGCGACCAGATCGTCGGGGCTGACGGTGTCGGGGAAGTCGACGCGAGCCTGCTCGGTGGCGAAGTTCACGGTGGCGTGAACGCCGTCGATCCGGTTGAGCCGCTTCTCGATTCGTGCTGCGCAGGAGGCACACGTCATCCCGCCGACGTCGAGGGTGAGGGTACTCATGCTGCCTCGTAACCGCAGTCCTCGATGGCGGCAGTCACGGCTTTGCGATCGGGGTAGGTGTCGGGTGTGCCGGAGACGGTGACGGTGCCGGCGCTGAGATCGACCTCGACTCCGGTGACGCCGGGCAGCGGCTGTACCGCGGCGGTGATGGCCGAGACGCAGTGGCCGCAGCTCATACCCTCGACATTGAGAACGATGTTCATGCCCCCATGATATACCGGTAGGGGGTATGGGTAAATGGTCACGTCCGGCCCAGCGATGTGAGGAGAGAGATGAAGAAGACAGCGGCAGTGATCGCGGCAGCGGTTGCGGTGCTGGCGGGTTGTAGCAGCCAGCCCAGTGCGACGAGCCACGACGGCAACGCCGGCCATGACCACCCCAGTTCGGCGGCGGCCGGTGCGGATGCCACGGCCCATGACGATGCCGACGTGATGTTCGCCCAGATGATGATTCCGCACCACACCCAGGCGGTGCAGATGAGCGACATCCTGCTGGCCAAGCAGGGCGTCGATCCCCGGGTGGTTCAGCTCGCCACCGAGATCAAGGCCGCGCAGGCCCCCGAAATCCAGCAGATGCAGGGCTGGCTCACGTCCTGGGGCAGCCCGGCGACGGCGCCGATGAACCACGATTCGATGCAGGGCATGGTCTCCGAGAAGGACATCGAGGCGCTGCGCAACGCCCCCGGCCCGGAAGCGGCCAAGCTCTACGTCACCCAGATGATCGCGCACCACGAGGGTGCGATCACCATGGCTCAGGACGAGATCGCCACCGGGCAGTACGGCCCGGCGATCGAGTTGTCCCACGCCATCGTCGACTCTCAGCAGAAGGAGATCGACACCATGAAGGCGATCCTCCAGACGCTGTAGCGACCGGTCACTGAACCGGGACGGTGACGCCCTCCGACGGCTGGACGATCACGAAGCCCTGACCGGCGAAAGCCACCTGCAGCGCCTCGCCGGAGCCGCGCCCGATCAGCGCACTCGCCTTGAAGCTGGTTTTCAGCGAGGTCTGCAGGTTGGCCGACCAGGCCACCACCGCATTGGTGTCGGCGAAGGTCGGCGCTTCGGCGGCATTGAGCACCACCGGTGGCCCATCGGTGGTCAGGGCCACCCAGCCGGTGCCGCGGAGTGTCGTGTTGAACAGGCCGCCGGTGGCGATGCTGCCGCCTTTGACCCGCTCGATGTTCCAGTCCAGGCTCGATGAGAAGGCCAGCACGTTCTTGCCGCTGATCGACAAGCCGGAGTTGTTCAGATGCAGCAGGTGCACGTCGAAGGACTGCTCGGCGAGGAACACATCGCCCTGGCCGGCGACCCGCATCAAGGGCAGACCCTCACCGGTCAGTGCCTTCTTGAGGAACTTCCCGGCGCCGCCGCCCTCGTAGTTGAACTCGACAGTGCCCTGGTAGGCCACCATCGCACCTTGGCGAGCCAGGAACGGTTCACCGACGCGTACGCGGAGCAACTTCTTGTTCTGGTTGGCGACGGCGGCCGATTCCTTCTCGCTGAACCGTCCGTCGACCAGATCGCCGGTGATGCCGGTGAATCCGTCGCCGGCCGAGGGCGTCACCGGCTGCGGTGGTGCCGGCTGCTGCTGCACGGGCGGCGCGCCCAACGGTGCGGCGTGCACCTGTCCTTGATGTGAGACCTGATCGGTCCACTTCTGTCCGTCCCACCACCGGTATTCGAACCGGCCTTCGGGATCTCTGAGCCACTGACCACTCACCGTATCTCCTCAAATTCCCCAGAATTCGGCACGTGCTAGAGCCACCTTAGGCTGGCGTTCTTTGTTGATGGCAGGAGACGAGCTCGATCGGGTGCGGGCCAAGCGTGCCCTGGCCGGTGCCGGGTAGCCGTGCTGTTCACCGTCGGTGAACTGCGCCCACAACCGTTTGTAACGGTGTAATCATGTAATCATGAGGACACATCATCATCATCGAGATCACGGGCACCGTGCCCCGCGCGACGCCGCGGAAGCCGCCGACTGGTTCGCCGGACGGCTGCCCGACGGCTGGTTCGACGGCGATCCGGACGTCGTGGTCGACCGCGAGGAGATCACCGTCATCGGCCGGTTGCCCGATACCGACGGCGAGGAGAGCACATCGCGCCTGTCGGGCCGCGCCGCGAAGTTCCGCGAGGAGACCCGCGGTGAACGCATGCGGATCGCCGACGAGGCGCAGGATCGCTTCGGGCGCAAGGTCTCCTGGGGCGTCCGGGCCGGCGAGGAGCGAATCCTGTTCACCCACTTGGCGGTACCGGTCATGACGCGGCTGCGCCAGCCCGAGCGTCAGGTACTGGACACCCTGGTCGACGCCGGCGTGGCCCGGTCCCGTTCCGACGCGCTGGCCTGGTCGGTACGTCTGGTCGGTGAGCACACCGACGAATGGCTGTCCAAGCTGCGTGCGGCGATGACGGCGGTGGACGATCTGCGGGCCGAGGGACCGGGGCTCTAGCCCTGGTGGCAGCCACCGGGGGCTACATCTGACTCAGTGTCCAGTACTCGCCGCGGCGGTCCAGCAGGTCGGCATGCGTGCCCTGCTCCACGATGCGGCCGTCCTCGATCACCACGATCCGGTCGGCATCGCGGATGGTCGACAGCCGGTGGGCGATGATGAAACTGGTCCGGTCCCTGCGCAACTCGGCCAGTGCCTGCTGGATGAGCAGTTCGGTCCGGGTGTCCACGGAGCTGGTCGCCTCGTCGAGAATCAGCAGCTGCGGGCGGGCCAGCACCGCGCGTGCGATGGTGATCAGCTGTTTCTCGCCGACGCTGAGACGGCCACCGTCGTCGCCGACCCTGGTGTCGTAGCCGTCGGGCAGGCCGGCCACGAACCGGTCGACAAAAGCGGCGCGGGCGGCGTCGTGCACCTCGTCCGGCCCGGCGCCGGGGCGGCCGTAGGCGATGTTGTCGTAGATACTGGCGCCGAACAGCCAGGTGTCCTGCAGCACCATGCCGATCCGCGAGCGCAGCACCGCCCGTGGCATCGACGTGATATCGGTGCCATCCAGCAGGATCCGGCCCGAGTCCACGTCGTAGAACCGCATCAGCAGGTTCACCAGGGTGGTCTTGCCCGCGCCGGTCGGCCCGACGATGGCGACGGTGGTCCCGGGCTCGGCGACCAGCGAGAGGTCGTGCAGCACCGGGGTGCCGGGCCGGTAGCCGAAGGTGACCCGGTCGAATTCCACCCGCCCGGTGGTGGGTGTCACCGGCAGAGGCGGGGGATCGGGAGCCTCCTCGGGGGCATCCAGGACATCGAAGATCCGCTCTGCGCTCGCGATCCCGGACTGCAGGGTGTTGTACATGGCGGCCACCTGGGTCAGCGGCTGGTTGAACTGGCGCACGTACTGGATGAACGCCTGGATACTGCCCAGGGTGATCTGGCCGGTCGCCACCTGGACGCCGCCGACCACCGCCACGGCCACATAACTGAGGTTGCCGATGAACGTGGTGGCCGGCCCCACGAGGCCGGACAGGAACTGTGCGCCGGTGCTGGAGCGGTAGACATCGTCGTTGAACTCGGCGAACTGCGCGCTGGCGTGGTCGCGGTGGCCGTAGGTCTTGACGATGGTGAAACCGCTGTAGGTTTCCTCGATGTGGGCGTTGAGCCGGCCGGTGTTCGTCCACTGCGCGACGAACAGTTTCTGCGAACGGCGGGTGATGGCCCGCGTTGCCAGCAGCGACAGCGGCACCGTCAGCACGGTCAGCAGGGCCAGCAGCGGTGAGATGGTCAGCATCATCACCAGCACGGCGATGACCGTCAGCGCCGCGGTGAGCAACTGACTGATCGACATCGCCAGCGAGGACTGCACATTGTCGACGTCATTGGTCACCCGGCTGAGCAGTTCACCGCGCTGACGGGCATCCACATAGGACAGCGGCAGCCGGTGCACCTTGTTCTCGATATCGGTGCGCAGCGTGGCGATGGTTCGTTGCACGACGACGTTGAGAATCCTGGCCTGGACCCAGACCATCAGGGCGGCAACGAGATACAGTCCCAGTGCGAGCAGCAGGGTGCGCCCCACCGCGCCGAAGTCGACACCGTGGCCGGGTATCACGTTCATGCCCGAGAGCAGGTCGGCGAACGTGTTGTCACCCCTGGCCCGGGCCGCCTCGATCGCCTGTTCCTTGCTGATCCCGGCGGGCAGTCGACGCCCGATGACCCCGTTGAACAGCAGGTCGGTGGCGTGGCCCAGAATCCGCGGGCCGATCACCCCGATCGCGATCCCACACACGCCCAGCGCGATCACCGCCGCTGTCATCCCGCGCAGCGGTGTCAGTCTCGTCACCAAGCGGATCGCGGAACCCGTGAAATCCCTGGACCGGGCGGCCGGTGGTTGCGGCATCCCGCGCACGGGTCTGGTCATGCGGTCACCGACTGGGAGTCGACGAACTCGGCGTAGGGCGGGCAGTCCCGCAGCAGCGAGGAGTGCGTGCCCGTACCGACCACCCGTCCGGCATCGATGACGATCACCTGATCGGCACCGGCCACGGTGGAAATCCGTTGCGACACGATGATCACCGTCGCGTCCGCCGACGCTTCGCGCAGCGCCGCACGCACCCGTGCATCGGTGCGTACGTCCAGCGCGGAGAAGGCATCGTCGAACAGGTACACCGAGGGCCGCCGGATCACCGCCCGCGCGATGGCCAGCCGCTGCCGCTGACCGCCGGAGAAGTTGATGCCGCCCTGGGCGACCCGCATCTGCAGGCCGTCGGGGTCGGCCCGGACGAAATCGTCGGCGGCGGCGACCCGCAACGCGGCCCACATATCGTCCTCGGTGGCGTCACTGCGCCCATAGCGCAGGTTGTCGGCGATCGTCCCGGTGAAAAGGTAGCCGCGCTGAGGCACCAACCCGATTGCCGACCACAGGGTTTCGGTGCCGTAGTCCCGGATGTCGAGCCCGTCGACCAGCACCGCGCCGGCGGTGACGTCGTACTGGCGGGCGATGAGCGACACCAGTGTCGATTTGCCCGATCCGGTGCTGCCGACGATGGCCGTCACGGTGCCCGGCCGGGCGGTCAGCGAAACCCCCTGCACGACAGGTCGGTCCGCGCCCGGGTAGCTGAAGGTGGCTCCGCGCAACGTGACCTCGCCGCGGAGCGCGTCGACGCGCACCGGATGCGCGGGATCGGTGATCTGCGGGTGGGCGCCCAACACCTCGGTGATGCGTTCCGCGCATGCCGACGCGCGGGGCAACAGCACCAGCAGCAGGGTGGCCAGCAGTACGGCCATCAGGATCTGCATGAAATAGGCCAGGAACGCGATCAGCGAACCGACCTGCATCTGCCCGGCGTCGATGCGGTGCCCGCCGAACCAGATCAGCGCGACGCTGGACACGTTGATCACCAGGGTGGTCACCGGCAGCATCACGGCCTGCCACCGTCCGGCGGTGATCGCGGTGTCCGCCAGCGCGCGGTTGGCCTCGTCGAACCTGCTGCGCTCCAGCGATTCCCGGGCGAAGGCCCGCACCACCCGGATACCGGCCAGCTGCTCGCGCAGCACCCGGTTGATCCCGTCGATGAGGCGTTGCATGGAGCGGAAGATCGGCAGCAGATGCCTGATCACGAGATAGTTGGCCAGCGCCAGCACCGGCACACTGATCAGCAGCAGCCAGGACAGGCCGGCGTCCTGGTGCACCGCCATCGCGATACCGCCGACACCCATGATCGGTGCGGTGATGAGCATGGTGGAGGTCATCTGCACCAGCAGCTGGATCTGCTGGACGTCATTGGTGGTCCGGGTCAGCAACGTCGGGGCGCCGAACCGGGCCGTCTCGGTCGACGAGAAGCCGAGCACATGGCGAAAGATCGACGACCGCAGGTCGCGGCCGAAGCCGACACTGGCCCGGGAGCCGAAGAACACGGCGCCCACCGCGCACACCACCTGCAGGGCGGTCACCCCGAGCATCACGCCGCCGAGGCGGACGATCGCCGGGGTGTCGCCCTTGGCCACACCCTGATCGATGATGTCGGCGTTGATCGTCGGCAGATACAGCGACGCGAGGGTGCTGATCACCTGAAGCGTCGCCACGACGATGAGCAACCCGCGGTAGGGCCGCACGTACCGTCGCAGCAACGCCAGGAGCATCTGGTTACTGTCGCATACCGCCCTGTGTTCGCCGATCTTCGGCATGGGACACGAAAAGGCAGGTCAGTGCGCATGTCAGTGGTTCTGCGCCAGGCTGCCGCTACAGTGCATGTCGTGACGCCCAGACGAGGCCACCGCCGATTCAGCGGTTCCGCGAAGACATTGGTCCTTGTGACCGCCGCGGCCGCCGCGCTCCCGTTGGTTGCCGCCTGCTCGAACTCGGACAGCCCGAGCTCGCCCCAGGTGCCCTCCAGTACGGCGTCGGCGCCGCAGGCCAAGCACGGTCCGATCTTCCCCGAGTGCGGCGGCATCAGCGACCAGACGGTTGCGCAGTTGACCAAGGTGACCGGTCTGGTCAACACCGCACGCAATTCGGTGGGGTGCCAGTGGCTGGCCGGTGGCGGCATCGTCGGCCCGCACTTCTCCTTCACCAGCTTCCGTGGCAGCCCCATCGGTCGCGAGCGCAAGACCGAGGAACTGTCCCGCGCCAGCGTCGACGACATCACCATCGAGGGACGCAACGGTTTCATCGCGGTCGGGGAGGACCCCGTGCTGGGCAAGAGCTTGTGTGAGATCGGCATCCAGTTCGACGACGACTTCATCGAGTGGTCCGTCAGCTTCGCCGAGAAGCCGTATCCCGACCCGTGCGATGTGGCCAAGGAACTGACCCGGCAATCGATTGTGAACGCCAAATGAGCCGCCGGGTTTTCACTGCGCTGGCCACTATGGCTTCAGCGGTCGCGTTGCTGGCCGGTTGCTCCTCGACGGTGGACGGGACGGCGGTGAAGGCCGGTTCGGGCGATGTGCCGCGCAACAACGATTCGCAGAAGACCTACCCGAACCTGCTGAAGGAATGCGATGTCCTCACCGAGGACATCCTGGCCAAGACGGTCGGGGCGGATCCGCTGGACATCCAGAGCACCTTCGTCGGTGCGGTGTGCCGCTGGCAGGCCGCCAACCCTGCGGGCCTGATCGACATCACCCGGTTCTGGTTCGAGCAGGGCAGCCTGGACAACGAGAAGCAGGTCGCGGACAAGCTGAAGTACCAGGTCGAGAACCGCGCGGTGGCCGGTGTGCCGTCCATCGTGATGAAGAACCCGGCGGCCAACGGCGCCTGCGGGGTCGCCAGCGATGCCAGCGGGGTGGTCGGCTGGTGGGTGAACCCACAGACGCCGGGTATCGACGCCTGCTCGATGGCGCTGAAGCTGATGGAACTGACGCTGGCCACCAGCTCCTGACCACCGTTACCGGGGTATGTGGACGGTGACCAGCTGGGCGCCGCCCAGTTCCAGCGCACTCCACGGAGTTTGGACCTGCAGTACCGCGATTGCCGACGTGGGGAACTTCTGCTCGATGGTCTCGACGGCCTCCGCGGAGCTGGCCGCCCCGGCCAGCCCCAAGGCCAGCGCGGACAGCACGGGCTCGTGCCCGACGACCAGCAGGGTGCCGGTTTCTTCTGCGACCTCGTTGATCTCGGCAAGGACGATGCCCGGGCTGGAGTCGTAGAGGCGGTCGACGAACGTCACCGGTGCGTCGATGCCGGTGCGGGCCAGCGTCTGCCGCGTCCGCGTCGCGGTGGAACACAGCACCGCGTCGATCCGGGGTGCGTGCTCGCGCAGCCAGTCCCCGGCCAGTGCGCTCTCCCGAATGCCGCGCGGGGCCAGCGGACGGTCGTGGTCGGACACTCCGGTCGGATAGTCCGACTTGCCATGCCGCAACAAGATGAGGGTTCGCATAGAGCCACCGTACGGTTCCCCGACGGCGAGCCGATGCGCATCCCGGGACTTGTCGGCGGTCGAACCTAGACTTCCCGTCATGCGTTTCCTCCACACCGCCGACTGGCAGCTCGGTATGACGCGGCACTTCCTCGGAGCCGGTGGCTCGGAAGCACAGCCGCGCTACTCCGCAGCCCGTCGGGAGGCCGTGGCGGGGCTCGGTGCGCTGGCCGCCGAGACCGGGGCCGAGTTCGTGGTGGTGGCCGGTGACGTGTTCGAGCACAACCAGCTCGCGCCCGCCGAGGTCAGCAAATCGCTGGAAGCCATGCGCGCCATCGGGGTTCCGGTCTACCTACTGCCGGGCAACCACGACCCGCTGGACGCCGGCTCGGTCTACACCAGCGCCCTGTTCCTCGCGGAACGGCCCGACAATGTCACCGTGCTGGACCGCGACGGCGTCTTTGAGGTCCGTCCCGGTCTGGAGATCGTGGCCGCGCCATGGCGGTCCAAGGCGCCGACCACCGATCTGGCCGGCGCGGTGCTGCAATCGCTGCCCGCTGACGGGACGCTGCGGGTGCTCGTCGCGCACGGCGGCGTGGACGTGCTGGACCCGGACCCGGCCAAGCCGTCGCTGATTCGGCTGGCCGCTCTGAACGACGCACTCGAGCGTGGCGCGGTGCACTATGTCGCGTTGGGGGACAAGCACTCCCGCACCCGGGTCGGTGACACGGGACGCATCTGGTACTCCGGCTCTCCGGAGGTCACCAACTACGACGACGTGGAATCCGATCCGGGGCATGTGCTCATCGTCGATCTCGACGAGTCGCAGGTGCAGGTGAGCGCGCGGCATCTCGGTCGGTGGCGATTCATCACCCTGCGCCACGAGGTGGACGACGACCGCGATATCGCCACTCTGGACATCAACCTGGACCAGTTGCCGGACAAGGACCGCACCGTCGTGCGATTGGTGCTCAAGGGTTCGCTCACCGTCACCGACAAGGCGAAGCTGGATGCCTGCCTGGACCGGTACGCGAGGTTGTTCGCCTCGCTGCGGTTGTGGGAGCGGCACACCGATATCGCGGTGATCCCCGCCGACGGTGAGTTCGACGATCTGTCGATCGGCGGTTTCGCCGCCGGCGCGGTGCAGGAGTTGATGGCCACCGCACGGGCCGACGGTGCCGACGCCGACGATGCCCGCTCGGCCCTCGGGCTGCTGCTGCGGCTCGCCGAAGGACGGGTCGCATGAAACTGCACCGCCTGACACTGACCAACTACCGTGGGGTGGCCCACCGCGATATCGATTTCCCCGACCGCGGTGTCGTGGTGATCAGCGGTGCCAACGAGATCGGCAAGTCCTCGATGATCGAGGCGCTCGACCTGTTGTTGATGTCCAAGGACCGCTCCACCAAGAAAGAGGTCAAGGCGGTCAAGCCCACCCACGCCGATGTGGGTTCGGAGGTCATCGCCGAAATTTCCACCGGTCCTTACCGTTTCGTCTATCGCAAGCGGTTCCACAAGCGTGCCGAGACCGAGCTGACCGTGCTGTCCCCGCGCCGTGAGCAGCTCACCGGTGACGAGGCGCACGAACGCGTGTTGGCCATGCTGGACGAGACTGTGGACACGGCGCTGTGGCAGGCGCAGCGGGTACTGCAGGCGACCGCCACCGCGCCGGTGGATCTGTCCGGCTGTGATGCGCTCTCGCGCGCGCTCGACGTGGCCGCCGGAGCCGGGGACACCACCGGCGGCACAGATTCCGATCCGCTGCTGATCGACCGCATCGACGCCGAGTACCTGACCTATTTCACCCAGACCGGCCGCCCGACCGGCGTGTGGGCTGCGGCCATCCAGCGGTTGCGGGACGCCGACGCGGAGGTGGCCGCCCGTGCCGCCGCGGTGGCCGAGGTCGACGACGCGGTCAACCGCCACGCGGTACTGACGACCACCGTGGCCGAGCTTGCCGCGCAACGCGACGCCGCCCAGGTGCGGCTGGCGCAGGCGCGGGAGGTGGCGGCCGCCGTCGAGCGGCTCACCGCCGAGCGGGACAAGGCGGCTCTGGTCGCCGCGGCGGCCGAAGCCAAGCGCGGCGGCTCCGCGGCTGCGGTCGCCGAGCGGGATCGCCTTCGCGGTGAGATCGACGAAAGATCTTTTGCTGCTGCGGAATTGATCTCTGTCGCGGCGGAGTCCGCGCGCGCCCAGGCGGCAGCCCGGGACGAGCACGCGGCCGCCGAACAGTCGGCGATCGCCGGCGAGGCCGCGGCTGAGGGCACTCGGACGCGTGTGGAGGCTGCCCGGGGTGCGGTGGCCGCGCTGGCTGCCCGCGATGAGGCGGCCCGGCTGGCAGGCAAGCTGGCGCGTATCGACGCCGCCACCGGTGAGCTCGAGCGGGTCGGCGCCGAGCTGGCGTCCATCAGTATCACCGATGCGTTGTTGCGCGAGGTGGAGGCCGCCGAGCGGGCCGTGGAACGCGCGGTCGACCGGGCCGAACTCGCCTCCGCCCACGTGGAACTCGTCGCACTGGCCGATATCGAGCTGCGGTCCGGGGACCGGACCACGGTGCTCGCGGCCGGGCAGCAGTGGTCCGCCGGCGTCGCCGCACCGACCGATATCGAGATCGCCGGGGTGCTGTCGGCCCGGGTGGTGCCCGGTGCGGACGCGGTGGACACCGCCGCCGCGCTCGATGCGGCCCGTCAGGCGCTGGCCGAGGTGCTGCACCGATGCGACGCTGCTGATGCGGCCACCGCCCGCACTCTGCATGCGCGGCGTGCGGAGTGCACCGCGACCCGGGACCGGTTGCGCGCCACGGTGGATGCGCTGACCGGTGACGAGACGGTGGAACAGCTGCGCACGCGGCACCGCGTCCTGTGCGAGGGCGAGCCGTACCCCGACGGGGATCTGGATGCGGCCAGGGCCGAACTCGACGCGGCGCTGACGGCGGCCCGTGCGGCCGATCGTGACGCCCAGGAACGACGCGGCCTGGTGGCCCGGCTGGCCACCCGCCTCAACGAGGCGACGGTCGCGGCGAGTGTGCTTCGGGAGAAGCTGGGCACCGCACAGGCCGAGTTGACCGCCGCCGCCGAACGACTGGCCGGCGAGCGCGTGGTCGCCACCGACGAGGCGCTACGACAGCGTGCCGAAGCCGATGCCGAACACGCGCGGAGCGCGGCCGCCGCCGTGGCCACCCTCGATGCGGAGCTCGCCGCGGCGCACCCGGACCTGGTCACCGCCGCACTGGCCGAGGCCACCGCCGCCGCGCACGCGGCAGAGCGGGACCGGGTCGCGGCCGCGAGTGCGCTCGCCGATATCGCGACCGCGCTGCGGCTGTACGGCACCGAAGGCCGCAAGGGTGCCCTCGACACAGCCGAATCCGAACGCGAGCACGCCTTTTCGGAGCACCAGCGCATCGAGCGCCGGGCGCGGGCCGCTGAACTCCTGCGCTCGGTCATGGCGCGGCACCGGGAGTCGGCGCGGTTGCGCTATATCGAGCCGTTTCGCGGCGAGATCGAGCGATTGGGCCGGATGGTCTTCGGCGCGGACTTCGAGGTCGACATCGACAGCTCGCTGCGTATCTGCAGCCGTACCGTGGGCGGCCGCACGGTGGGCTACGAATCGCTGTCCGGCGGCGCCAAGGAACAGATCGGTATCGTGGCCAGGTTGGCGTGCGCCTCGCTGGTCGCCAAGGAGGACACCGTGCCGGTGGTCATCGACGACGCCTTGGGCTTCAGTGATCCGGACCGGCTGACGAAGATGGCCGCGGTGTTCGACGCCGTGGGTGGTGACGGTCAGGTCATCGTGCTGACCTGTGATCCGGAGCGGTATGCCGGTATCGCCGACTCGCACGTCATCGAACTGTCCGCGTGAGCTCTACGGCGTTAGACCGCGACGGGTGCGGTCATGAGGGCTCCTAGGTGATTTCGGCGCGCTTACCCGCGGTCACCGCGGTGTGGTGTCTCGGGACATCGTTGACACTTTTGTCGCGGGACATCGCTGACACTCATGATGGTGGTTTGGGTTCGCGGGTGCGGTAGGTACGGGTGGTTTTGTCGCCGCGCTGGTAGCGGCGTGTGGGGTCGGCGGTGAAGGTCCGGACCAGCGTGGTGCCGCTGAGGATGGTGATGTGCTCGCCGTCGCGGATGATGTCGCAGACGTGTCCGGCCCAGCGCAGTCCGACGTTGACCTTGTAGGGCGCGACGAACACGTACCCCGATGTCTGACCGACGGTGTGACGGGAGACAACGACCGGTGCCGGCACGGGCCGGTCAGCGGGCCGGGCCTTCTCCCCGATGCTGAACGCCTCGGCGGGGGTGGCCCCACCGTGTGCTCGGTGCGGTCTGTGGTGGTTGTAGACGACGCGGAACTGCTCGAGCAAGGTGTTGAGTTCGGCGATGGTGGCCGCGGGATCGCGAGCGGTGAGCCACTTCTTCAACGTCTGCCAAAATCGTTCGATCTTGCCGCAGGTCTGCGGGTGATACGGCGTGGAGTTGATGGTGCGCACGCCCAGACTGCGCAGCGCGGCTTCGAAAGACGCTTCGAAACCACGCAGTCGGCCGGTATAGACGAACCCGTTGTCGGTCAACGACATCGATGGGATCCCGCACTCGGTGATCCCGGCCAGCATCACCGTCCAGACCAGTTCAGCGGTGCCGGCGCCGACGGCTGCGGCCAGCCCGGCCAGATAGCGGGAGTGATCATCGAGGCTGCCCGCGATCGCCACTGGTGTGCCGTCGGCCAACATCCACTGCGTCCAGTCTGACTGCCAGCATTCATTGGGCCGGTCGAAGCAGAAACGCTTGGTCGCCGACTTCGGGCGTTTCTGCGGTTGCGCAGTGATCTGCCCACGCCGGGTCAGGATCTGCCACACCGTCGAGCGCGACGGCACCCCGGTGATGCCGTCGCGCTGCAATGACCACACGATCGACTGAGGCCCGCAATCGCAGCCCGCTTCCAGCAGCTGCTTGCGCCGCAACACGATCAGGTCCTCCATCTCGGCCGAGGTCTGACCCGGACTGGTCAACGGTCGCCGGGACTGCTCCTGCAGACCATCGATCCCCAACTGCGCGAAGCGTCGTTGGTACTTGTAGAACGTCTCCCGACTGATGTCATGGTCACGGCAGAACTGAGCCACGTTCGGGATCTGACCGGCCAGGGCCGCCGCCATCCGGATGTCCATCGCCGTCACCTTCTGGGCCATGAACCATGCTGGTCCACGCCCTACTCAGGTGTCAGCGATGTCCCGAGACATACAACTGTCAGCGATGTCCCCGAACAGAACACCGCGGTCACCGCGGGTAAGCGCGCCGAAATCGCTGGTCAGAAGTAGGCGTTGGCCGGGACGGGGGTGCCGTGCAGCAGGTTCTGCCCGATGGCGCGCGCCTTCAGGCCCACCGGGTTGTGCAGGGTGATGGTGCGGATGTTGCGCCAGTGCCGGTCCAGGTTGCGGGTCCGGCTGGCCGCGCTGGCACCGCCGAGCTCCAGCAGCCGGGTGGCGGCCGCCAGGGCGACATCATCGAGATGCACCTTGACCTTGGCGGCTTTGAGCTGAGCTTCCGCGGCCAGTTCGGCGTCGGGGACACCGTTGACCGCCGACGCGTCGGCTGCCGCGATGGCGGCGGCGGCGTCGAGCACTGCGGTCCGCGCGATATAGGCGGTGCCGGCCAACTCGCCGAGCTGACGTTGCAGCAGCGGGTCCTCGGTGGGTTTCTCGGCCACCGCGTGGCTGAAGCTGCGCTCCCGTGACCGCAGCAGCGTCACCCCGTCGTCGACGACGGACTCCAGGATTCCGGCCACGATGGCGTGGATGTAGAGCTGCAGCGAGGCGTACTGCACGGTCGGGGACGGTTCGGCGTCGTAGGGGGTGTCGCTGAGCACCTCGTCGGCGGCCACGGCGACTCTGCTGAACGTCGTGGTGCCGGTACCCGTGCGGCGCTGGCCGAAGCCGTCCCAGTCGTCGATCAGCTTGACCCCGGCCCGGTCCGCGGGCACCACCACGGTGGCCACCGAGTCGTGGTCGGTGGTGGCGGTGGTGGTCAGATAGTCCGAGAACAGGGTGCCGGTGCTGTAGTACTTCTCGCCGTCGAGGTGGAAGCCGCCACCCGGTGCCGGCAGCAGCCGGGTGTTGAACACCAGGCTGCCCACCGCCAGACTGCCCTTCTCGCTGAAGGCGTTGCCGAAGGTCTTGCCCTCGACGACCTTGTCCAGCCAGCGCCGGTCGTCACCGCGCAGCCGCTCCTCGACGAACCAGAAGTGCGCCCGGAAGATGTGGGCAACAATCGGGTCAGCGCGTGCGACATCGATGACCGCGGAAAACAGCTGCGGGACAGTCAATCCCGCGCCACCGAGCTCGGTTGGCACGCGCAGCGTGCCGAAGCCGGCCCGTTTGAGGGCGGCCACCTGGTCAAAAGGATTCTCGTCGTTACGGTCTCGGTCCTTGGCGCCCGATCCGATGCGGGTGAGCAGCTCGGTCCATTCGGGTGATCCTGGCAGGATTCGGGAGGTGTGTTCCACGGTGGTCATGTCAACCAGTTGTACTGAGCGGGCCCGCCGGGGCGCACTGCTTGCGATCACCGCGAACCTAAGATCTGCGGCAGGGCACAATGAGAAACGATGACCATGACCGCCAAGCGCCGTCGAGCCCATGCCAAGCTCGCCGCACTGCCTGGTGTGCGCGCCGTGCGCCGGCCGATCGCCCCCGGCCATCCCGGTGAATTCGACCTGTACTACGTGCGGACCGGCCTGAAATCGGCGCATCCGCTGATCATCATTCCCGGTGGTCCGGGGATGGCTTCGGTGGCGTCCTACCGGGGGCTGCGCCGGCATGCCGCTGTCGCCGGGCTGGACGTGATCATGATCGAGCACCGCGGGGTGGGGTTGTCGCGGCACGACGACACGGGTGCCGACCTGCCGCCGGAGGCGATGACCGTCGAGCAGGTGGTCGACGATATCGCCGCCGTGCTCGATGACGCCGGGGTCGGCTCGGCGATCATGTACGGCACCTCGTACGGCACGTATCTGGCCGCCGGGTTCGGCGTGCGCCATCCGCACCGGGTGGCGCAGATGGTGCTCGATTCACCCCTGCTGTCCGCGAGCGATATCGACTACATGCGCGCGGCGATCCGCGGCCTGCTGCTCGACGGCACCGATCCGCAGACCGCCGGCCTGGCGCCGAAGGTGCGCAAGCTGTTCGACGACGGCGTGCTCACCGACTCGGCGGGCCAGTTGGCAGGCGCGCTGTACGGGTATGGCGGGGCGGCGCTGCTAGGCCGGCAGATCGAGCTGCTGTCCAGTGGGCGGACCTGGGTCTGGTCGGGGCTCAATCTGCTGCGCCGGATCCCGCACCACGCGTCGCCGTTTCGGCACGAGGAGGATCTGGTCAATCGGATCGCCTTCCGGGAGCTCAACTTTGCGGGCGTGCCCGACGGTCTGCCGCTGGACCCGTCGGTCGGTATCGCCGAGCACAACCCCGAGCACGAGGCGTTCGAGAGGGAGCCCTTCGATCTGACTGCCGAGATGCCGCGGTTCGGCTGGCCGACCGTCGTGATCTCGGGTGGCCGCGATCTGGTCACCCCGCCCGCGGTGGCCCGCAGGATCGCCGGACTGATCCCCGGTGCGGTGCTCGTCGAGCTGCCCAGCGCCGGGCACAGTGTGCTCGACGTGCGTGAGCGGGCGGCCCTGGCGATCGTCGCCGCCGTGCGCGCGGGTGCGGCGGACATCCTGCCCGACCGTGCCGCCGAACTCGATGCGTTACCCGCCAAAGCGGTTCTGCGCCTTGCGATGTCCGCGCTCACCGCGGCCACGCTGGCCGAGTCCGCGGTGCCGCCCTGGGTCGAGGGCGTCAGGACTTCATGAATCCGATGGCGGTGTAGTTCACGTCGCCCAGGCCGGCCGCGCCGAAGTTGGCCAGCGTGCTGCGGACCGCGACGTTGCCCGGCGTCTGGAACAGCGGCAGGCTGAACCCTTCCGCGAAGATGAGCTTGTCCGCCTCGTTGGCCAGGTCACGTGCCTTGGCGGCATCCAGTTCGTCGAGTACCTGGTCCACCTTGGCGTCGATCTCGGGAGTGCTGATCTTGCCGAAGTTGCTCTCGGAGCCGGTTTTGTAGGTCTGTTGAAGGGAGGACAGCGGGAAAGCGTCGCCACCCCAGGCGAACTGGGCGATATCGAAATTGCCCACGGTGATCCAGTCGGTGAAAAAGCCGGTGCCGGGCTTGGCCTCCAGCTGCAGGTTCACCCCGATCTGGGCCAGGCTGTTCTGCGCCACCTGGGCGATCTGCCGGGTGCTCTTGGCGTCGTAGAACACATCGCGGATCGTCAACTGGCGGCCGTCCTTCTCACGGAACTGGCCGTTCATCTTCCAGCCCAGGGCATCCAGCTCGGCCTTGGCCTTCTCCGGGTCGAAGGCCACCACCGCGCTGTTGTCCTGGTAGCCCTCTTGGCCGGCGACGAAAACATGGTTGTTCAGCGGGGTCGGATTGTCCACCAGGCCGCGCTGGGAGATGTTGGCGATGGCCTGGCGGTCGATACCCTTGGCGACCGCCACGCGCAGTGCCGGGTCGGCCAGGATCGATCCCGGCGCGCCGTTGAAAGTGAAGTGGTACCACTGCGGTGTCGGGGCCCGGCGGACCGCGATGCCGGGGGTGTTGCGCACGATCTGCAGCTCGTCGAGGGACGCGATGCCCGTGGCGTCGATGGTGTTGTTCTGCAGGGCCGGAACCCGGGCCGCGTCATCGAGCACCAGGTAGGTGATGCTGTCCAGCCGCGGGGTGGCCCCCCACCATTTCGGATTGCGGGTCAGCGTGATGCGCTGGGCGGTGCGGTCCACATTGGAGATGATGAACGGCCCGGCCGACGGACCGGGCCCGTTGAGCTGGCCCTTGTTGAAGACCTCCGGGTTCTCGGTCATCTTCTTGGGCTGCAGCATGCTGTTGCCCGCGAACATGCCCTTCCACTCGGTGTAGTGCTGAGCGAAGGTGATGACAGCCTGCCGGTCGTCGACACCGCGTGTCACCGAGGCCACCCGGTCACTGCCCGCCGAACTCGGAATCAGGTAGCGCTTGTCCTTGCCGTTGGTGGCCTGGATCTGCGAGGCGAGGTCCTCCCAGGTGATCGGCGTGCCGTCGCTCCACACCGCCTTGGGATTGATGGTGTAGGTGACCACCTGTGGGTTCTCGCTGGTGAGCTCGACGCTGGTGAAGTAGTCGGGATTCACCGTCGCCGAACCATCCGGGGCGATGGTGAAGGCACGCGGCAAGGTGGCGCGATGAATGGTCTGCGTCTCGTCGTTGCCGTCGATGGTGAGTGGGTTGAAGTTCGCCCTCATCGAGGGCAGCGCGAGTCGCAGGTTGCCACCCTGCTGCAGGGTGTTGGGATCCTGCGGGTTCATGTCATTGGTGGTGCCCACCGTGGCGTCACCGCCGATCGGCGGGATGCTCTGCTCTCCGCTGGAACAGCCGGACAGGACGAGGGTGACGGCGAAAGTGACGGAAGCCAGCCCGTAAGTCAGGCTACGGATCTTCATGGCGATCGACTTTATCCTCCGGTTGCGGGACTGCGTCGAGTAACCGCCGGGTGTACTCGTGCTGCGGTGCGGTCAGCACCTCTTCGGCCGGGCCTTGTTCGACAACGACACCCCGATGCATGACGACCACGTCGTGGGCCAGATGCTTGACCACCGACAGGTCGTGCGAGACGAACAGATACGACAGCCCGAACTGCTGTTGCAGATCCAGCAGCAGGTTGATGATGCCGGCCTGGATGGACACGTCCAGCGCCGATACCGGCTCATCGAGGGCCAGGATCTTGGGCTGCAGCGCCAGCGCCCGGGCGATACCGATGCGCTGTTTCTGCCCGCCGGAGAACTCGGCGGGGTAGCGGCCGGCGTCCTCGGGGCGCAATCCGACCGTCGTGAGCAGTTCGGCCGTTCGGGTCGCGATAGCTCGCTTGTCGAAACCATTGGCGGACAATGGTTCAGCCAGGACATCCGAGACCGGCAGGCGCGGGTCCAGGGCGGCGACCGGGTCTTGGAAGACCACCTGCAGGTCGGTGCGCAGGCGCCGCCGGGTGCCGCGGTCGAGCGTCGCGACGTCGGTGCCGAGCACCTCGATCGAACCCGACTGCGGCGCGGTGAGTTCCAGAATCTGGTGCAGCGTGGTCGATTTGCCCGATCCCGATTCACCGACGATGCCCAGCGTGCGACCCTCGCGCAGTTCGAAGCTGATACCGTCGACGGCCCGCACCTCGCCGACCTGACGGCGCAGCAACACACCTTTCGTCAGGGGATAGGTCTTGACCAGATCGCGGACCCGCAATACCACCGGCGGGGTGTCCGTCGCCTCGGCGTTCTCGGGTTCGGTACGCACGCCGTAGATCTCGGCCGCGCTACGGCCCATCACCTCGTCGGTGTGGATGCATGCCGCGCTGTGCCCGGGGCCGATCTGGAGCAGCGGCGGTTCGGCGGCGGTGCAGTCCTCGGTGGCCAGTGGGCAGCGAGGTGCGAACGGGCATCCCGGGGGCAGCGCGGCCATCGACGGCGGGGCACCGAGGATCGGCACCAGTCGCCGGCCGCGGGGTGCGTCCAGCCGCGGTACCGAGCCGAGTAGGCCCGCCGTGTAGGGCATCGCGCGGTTCTCGTAAAACTCTGACACCGAAGCGCTTTCGACCACCGCGCCGGCATACATCACCAGCGCCCGGTCGGCGAACTCGGCGACCACCCCCAGATCATGGGTGATGATCAGCACGCCGGCGCCGGTGACATCGCGGGCCGTGCGCAGCAGGTCCAGGATCTGGGCCTGAACGGTGACATCCAGGGCGGTGGTGGGCTCGTCGCAGATGATGAGATCCGGATCGTTGGCGATCGCGATGGCGATCACCACGCGCTGGCGTTCGCCGCCGGACAGTTCGTGCGGAAACGCCCGGGCCCGCTGGCCCGGGTTGGTGATGCCCACCAACTCCAGCAGTTCGACCGCCCGGGTCCGGGCCTTGCGGCGGTCCAGGCCGGGCTGGTGGATGCGCAGCGCCTCGGCGATCTGGTCGCCGACGGTGTACACCGGTGTGAGCGCCGACATCGGATCCTGGAACACCGTCCCGATGGAACGGCCCCGAATCTTCGACAGCTGGTTGTCGTCGAGGGTCAGCAGTTCCTCACCGTGCAGGCGCACCGAGCCGGACACCTCGGCGTACTCGGGAAGCAGGCCGACGACGGCCATCGCGCTCGCCGACTTCCCGGCACCCGATTCACCCACCAGGGCCACGACTTCACGCGGGGTGATATCGAAGGACACCCCGCGCACCGCGGACACCCATTCGGTGTCGGTCGGGAACGCGACGGTCAGGTCGCGGACCTCCAGCAGGCTCACTTGGCACCCCTCCGGGGCCGGCGCGATCCGGGGTCCACCGCATCCCGTAACGCGTCCCCGGCGAGGTTGGCGCACATCACGATCAGGATCAGCACACCCGCCGGGAACAGGAACACCCAGGGGAAGGTGGTGGCCGACGGGGTGCCGTCGGCGATCAGGGTGCCCAGTGACACGTCGGGGGCGCGCACGCCGAACCCGAGGAAGCTCAATCCGGTTTCGGCGAGGATGGCGACGCCGACGTTGAGCGTGGTGTCGATGATCAGGATCGAGGCCACGTTGGGGAGCACGTGCCGGGCGATGATGCGGGTGTCGCTGACGCCCATATACCTTGCTGCGGTCACGAATTCGCGCTCGCGCAGACTCATGGTGAGTCCGCGCACCATGCGTGAGCTGATCATCCAGGAGAAGACGGCCAGCAGCACGATCAGCACGAGCAGTGCCCCCGAGCCGTTGGTGTTCCTGGTGGCGATGGCGATCAGCAGGAAGCTCGGCACCACCAACAACAAGTCGACGACCCACATCAACGCACGGTCCCGCCACCCGCCGAAGTAGCCGGCGATCGCGCCGACCACGGCGGCGATGAACGTCGAGATCAGGGCCACGCACAGGCCGATCAGCATCGACTTCTGCATCCCGCGCAACGTCAGCGCGAAGAGATCCTGGCCCAGGGCGTTGGTGCCGAACCAGTGCTTCGGGCTCGGCGGGGTCTGCAGGGCGTAATAGTCCAGATCGGTGTAGCTGTAGGGCAGCAGTGGGGGCAGCGCATAACAGCCGACGAAGAGGAGGCACAGCACGACCAGTGCCACCATGGCGGGCCGGTTGCGGACGAACCGTCGCCACACCAGGGTGCGCCGGGACGCGAAGGTGTGGACGTCCACACCGGATTTGGCTGTGGTCGTCATCGGTTCGCTCATCGGATTCGAACCCGGGGATCGAGCGCCGCCAGGATCACGTCGGACAGGACCCCGGCCAGCAGTACCGTCGCACCGGAGAACACCGTCATCGCGACGATGATATTGGTGTCCTGCGAGGCCAGCCCCTGGACGAACCATTCACCCATGCCGTGCCAGCCGAAGATCTTCTCGACGAACACCGCTCCGGTGACCAGGCCGCCGACACCGTAGGCGAACAGGGTGGCCATCGGGATGAGCGCCGTCCGCAGCCCGTGCTTGACCAGCGCCTGCCGCCGGGTCAGACCCTTGGCCCGGGCGGTGCGGATGAAGTCCTGGCCGAGGACGTCGAGCATCGCGTTGCGCTGATACCGGCTGAACCCCGCGATCGACCCCAGCGCGAGCGTCAGTGTCGGGAGCACCAGATGCTGGATCCGGTCGACGAAGATATTCCAGCCGCCGCCGATCGCATCGGGCGAGGTTTCGCCGGTGTACTCGAAAAGCTGCACACCCAGAATCGAATTCACCCGCAGGGCAACGAGAATCAGCAGGCTGGCGATGACGAACGTGGGCGTGCTGATGATCAGTAGCGACAGCGCGGTGATGACGCGGTCCGAGAGCCGGTACTGCCGAATGGCGCCCCACGCGCCCACCACCACGCCCAGGATCGCGCCGACGACCGAGCCGATGACCACCAGCCGCAGGCTGACCCCGACTCGGCGCCCCAGCTCGTCGCTCACCGGTTGACCGGTCACCGTCTTACCGAAGTCGCCGTGCACGGTGCCCACCAGCCAGGTGGCATAGCGCGCCGGGATCGGCTGGTCGAGATTCAGTTCGGCGGCCTTGGCGTCGATCACCGCCTGTGGCGGGCGCGGGTTGCGCTGCTGCAGACTCTCCAGCGGTCTGAACGTCAGGGACGCCAGCGTGAACGCCAGGAAGGACGCCAACAACAGCAGCACGATGTAGTTGAGCAAGCGTCGTGCCAGAAACCGCGTCATCGAACCTCCTGCATGAGGCACAGGGTAGGAGATGACCGCGCCACAAGCCCGTTACCGGCGAATTGACATGCACGCGTCAGCTTTCTCACAGTGTCGTGGGATTCACTCTCACAGCATGAATTCAACAACTCCCCGGAAGATTCAAATGTTCGCCGCTGCCGTCGGCGCGGGCGCCCTGGTGGCGATCGGCGTGCTCGGCGCGCTGTTCGCCCATTCCAGTGCGCCGATGGCGTCGAACACGATGCAGATCGGCGTCACCACGACATTGGAGCCGACTCCGCCGACCTCGCCAGAGGTGGCCCGCGCGGTGCCCGCCATCAGGGGCCCCGCCAAGTAGCTGCTCGGTGGAGGCGACCCCCACGGCTACACCCTCGGGGTTCGCCGTCGCGCACTAGTGATCGGCTGCGCCGATCGTGGTGATCGATCGGGTGTCACCGGTCCGGGTGGCGCGGATGCTCACCTTCTGGTTCACCGTGAACGGCACGCTGCTGTCTGCCGCTGTCGGCGGGATGACGTACGTGCTGGTGAAGCCGTCGTCGCTGCGCGCGGTGATCGACGTGGCCGACACGGCGGTGACCGTGCCCACCTGGACGAGGTCGGTCTGAAACCCGCCGTTGCCGTCGGGGACCACGAACTCGCCGTGCAGCGCCGCCGGGTCCGTCGCGACGTGACCCGTCCCGGACCGGCCCGGACCCCCGCCGAACGGTTCCGCGCCGGGAGGCGGGCCACCCGGGAATCCACCGAAACCCCCGCCGCGGCCACCGGTGTCGGTCGCCGCGTAGACCGCCCCGCCGCCCAGGGCGCCGATCACCACGGCCAC
The DNA here is from genome assembly GCF_011758805.1 of Mycolicibacterium fluoranthenivorans. NCBI lineage: Bacteria > Bacillati > Actinomycetota > Actinomycetes > Mycobacteriales > Mycobacteriaceae > Mycobacterium > Mycolicibacterium fluoranthenivorans. Next base: position 80,505 of record NZ_JAANOW010000004.1, on the reverse strand, counting down.
GCCGACCGCGGCGATGGTCTCGCGTTTACCCCAGCGCTGTTCCTGGGGCCGGCCCCAGGGTTGTTCTTCCTCGCTCATATCCGCCACTGTGACGGGAATCCCTATGTGCAGGCTGTGAGGCGAGACGGTTGTGGATAGAACTCGCAATATTCATAGATTGCGCATAGGAACGGCACAGTGCCAGCCCATGACTTGTTTGAATACTGAACAGTGTGACCACGGTGACCAATGGGCTGGCGAACGGGCAGGCAAGCGGAATGTCTAGCGGATCGGGATCCGAGTCAGATCCGGCGCGCGTCGTGATGCGGCGGGCCGACGGAAAGCCGATCAACGTTCTCGTCGTCGACGACGAGCCGGTGCTCGCCGAACTGGTGTCGATGGCTCTTCGCTATGAGGGCTGGGACATCGAGACCGCCGGCGATGGTGCGAGCGCCATCGAACTCGCCAAGGAGAACCCGCCCGACGTCGTCGTGCTCGACGTCATGCTGCCGGACATGAGTGGCCTGGACGTCCTGCGCAAGCTTCGCGACCAACAGCCCGGACTGCCCCTGCTGTTGCTCACCGCCAAGGACTCGGTGGAGGACCGGATCGCCGGCCTCACCGCGGGCGGCGACGACTACGTCACCAAACCCTTCAGCCTGGAAGAGGTCGTCCTGCGGTTGCGTGCACTGCTGCGCCGCACCGGGGTGGCCAACGAAGCCGGCGGTGCGCAGATCGTGGTGGGTGATCTGGTGCTCGATGAGGACAGTCATGAGGTCACCCGGGGCGGCGATCCCATCTCGCTGACCGCGACCGAGTTCGAGCTGCTGCGGTTCATGATGCGCAACGCGAAGCGGGTGCTGAGCAAAGCACAGATCCTGGACCGCGTGTGGAGCTACGACTTCGGCGGCCGGTCCAATATCGTCGAACTGTATGTGTCCTACCTTCGCAAGAAGATCGACAGCGGCCGCGAACCGATGATCCACACCCTCCGCGGCGCCGGCTACGTCCTGCGCCCACCGCGCTGAGGTGAGAAGCCGCGTCCTGGCACCACGCACCTGGTCGCTGCGCATGCGGCTGCTGGTCACCCAGGTCACCCTGCTGGCGCTGCTGTGTGTCGGCATCGGCGTCGCCACCGAGTTCGCGTTGCAGCGATTCCTCATGCATCAGCTCGACACCCAGCTCCTGGAAGCCGCCCGGCGTTCCGCGGGCATCGTCGACCTGCCACCGCCCCCGTTCGGGCCGGGGCCGCCGTTGGACGGCCCGCAGCACAGCGGTGGGCCGCCCGCATTCCGGTTCGACCCGGAGGCCGGGCCCGGCCCGGGGTTCCTGAATGCGCCCGGTCAGGCGATCCGCACCGTCGGCATGGTCATCGGGCACGATGGATCCCTCGATGCCGGGGTGATCACCTCGGAGGGGGCCACCGCCGATATCAGTTCCACCGCGGCCGCTCAGTTGGCCGCCGTCCCGCCGACGCGAACCCCGGTCGCCATGCACCTGGATGGTCTGGGGTCTTACCGGGTGCTCGCCCTGCATGCGCACCGCAGCGGCCGGGTGATCGTGGTCGGTCTGCCCACCACCGTGGTCGACGACACCCTGCTCTGGGTGCTCGCGATGTTCTGTGTCGTTGCCGCGATCGCGCTGGCCGGGGCCATCATCGCCTGCATCTGGATCATCCGCCGGCAACTGGCGCCGCTGTCGCGGCTGTCGGCGGCGGCCCGCGATGTGGCCGATCTGGAACTGGACCGCGGCGAGGTCAATCTGCCCACGCCGATCGTCCCGGTCGACCCCGACACCGTCCATACCGAGGTGGGTCAGCTCGGGTCGGCGCTGAACCGGATGCTGGACCGGATCGCCGGCGCGCTGTCGGCCCGCCATGCCAGCGAGACCCGGGTGCGCCAGTTCGTCTCGGACGCCAGCCATGAGTTGAGGACGCCACTCGCAGCCATCAGGGGTTACACCGAACTCGCCCAGCGCAAGCGCGACGATCTGCCGGCCGATGTCGCGCACGCGGTGAGTCGGGTCGAGTCCGAAGCCCAGCGGATGACGACGCTGGTGGAGGACATGCTGCTGCTGGCCCGCCTGGACGAGGGGCGCCCGCTGGAGCGCGCCCAGGTCGACATGTCGCAGCTGGTGGTCGATGCCGTCAGCGACGCGCACGCCACCGGCCCGGATCACGTGTGGTCGCTGGACCTGCCCGAGGAGCCGGTGCTGCTGGTCGGCGATCATGCCCGGCTGCACCAGGCGCTGGCCAATCTGTTGGGCAACGCCCGCACGCACACCCCGGCGGGCACCTCGGTGGTCACCTCGCTGAGCGTGCTGCCCGACGGCGACGTGCAACTGACCGTGGCCGACGATGGGCCGGGCATCCCGGCGAAACTGCAGCCGGAGGTCTTCGAACGGTTCGCGCGCGGGGATTCGTCGCGATCGCGGCGGATGGGCAGCACCGGGCTGGGTCTGGCGATCGTGGCCGCCGTGATCCGGGCGCACGGCGGGCGTATCGAACTGCGCAGCGCGCCGGGCGATACCGAGTTCGTCGTCACCCTGCCCCGAGGCGAGTCACAGGTAACGCACAGCGCCGACAAAACCGCCACGTAGCGCGGGTTGTGAGGATCGAGTAGGTGACCGCCGTACTGCCCGAGGTAGCTGTGCCCGTGCCCGCATCGACCGCCCGCCGGATCGCGGTGAGGGAACGCGCCGCGCTGGCGGTGCTCCTTGCCGGGACGGCGGTGCTGTACCTGTGGAACCTGTCGATCAGCGGGTGGGCCAACGGCTTCTACTCCGCTGCCGTGCAGGCCGGCGCGAGCGACTGGACCGCCATGCTGTTCGGATCCAGCGACGCCGCCAACGCCATCACCGTCGACAAGACCCCGGCGGCGCTCTGGCTGATGGACATCTCGGTGCGGCTGTTCGGCTTGCACCCGTGGAGTGTGCTGCTGCCTCAGGCGCTCGAAGGAATAGCCGCGGTGGGCTTCTTGTACGTCGCGGTGCGCCGGGCTGCCGGGCCCGGTGCCGCTCTGCTGGCCGGTGCGATCCTGGCGCTGACCCCCGCGGCGGCCCTGATCTTCCGGTTCAACAACCCGGACGCACTACTGGTGCTGTTGCTGGTGGTGGGGGCTTATTGCGTGCAGCGGGCATGCGAGCCCGGCAGCAGCCGCTGGTGGATGGTCGCGGTGGGCGTGGCCGCCGGGTTCGCGTTCCTGGCCAAGATGCTGCAGGCATTCCTGGTGCTGCCGGCTTTCGCCGCGGCCTATCTGATCTGTGCGGCCGCCCCGCTGCGCACCCGGCTGTGGCGCCTCGTCGGGGGCATCGTGGCCCTGGTGCTGTCCGGCGGCTGGTACCTACTGCTGGTCGAACTGTGGCCGTCCGCGTCCCGGCCGTATATCGGTGGCTCCCAACACGACAGCATCATCGAACTGGCGCTGGGCTACAACGGCCTGGGCCGGTTGACCGGTGACGAGGTCGGCGGACTGGGCAACATGAACCACGATGTGGGCTGGGGCCGGCTGCTGGGTTCCCAGATGGGCACCCATATCGCGTGGCTGCTGCCCGCCGCGTTGATCTGCCTGGGCGCCGGCCTGGTGCTGACCCGGCGTGCACCCCGCACCGACGCCACCCGTGCCGCCCTGATCCTGTGGGGTGGCTGGCTGGTGGTGACCGCCGTGGTGTTCAGCTACGCGAACGGCATCCTGCACCCCTACTACACGGTGGCGCTCGCGCCCGCCATCGGTGCCTGCGTGGGCATCGGGGTGAGCATGCTGTGGCAGCGGCGATCCGACCTGAGATGTGCGACGGCGCTGGCCGGTACGGTGCTCGTCACCGCGGTGCTGGCAGCGGTGCTGCTGGGCCGGCAAGCCGAGTGGATGCCGTGGCTGCGCGCGGTCGTGGCGGTCGCCGGGATCGGCGCTGCGGTGCTGATCCTGGTGTCCGGCCGGCTGCCACGAGCGGTGGCCGGCGTCGCCGCTGCGCTGGCGGTGACGGCTTGCCTGGCCGGCCCGGGCGCATACGCCGTCGCCACCGCGGCCAGCCCGCACAGCGGGGCCATCCCCTCGGTGGGGCCGGGGCGCGGCTTCGGTGGCGGTTTCGGTGCTGGTGGGGGTGGACCGTTCGACACTCCCACCCCTAAACCCGCGCTGACGGCCCTGTTGAGCGCCCATGCCGACGACTACACCTGGGTGGCGGCCACCGTCGGCTCCACCAACGCGGCCGGATATCAACTGGCCACCGGTGCGCCCGTGATGGCGGTCGGCGGGTTCAACGGCACCGATCCGGCGCCGACCCTGCAGGAGTTCCAGAAACTGGTGTCGGACAAGAAGATTCACTACTTCATCCACGCTGTGATGATGGGCAACTGGCGGTCCGAGACCAGCGGCAGCCGGGAGGCGGCAGATATCGCGTCCTGGGTGCAGAGCCACTTCACCGCGGTGCCCGTGGCCGGTGTGACGGTCTACGACCTGACCGCCCCGCATTCATAGGTTTCGCATAGCTTGCGCCCACGGCCGACACACCCCGACACCCAACTATGGACTCATGACAGACATCGCCTTCGCCGCGCGGCCCAACGCCGTACAGGTCGCCCGCTCGCTCGCCGTTCCGGTGGTCGACGTGGTGGTGCCGGTGTACAACGAACAGGCCGCGCTGGCCAACTCGGTGCGTCGGTTGCACCGTCACCTGCGGGAGAACTTCCCGTATCCGGTGCGCATCACCATCGCCGACAACGCCAGCATCGACGACACCCCGCGGATCGCCGCCGAGCTGGCCGCCGAACTCGACGAGGTGCGGGTGGTCCGGCTGGAGCAGAAGGGCCGCGGCCGTGCCCTGCACCAGGTGTGGTCGCAGTCCGATTCGCCGGTGCTGGCCTATATGGACGTCGACCTGTCCACCGACCTGGCCGCGCTGGCTCCGCTGGTGGCGCCGCTCATCTCCGGTCATTCCGACCTGGCGATCGGCACCCGCCTGGCCCGCAACGCACGCGTGGTGCGCGGCCCCAAGCGCGAGATCATCTCCCGCTGCTACAACCTGATCCTGAAATCCACCCTGGCGGCCGGCTTCTCCGACGCCCAGTGCGGCTTCAAGGCGATCCGCGCCGATGTGGCGCGCGAGCTGCTGCCCTATGTCGAGGACACCGGATGGTTCTTCGACACCGAGCTGCTGGTGCTGGCCGAGCGCACCGGTCTGCGTATCCACGAGGTGCCGGTGGACTGGGTGGACGACCCCGACAGCCGGGTCGACATCATCGCCACCGCGACCGCGGACCTGAAAGGGGTGGGCCGGTTGCTGCGCGGGTTCGCCAACGGCTCCATCCCGATCAATACCATTGCCGCCCAGCTGGGTTCACGCCGTGCCGCGGCACCGCGCTCGCTGCTGCGCCAGGTGGTGCGGTTCGGCACGGTCGGCGTCGCCTCCACCATCGCCTACCTGCTGCTGTTCATGGCGCTGCACGCCTCGATCGGCGCCCAGGCGGCCAATCTGGTGGCGCTGCTGGTCACCGCGGTCGCCAACACCGCCGCCAATCGCCGTTTCACCTTCGGGGTGCGCGGCGCCGGGGCGGTGCGGCATCAGTTCGAGGGCCTGATCGTGTTCGGCATCGCGCTGGCCATCACCAGCGGATCGCTGGCCGGGTTGCACGCCTTCGTCGAACAGCCACACAAGCTGGTCGAGCTGACCGTCCTGGTGCTGGCCAATCTGGTGGCCACCGCGGTCCGCTTCGTGCTGCTGCGCGGCTGGGTGTTTCATCCGCGCCGCGCCTCCTGAACGACCTACCGACACCCGAAGGACTGAGATGACTGTGACCGATTCCCGGCAGGCGGATGCCTTGGCGAGCGAAGTGACGGGGAAGACAGCCTTGGCCCCCGGCGCGCGCGGCAGGGGAGCCCGGCTGCTGCTGGGCGATGGGACGCAGGCCCCCTGGGAACGGCCCGGGCTGCTGGCCCTGCTGGTCACCACCGCGGTGCTCTATCTCTGGGGCCTCGGTTCCAACGGCTGGGCCAACAGCTACTACGCGGCCGCGGCGCAGGCCGGCACGCAGTCGTGGAAAGCGTTGTTGTTCGGCTCCTTTGACGCGGGTAATGCCATCACGGTGGACAAGCCGCCCGCAGCGATGTGGGTGATGGGGCTGTCGGGCAGGCTGTTCGGATTCAGCGAGTTCACGATGTTGCTGCCACAGGCCCTGATGGGCGTGGCCGCGGTGGCGGTGCTCTACGCGACGGTGCGGCGATGCAGCGGGCCGGGTGCGGGTCTGATCGCCGGCACCGCGCTGGCCCTGACCCCGGTGGCGACGTCGATGTTCCGCTACAACAATCCCGACGCGCTGCTGGTGCTGCTGTTGGTGGTCGCGGCGTACTGCACGGTGCGGGCCATCGGTGCGGTTTCGGCGGGCGCCATGACCACATGGATGGCGCTGACCGGCTGCGCCGTCGGTTTCGCGTTCCTGACGAAGATGCTGCAGGCGTTCCTGGTGCTGCCCGGGCTGGGAATCGCCTTCCTGATCGCCGGCGGCGCGACCGTGGGCAAGCGGGTGGGTGCGCTGGCCGTGGGTGTGGTGGCGATGGCGTTCTCCGCCGGTTGGTATATCGCGCTGGTCAGTCTGTGGCCCGCCGATGCCCGGCCCTATATCGCCGGCTCGACCGACAACAGCCTGCTGCAGCTTGCGTTCGGCTACAACGGCATCCAGCGGATCACCGGTACCAACCAACCCGGTGGCGGTGGGCATTTCCCGGGTGGGCCCGGTGGCGAGGGTGGCCGCAACGTGTTCTTCGGCGGCGAGCCGGGGATCGGCCGGTTGTTCAACGACTTCATGGGCACCGAGGTGTCCTGGCTGCTGCCCGCCGCGCTGATCGGGCTGGCCGCCGGGCTGTGGTTCACCCGGCGCAGCCCGCGCGCCGGTAAGGTCCGTGCCAGCCTGATCCTGTGGGGCGGTTGGTTGTTCGTCACCGGTGCGGTGTTCAGCTATATGGACGGCACCGTGCACCCGTATTACGCGGTGGCGCTGGCCCCTGCGGTGGCCGCGCTGTTGGGTATCGCGGTGGCCGAGCTGTGGCAGGGGCGGCAGTTCCTGGCCCCGCGCCTGGTGCTGACGGCCATGCTGGCCGGCACCGGGGTGTGGACCTTCATTCTGCTCAACCGCACCCCCGACTGGTTCCCCGCGCTGCGCTGGATCATCCTTGTCGGCTCGGTCCTGGTGGCCGCGGTGTTGGCGGTGGGCGCGCACAAACTGGGCAAGGCCACCCTGGTGGTGGCCGCGGCGGCCCTGCTGTTCGGCTTCGCCGGCAGTGCGGCGTATTCGATCGCGACGGTGGCAGGCACGCATTCCGGTGGGCCGATGCCGAGTTCGGGCCCGGCCCGCGCCGGCGGCGACTTCCCCTTCGGGCCGCCCGGGGACCGGGACAAGAAGACCGATGACGCCGCGCTGGAGAAGCTGATCACCGGGCTCGACAACCGTTGGGCCGCAGCGACCATCGGCTCGATGCAGGCCGGCGGTCTGGAACTGAGAACCGGAGCGTCGATCATGTCCATCGGTGGATTCGCCGGCGGCGACAATTCGCCCACGCTGGAGCAGTTCCAGCATGACGTGACCGACGGCCAGGTGCGGTACTTCATCGTCAGCGACCGCGGTCCGGGCGGGCACGGCGGACCGGGTTCGGACAGTCACAGCGCGGGCGCCCAGATCTCGGCGTGGGTGCAGCAGCACTTCACCAAGCTCGATGTGGGTGGCACGACGGTCTACGACTTGAGTAAACCGGTCGACTGATCTCCTGGCGTGCTGGATTCACGATGATTCCGACCGGTGCCCTCGACGTCGACCGTTGTTAGCGTCCGGCAGGTGTCTGTCACCGATCAACTGCTGCGCAACAACGAGGAATACGCCAAGACGTTCAGCGGCCCCGAGAAGTCGAGGCCGTTGCCGCTGCCACCGAGCAAGCATGTCGCCGTGCTCGCCTGCATGGACGCTCGCCTGGACGTCTACCGCGTCCTCGGACTGGGCGAGGGTGAGGCACACGTCATCCGCAATGCCGGCGGGGTGGTCACCGATGACGAGATCCGCTCGCTGGCGATCAGTCAGCGCCTGCTCGGTACCCGGGAGATCATCTTGATCCACCACACCGATTGCGGCATGTTGACCTTCACCGACGACGACTTCAAGCGGGGCATCCAGGACGAGATCGGCCTCAAACCCGAATGGGCCGCCGAAGCGTTCCCCGATGTGGCCGAGGATGTGCGCCAGTCGCTGCGCCGGATCGAGGCCAGCCCGTTCGTCACCAAGCACGAATCGTTGCGCGGCTTCATCTTCGATGTCGCGACGGGCCGCCTCGAGGAGGTGACCCGCTAGCCCGCCGCACGGCGACGGATCGACTTTGTCTTAAACAACTGAACTCACTACCTTTTCGGTGTGGGTGCACCTGAAAGTCCGCCGTTTCCCCGGAGCATGGCGCTCCTGGTCGCCGGTGCGTTCTTCATGGAGATCCTGGACGCCAGCATCCTGACACCGGCGATCCCCGCGATGGCCGCCCAATTCGGGGTCGGTGCCATCGACGTCAACGTGGCGATCACCGCCTACCTGGTCACCGTCGCCGTGCTCATCCCGGCCAGCGGTTGGATGGCCGACCGCTTCGGTATCCGGCGGGTGTTCATCGCCGCCATCGCGATCTTCACGCTGGCCTCGGTGGGCTGCGCGCTGAGCGTGTCGCTGCCGATGCTGGTCGGGATGCGGATTGCCCAGGGTGTCGGCGGAGCCATGATGGTGCCGGTCGGCCGGCTGGCCGTGTTGCGGTTCAGTGGCAAGGCCGACTTGGTGCGGGCGATCGCGCTGTTGACCTGGCCGGCACTCGCGGCTCCGGTGCTGGCACCGGTGCTCGGCGGCGCGATTGCGACCGTCGGCAGCTGGCGCTGGATCTTCCTGGTCAACATCCCGCTCGGCATCATCGGTTTCCTGTTGGCGCTCAAGCTCGTTCGCGGTGATCCCGCACCCGGGCGGACCCCGTTGGACTGGCCGGGCATCCTGCTGTCGGGCGGCGGGATCGCCACGGCGCTGATCGCCCTGGAGCGCATTCGGGTCAGCGGCACCGATTGGCTGCTGGTGGGCGGGTGCGGTGTGGCCGCGCTGGCGCTTCTGATGACGGCGGTCTGGCATCTGCTGCGCACCGAGGCGCCTCTGGTGGCGCTGCGGGTGCTGAAGGTGCGAACCCTGCGGATCACGGTGTCGGCGGGATCGCTGTACCGGATGGTCATCACGGCGGTGCCGTTCCTCCTGCCGTTGCAGTTCCAGCTCGAGTTCGGATGGACTCCGTTCGCGGCGGGTCTGATGGTGGCCGCGCTCTTCGCGGGCAACCTCACCATCAAACCGGCGACGACACCGCTGATGCGCAGATTCGGCATCCGCACTGTGCTACTGGTCAACGGGGTGGCCTCGGTGGGCTGTTTCGGCCTGCTGGCCGCACTCCGGCCGGGTGTGCCGGTGGCGCTCATCGCGGCGGTGCTCTACGTCAGTGGTGCGCTGCGATCGGTCGGGTTCACGGCCTACAACAGCCTGGCGTTCTCCGACGTCGACGGGGACCGACTCACGCATGCGAACACGCTCAACGCGGCGGTGCAGGAACTGGCGGCCGGCCTGGGTATCGCGCTGGCGGCCCTGCTGCTGAGTCAGTTGACCTCCTACTCGCTGACCTACCTGGTGTTCGGAGCGTTGATGGCGGTGACGCTGGTGGAGTCGCTGCGGTTGCCGGGCAATGCCGGCGCGCACGTCAGTGGCGCGGGCTGATCTCCGCACGTCCGACGCACAGCAACCGCGCAGAAACATTGACACTGCCCCGGTGCACCCGTTAGATTCCGGGGTATGTCTGCAATCTTGGTCATCTCTACCAACTTTATGGAGATGCGATGAGTGCCCCCACCGACCTGGACCCGGCGGCGGCTCGTTATGAGTTGAGCCACCTGCGCGCGCTGGAGGCCGAGGCCATCCACATCATCCGCGAGGTGGCCGCCGAGTTCGAGAAGCCCGTCCTGCTGTTCTCCGGGGGCAAGGACTCGATCGTCATGCTGCACCTGGCCATCAAGGCGTTCGCGCCCGGCCGGCTGCCGTTCCCGGTCATGCATGTCGACACCGGCCACAACTTCGACGAGGTGCTGGCTGCCCGCGACGAACTGGTCGCCCAGCACGGGGTGCGCCTCGTGGTCGCCAAGGTGCAGGACGATATCGACGCCGGCCGCGTCGTCGAGACCATCCCGTCGCGCAATCCGATGCAGACGTTCACGCTGCTGCGCGCCATCCGGGAGAACAAGTTCGACGCCGCCTTCGGTGGCGCGCGGCGCGATGAGGAGAAGGCCCGCGCCAAGGAGCGGGTGTTCAGCTTCCGCGACGAGTTCGGGCAGTGGGATCCGAAAGCGCAGCGACCGGAACTGTGGAACCTGTACAACGGCCGTCACCACAAGGGCGAGCACATCCGTGCGTTCCCCATCTCGAACTGGACCGAATTCGACATCTGGTCCTATATCGGGGCCGAGAAGATCAAGCTGCCGTCCATCTACTACGCACACCAGCGCCAGGTGTTCGAACGTGACGGGATGCTGCTGGCGGTGCACAAGTTCCTGCAGCCACGCAAGGACGAGCCGGTCGTCGAGAAGACCGTGCGATTCCGCACCGTCGGTGACGTCACCTGCACCGGATGCGTGGAATCGTTGGCGGGCACCGTCTCCGAGGTGATCGCCGAGACCGCGGTGTCCCGCCTCACCGAACGTGGCGCGACCCGCGCCGACGACCGAATCTCTGAAGCAGGTATGGAAGATCGCAAGCGCGAGGGGTATTTCTGATATGGCAACGCTTCTTCGCATCGCGACCGCCGGGTCCGTCGACGACGGTAAGTCGACGCTGATCGGCCGGCTGCTGTTCGACTCCAAGGCCGTCATGGAGGATCAGCTCGCGGCCGTCGAGCGCACCTCCAAGGAACGCGGAAACGACTACACCGACCTGGCTTTGGTGACCGATGGTCTGCGCGCCGAGCGGGAGCAGGGCATCACCATCGATGTCGCCTACCGCTACTTCGCCACCGCCAAGCGCAAATTCATCATCGCCGACACCCCCGGGCACGTGCAGTACACCCGCAACATGGTGACCGGCGCCTCGACGGCGCAGCTGGTGATCGTGCTGGTCGACGCCCGGCATGGGTTGCTGGAGCAGTCCCGTCGGCACGCCTTCCTGGCCTCGCTGCTGGGCATCCAGCACATCGTCCTGGCCGTCAACAAGATGGACCTGGTGGACTGGGATGAGCAGCGGTTCAACAAGATCCGCGACGACTTCCACGAGTTCGCGGCGCGCCTGGACATTCACGATGTCACGACCATCCCGCTGTCGGCGCTCAATGGCGACAATGTGGTCACCAAATCCGATGTGGCGCCCTGGTACGAGGGCCCGGCCCTGCTGAACCACCTCGAAGAGGTCTACGTCGCCGGTGACCGCAACCTGGTCGACGTCCGATTCCCGGTGCAGTACGTGATCCGGCCGCAGACCCGCGAGCATGCCGATCACCGCAGCTACGCGGGCACCATCGCCGGTGGTGTCATGCGACCCGGTGACGAGGTGGTGGTTCTGCCGGCCGGAAAAACCAGTCGCATCACCGAGATCTCGGGTCCGTCCGGTCCGGTGGACGAGGCATTCACCTCGATGGCGGTGTCGATCAGCCTCGCCGACGACATCGACATCTCGCGGGGCGACATGATCGCCAGGCCGAACAACCAGCCGGATGTCACGAGTGAGTTCGACGCCACCGTGTGCTGGATGGCCGATGCGGCCGCTCTGGAACCGGGCCGCGACTACCTCATCAAGCACACCACCCGCACCACCCGTGCGAAGGTGACCGCACTGGACTACCGGCTCGACGTGAACACCCTGCATCGCGACAAGAGCGCGACGGCGTTGAAGCTCAACGAACTCGGCCGGGTCACGCTGCGCACCCAGGTTCCACTGTTGCTCGACGAGTACTCGCGCAACGCGGCCACCGGGTCGTTCATCCTCATCGACCCGGACACCAACAGCACCGTCGCCGCCGGCATGGTGCGCTCCACGGCGCCCGCCGCCACCCGCGCGGCCAGCCCGAACGCGGTGCGCCACCAGAACCTGGTGACCGCGGCCGATCGCCTGTCGAAGGGTTCCACGGTGTGGTTCACCGGGCTGTCGGGTTCCGGAAAGTCCTCGGTGGCCATGCTTGTCGAGCAGAAGCTGCTGGCCGCCGGCCGGCCGGCCTATGTGCTCGACGGTGACAATCTGCGACATGGCCTCAACGCCGATCTGGGATTCTCCATGGACGATCGGGCCGAGAACCTGCGGCGGCTCGCACACATTGCGACGCTGCTCGCCGACTCGGGCCAGATCGTGCTGGTGCCCGCCATCAGCCCGCTGGCCGAGCATCGCGAGCTGGCCCGCCGAGTGCACGCCGAACGTGGATACGACTTCTTCGAGGTGTTCTGCGACACCCCGTTGGCCGATTGCGAACGGCGTGATCCGAAGGGTCTCTACGCTAAAGCTCGCCGTGGTGAAATCACCCACTTCACCGGTATCGACAGTCCCTACCAGCGGCCGAAGGATCCGGATCTGCGGCTGACGCCCGACTACACCCCGGACGAACTGGCGCAACAGGTGATCGACCTGTTAGGTAAGCGGGCATGAGCCAATCCGATCACGAGCTGGCCGCGCAGCTGGCGACCGAGGCCGGCCGGCTCCTGCTCGGTGTGCGCAGCGATCTCGCCGACGGCAGCGAAGCGGAACGGAAGGCCGCCGGGGACAAGCGGTCTCACGATTTCCTGGTCGCCGCGTTGGCCCGGCACAGGCCTGCCGACGTGGTGCTCTCCGAGGAGGGTGCCGACGACAAGGCCCGGCTGACCGCCGATCGGGTCTGGATCGTCGACCCGCTCGACGGCACCCGGGAGTTCTCCGAACTGGGTCGTGAGGACTGGGCCGTGCATGTCGCGCTGTGGCAGGCCGGCGACCTGGTGGCGGGTGCGGTCGCGCTGCCGGCCCAGGGTGTCACGCTGGCCACCCCGACGGTGGCCGCCCCGCCCGCAGCCCCGGACGTCGCGCGCATCGTGGTCTCGCGGACCCGGCCGCCCGCCGTGGCGCTCGCCGTCCGCGACGCGCTCGGCGGCGTCCTGGTCGAATTGGGTTCGGCGGGAGCAAAAGTGGCGTCCGTGGTGCAAGGAATCTCGGATGTGTACGTACACGCCGGCGGGCAGTACGAGTGGGATTCCGCGGCGCCGGTCGCCGTGGCGCGCGCTGCGGGTCTGCACACCTCGCGGATCGACGGCTCCCCGCTGGTCTACAACCAGGACAACGTACGCCTGCCCGATCTGGTGGTGTGCCGGCCGGAGCTCGCCGCCGCGGTGCTGGCGGTCACGGCAGGCTGACCTCAGCTGTCCGGCCGGGACCGGTCACCCGGTGGCTCGGATCGCTCGGGCAGCGTGTACGGAGCTGATCGCGCTCGACCCCTCGCCGACGGCCGCGGCAACCCGTTTGATCGAGCCGGCCCGCACGTCGCCGACCGCCATGATGGCCGGGACGCTCGTCTCGAACGGAAGCGGTCGCCGACCGAGTGCGGCCCATTCGGGTCCCAACGAGTCGGCGGGTATCTGGGCATCGGTGAGGATGAAGCCGCGATCGTCGAGCGCGACACCGGTGAGCCAGTCGGTGGCCGGGGCGGCGCCGATGAAACAGAACAGCCCGACACAATCGCGCTCGGTGCGGATCGCCTGCCCGTCGTTGCGGGTCGAGGTCGTCATGATCGCGGTGAGGTGGTCGGCGCCGGCCAGCCCGGTCACCTCGGTGCGGGTGTGCACGGTGATCCTGGGGTGCGCCACGATGCGTTCGGCGAGGTACGCCGACATGCTCGCCGTCAGCGATGAACTTCGGACGCAGATATCGACCGCACTCCCTCGATCGGCGAGGAACAGCGCTGCTTGACCGGCCGAGTTGGCGCCGCCGACGACCGTGACCGGCGCATCGGTACACCGGCGGGCCTCCAGTTCTGTTGCGGCATAGTAGATTCCCGCACCTTCGAAGTCGGTCCACCGTTCGATCGGCAACGATCGATAGCGTGCGCCGGTGGCGATGACGACCGCACCGGTGGTGATGACGGTGGCATCGGCCAGGTGTACCTCGATCCGTCCCGCGGCTGCCTGCACGCCGACCACCCGTCGCGGCGAGTCGATACGAGCTCCGAACTTCTGCGCCTGGATGGCGGCCCGCCCGGTCAGTTCGGCACCGCTGAGACCGGAGGTGAATCCCAGGTAGTTCTCGATACGTGAACTGTTGGCGGCCTGGCCGCCCGGCGCGACCGAATCCAGGACCAGGGTGCGCAACCCTTCAGACGCCCCGTATACCGCCGCGCCCAGGCCCGCCGGTCCCGCACCGATGACCACCACGTCGACGTCGCCGCTCTCGAATGCGCCACCGGCCAGGCCGAACGCCTGCGCGAGCCGTTCGGGGGTGGCCCGCCGAATCACGGATTCGGCGGTGACGACCGCAGGCAGGTCGGCGGCGGACAGGCCGGTGCCCTGCGCCAGGCGAGCGCCGGCCTCGGAGCGGAGATCGGTCCATGTGAAAGGCAACTGCAGGCGGTCGAGATAGGTGTGCAGGGCGAGGGTGTGCGCCGACGGTGCACCGGCAAGGATCTCGACGGTGCCGGCCTGGCGGGTCAGCAGATTCTGGCGCCGCGCCACCAGGGACCGCAGAATGACATCGGAGAGATCCGGTTGCTCATCCATCAGGCGGCGGAATTCGCGCGGATCGATCCGCACGATGGTGCCCGCGGTGGCGACGCGGGCATCGAAATAGGTGGCCTGCCCGGTCAGCAGGTTCAGCTCCCCGGTGAACTGCCGGGGACCGTAGTGCGCCACCAGCATTTCCGCGCTGTCGGCAGTGGCGCGGCGGACCACCTCCACGGTGCCGGCTTCCACGACGATCATGTCGCATCCGGCCTGGCCGGCCTGGAACAGGGTCTCGCCCGAGCGGACGTCGTGTCGGGTGCCGTAGGAGGTCAGGACATCCCACTGACCGTCGGTCAGCGGTGGTGCGGCGGGGTTGACACCCGATGTCGCCGAACAGCCCAGGGCCAGCGCCAACAACGAGGTGGCTTGCCGCAGTGCGGCTTTCGCCGACTCGGTCTCGGCCAGCGAATCGAGGGCGACGAAGTCGTGGACCGTGCCGCCGTAGCGGACCGACGTCGTGGGCACGTCCGCCTGTCGGAGCAGGGCGGCCAGGGCCTCGCCCTCATCGCGGACCGGGTCGGCTTCGGCGGTGATGATCAGCGTCGGGGGCAGGCCGGCGAAGTGTGCGGGATGCGCACCGGCTCCCCAGGTCTCCGGGGTCGGCCGGTCCGCGCTGTAGTGCCGCCACCATTGCCCTGCGGTGGCGCTGGACAGCAGGTACCCGTCGGCGAACAGCCGGTGCGACGGCGTATCGCGGCCCGGGTCGGCGAGGGGGCAGAAGGCCGCGAGGAACCTGAGCGCGAACTCGTTGCGCTGTACCGACATCAGGGCGACCGAGATCGCCAGGGTGGCGCCCGCGGAGTCACCGGCAATCGCCATCCGGGTGGGGTCGATGCCGTGGGCGGCGCCGTGCGCGAGCACCCATCGGCATACCGCGTAGATCTGCTCGACGGTCCGGGGATACCTGGCGCTCCAGACGGAACCGTAGTCCGGGCAGACCACCGTGGCGCCGGTCTGCAGGACCAGCTGCTGCACCAACCGATCTCGTGAGCCCGCTGCTTCGGGGAAGAGGTCGCCGCCGCGGAGAAAGACGATGGCGGGGACGGGATCGGTGATCGCCGTCGGCCTGACGAGGCGCACCTTGATAACCCCCAGGTCTTCGCAGTCGACGATCGTCCACTCCTGATGGTCGGCGCTGATCGACCCCGTCATCGGATCCTCTCTTCGGCGGTCAGGTATTGCGGTCCGCCGGGTCCGAGAGCGGACTGGCCGGCCAGTCGGATGCCGCCGGCCGCCACCGCCCGCAGATGAGACAGGCGCGCATGTTCCCAGCCACGTAGCGCACCGACGGGTAACGCGGAGCCGGGCCGCCAACCGGTGAGCACGGCGGCCAATCCGGCGGCGTCGCCGAACGCTTTCGAGGTTCCCGACGCGGTGTGCGGGCGGACGGTACCTGCCGCGTCACCGATCAAGGCGATGTGGTCGGCCGCCATCTGTGCGGGCGGAAGGTCGAAGACGGGCTGCAGGAAAACTCGTGACACCCCGATCAATTCGGCGAGCTGCGGTGGCAGTTCACGCGCTGCGAGTTCGAGCAGGGCGGTCTGGGACTGTTCGGTGAGCTCGCCGGGCGGCAGGAACTGGTCGAACCGCTGGCCCGAACGCCCGGTCATCAGCTCGGCGAGTCGGGCCGCCGCGGTGTTGACGTAGCAGACCCAGTTCACGCGACGCTCACCGGCGGCGCGTTGCCCGTCCGCACCCGGCACCAGGTAGCACAGCATCTGCAGGCCGGGGACGGCGAACATGGTGAACCGCCCCGCGAGCAGCGCCAGCAGGTGTTCGGGTACATCCGCCTCGGGTTCCAGCCCCCGGAAGGCCACATATCCGCTGTACTTCAGATCGCTGCGGCCGGTGAGCAACTGTCGTGTGGTGGAGCCGATCCCGTCGACGCCGACCACGAAATCGCCTGTCGATTCGTGGCCGTCGCCGAATCCCGCGGTGACCCGCCCGGCGTCGAGGCTCAGGCCGGTCAGCGTGCTGTTCATCCGCACACTCTCGCCGCCCAGAGGTTCACGAAGGGCGTGATACAGGGTGTCCCACGCCGTCATCCATTGCGGTGCCGAGTATCGGTGCGGCTCGCCGTGCCGGTGCAACTGTTGGCGTTCGGACAAGGCGACACTGACCGAGGGCACCGACCTGTCGATCTTCGCGAGCAGTTCGGCGACTTCGGGCTGCATGACGATGCCCGCGCCGCGCGGTTGGGTGCGGTCGACGGAGCGTTCGTAGACCGCGATATCGGCTCCGGTCCACCGCATCTCATGGGCGGCGGCAAGCCCGCCGAGGGAGCCGCCGATGATGAGGCAATGCACGTCAGTGCACCGCCCCTGCGTCGCGCTGCGGGTGGGGCAGGTGTGGCATCCCGTTTGCCGATCAGAGCTTCAGGAAGTGCAGCAGATCGGCGTTGATGACGTCGGCGTGGGTGGTGGGCATACCGTGCGGGAAGTTGTCGCGGTAGGTCTTCAAGGTCCCGTTCTGCAGGAGCGCAGCGGATTTCGGCCCGGACGCGACGTAGGGCACGATCTGGTCGTCCACGCTGTGCATCACCAAGGTGGGGATGGTGATCTTCTTGAGATCCTCGGTGAAGTCGGTCTGCGAGAACGCGACGATTCCGTCATAGTGCGACAGTGCGTCGCCCATCATGCCCTGGCGCCACCAGTTTTCGATGATGGCTTCCGACGACTGCACGCCCGGCTTGTCGTAGTTGTAGAACGGCCCCGACGGAAGCGCCCGGTAGAACTCCGAGCGGTTGGCGGCCAACTGGGCCTGCAAGTCGTCGAACACCGATTTGGGCAGGCCTTCGGGGTTGGCCTCGGTCTGCACCATGAGCGGTGGAACTGCGCTGATGAGTGCGGCTTTCGCGGCGCGCTGGGCACCGTGCCGCGCCAGGAAGCGGACGACTTCACCACCGCCGGTGGAGTGGCCGACATGGATGGCATCGTGCAGGTCGAGTGCTTCTACCAGGGCAGCCAGGTCATCGGCGTAGTGATCCAGATCGTGTCCGCCGGGGGTTTGGGTGGACCGTCCGTGGCCGCGCCGGTCGTGCGCGACGACGCGGTAGCCGTGCGAGAGGAAGAACAGCATCTGGTTGTCCCAGTCATCGGAGGACAGCGGCCAGCCGTGGCTGAAGACGATGGGTTGGCCCTGACCCCAGTCCTTGTAGAAGATCTCGGTGCCGTCGGTGGTCGTGATCGTGCTCATGCGGTTCCTCCTGCGTGGTGTTGTCGTTCACTGTCGCCGACCTACCGGCGGTCTGTCATGGACGCTGCCGGTAATCGAGGGGACCGCCAGTGGTACCCCAGCGCTACCTGCCAGCCACCAATTGCTCGAGTGTCCGTCGGCACCCACGCTCTCGTCATCAGTCGGATGACTGAGGGGTCTCCCGCCTGCGGAAGCCGAGCCGGTGTGGTGGCCCGGGCCTATCATTCGAGGATGACGCGGTCACGATGACCGCGTCTTGGCGACAAGGCGCAACCAGTGAGCTCCCATCAGCACTCCGGCGGGGTGGTCCTCGATCCGGCGACCGCCCGCCTGCTGGCCGCGATGAGAATCCCGCCGACCATGCGTGACCTCGGCCCCGAAGACGGACGGGTGGCGTTGCGGGAGGCCCAGCAGTCCGGCCTAGATCGGGTCGGCACGGTCGCGCGGTTCCACACCGCACCGGTGGGACCGTCGGGGCTCACCGGGTTCTGGATCGTGCGCCCGCAGGGAGTGCACGGTCGACTGCCCGCGGTCTTCTACCTGCACGGCGGCCAGTGGATGTTCGGTGATGCCGACACCCATGCCGACGTGATCGCCGAGTTCGCCCTCAGGTGCCGGGTGTCGATGGTGGTACCCGAGTACAGCCGCACCCCGGAGGCGCGTTACCCGGTGGCGCTGGAGGAGTGCTACGCCATGCTGCGGTGGATCCATGCCCACGCCGACGATCTCGAACTGAACGCGAGGGAGTTCGCGATCGCCGGTGACTGTGCGGGCGCGACACTGGCGATCGCGGTGGCGATGCTGACCAAATCCCGCGGCGGGCCGCGCCTTCGGGCGCAACTCGTCTACTACCCGCCCACGGATGCACTGTGCCGCTCCGAGTCCCACCGCATCTTCGGTGCGAACTATCTGGTCAGTAGCGACGAACAGGCCTGGTACTGGCAGCAGTATTGCGATGACGACCCCGAATGTCCCACCGTGTCACCGTTGTACGCCGCGACTGAGGACCTGGCCGGTCTGCCGCCGACGATGGTCGTCACCGCAGAGGCCGATGTGGTTCGCGACGAAGGGGCGGGTTTCGCGGCGAAGTTGCGCGCCGCGGGAGTCGACGTGACGGCGTTGCGCTACCTGGGCACCGTGCACGATTTCGTCGTCCTCAAGCAGTTGGCCGACACGCCGCCCACCCGGGCTGCCATCGAACAGGGAGCGTGGTTTCTCACCGAGGCGTTGTGGCGATGACAGTGGTGCACAGTGCGCCGCGTCTCATCGGTCGAGACTGCGTCATCGCCGCACTTTCGGCGGTGGTGAACAACGCACCCGGAGCACCGCCCGCGCTCCTGGTCATCGGGCAGGCGGGGATCGGCAAGACCGCACTGCTGCGCCGCGCAGCCGCCGGCGCCGATGACGGCGTGCAGGTGCTGTGGCTCGCCGGCGCGTCCAGTTCGCCCGTGCATGTGCGGTTGGCCACGGTGTTGTGGCCGCTTCGCCACCACTGCGAGCAGCTGCCGTGGGGCCTGCAGCGGGTACTGCGCAACCTGTTCGACGGCGGCGAGACCCCGCACGCCTATGCGGCGCCGCTGGCCGACGCGGTGGTGGCGTTGCTGGAGGCCACCTCCGCGCCGACCGTCCTGCTGGTCGACGATATCGACCAATGGGGAAGCGATGCGGGCGAATTTCTCTTCGCCCTGGTCGCGCAGCTGGCGGGCACACGGGTCCGGGCACTGTTCACCGCACGGCGCCGCGACGTGCTCGGCGGCGTGGCAAGGTCCATCGACAGCATCGACGTGCCACCGCTTTCGGCGGCGTCGTCGGCCGAACTGCTGGACGTGCAACCACATCAACCGGATCGCAGCGTGCGCGGCGAGGTGATCCGCTGGTCGCGTGGCAATCCGCTGGCGTTGATCGAGTTGGCCCGCGCCTATGGCCGCAACAAGACCAGGACGTTCCACGGCGCCACCATGAACGAACTGGCCGGGCACCATCCGGTCTTCGTCAACCAGATCGCCGCGCTGCCCGCCGACACCCGGAAGCTGCTGCTGGTGGCGGCGGCCGCCACCGGGTACGAGAGCATCGATGCGATCACCCGGGCCGCCGGCCGCGCGGACGACTTCGCCCACTGGCAACCCGCCCGCGCCGCCGGCATCGTCGAATTCACCGACGACCGGCGCGTGATCTTCGCCAACGCGATCATCCGGTCGGCGGCATACGCCGCCGGCGACCTGGGCATGCAGCGGGCCGCTCACGTGGCGCTGGCCGCCACCCCAGGGCTGAAGGAGAGTCTGCGGGCGTGGCATCTCGCCGCCGCTGCACCCGGTCCGGATGAGGAGATTGCCCAGGCGCTGGAACAGTCGGCCACCATATCGTCCTGTCCGGGAACGGAATTGGAGCTGGCGCGCGCACTGCAACGGGCGGCCGAGATGAGTCCGCAGCGCGGTGACGCGGCTCGCCGGTACGCCCAGGCTGCCAGTGCGGCCAATTTCGGGGGCGATCCAGGTTGGGCCATGGCGCTCACCGACGTGCCGCTGCGGGAGGCCCAGGACGCCGATGTCGCCGGGTTCGCCGCGCTGACCCGGGCCTCCGCGCTGCTGCAATACGCGCGTCCCACCGAAGCGGTCGACACCGTCCGGTCCATCCTCGATGGCCGGCGCCCCGTCGACCGGCACCTGGAGTTGGCGCTGCTGTACGCGGCAGCGGGCGCCGCGTACTACTCAGGGGAACTCGACCATCGCCGGGACCTCCGTCGGTGGCTGGAAACCCTCGAATTACCCACCGTGGCAAGCCGGTTCTCGCTGCCGTTCCCGGTGGGCGTCGCGTCGCTGCAGCGGGCCCATATCGCGATGTACGCCGAGACGGCTGGTTCGGCCGGTGCCCGGCCTCGCGTGTTCGACCGCGCTCTGCTGCGACCGCAGCCCGGAACGCCGGCGAACATGGCACGACGGTTGATCGCCGGTGCGATGGCCTATTCCAGCGAGGACACGGCCGTCGCGGCGCAGGAGCTCGGCATCGTCGTCGGGGATGTGGCGAGTCTGGACGGGTTGCGCGGGTTCACCTTCGCGCTGGCGCCGCTGGCGTGGGCGCTGCTGGACACCGGTCGATGGGAAGAGTTGACGCACCTGCTCACCGCCGCCGCCCCGATCAGCGCCGTCCGGTCGATCACGTTGGTCGACCGCGAGATCAAGGCCTGCACCGCCGCACTGCTCGCCTTCCGGGGTGACGTGGACGGCGCGAGCGCCGCCCTGAAGGAGGCCCGCGCCGTCGCCCCGGGGTCCGCAGCCCCGCCGCGGGCCACCGAAGTGGCCCTGATGCGCGCCTCGGGCTGGATCGCGGTCGTATCGGGGGATTTCGAGGAGGCATACCGGCGCTTCGGGGCGATGTTCCTCAGCAATGCCGATCCTGCGCACTTCGTGATCTCCTACCGCGCGGTTGCCGACCTCGCCTGGGCCGCGACGCGGTGTGGTCGGACCGAGGAGGTGGCGCCGCTCCTTGTCCGGATCAGTAGGCAGGTGATGGTCAAACCACCGGCACGCCTTCGCCTTCTGCAACATCAGGCCACGGCACTCGCGACGGCCGGGCACCGGGCCGAACGTCACTACAAGCTCGCGGTGTTCGACCCGGCGGGCGAACAGTGGCCACTGGACCGGGCCCGGGCGCGGTTGCACTACGGCGAGTGGTTGCGCCGGGCCCGCCGACCCGCTGAGGCCAAGCTGTTGCTCAGTGCCGCACTGGAGGTGTTCGAGCGACTGGGGGTGCAACCCCTGAGCGAGATCGCGCGTTCCGAGTTGCGCGCGGCCGGGGTGCCGGACACCGCGTCAGCTCCCCGAAATGCGCTGCACGCGTTGACGGCCCAGGAACGTCAGATCGTCGCGTTGGCCGCGTCGGGTCTGACCAATCGGGAGATTGCCGAGCGGCTGAAACTCTCGCCGCGCACCATTGCCTCCCACCTCTATCACGTATATCCGAAACTGGGCGTGACGCGGCGTCACGAACTTCGGGAGTTCACCAGCTGAGCGCGGCAGCCAGCGCGGCCGCCGCCTGTGCGGTGGCCGCTTTGGCCGCACCGGACTCCCGCAGGGCGTTCACCACCACGAAGTCGTGAATCGTGCCCTCGTACCGCACCGCGGCAGAGACGGCGCCGGCCGCGCGCAACCGCGCTGAGAAGGCCTCGCCTTCGTCACGGACGACATCGGCTTCGGCGGTGATGATCAACGACGGGGGAAAGCGCGCCAGGTCGCGGTCCTCGGCGCGTAGCGGGCAGACGGTGTCCAGCGTGCGGTCCTGGGGATTCGGGGCGTACTGGTCCCAGTGCCATTGCATGGTGTCCCGGTGCAGGCCGTAGCCCTGCGCGAAGCGCAGGTAGGACGGAGTCGCGAAATCCACGTCCGTGACCGGCGTGAATGCCACCAGGTGGCGGAACTGAAAAGACTTGCGCTGCAACGCCAGCAGTATCACGGCGATCGCGAGGTTGGCGCCCTCGGAGTCGCCCGCGACGGCGAGCCGGGCGGGGTCCAGACCGTGCTCGGCGCCGCGGGTGATCACCCACTGCGCGGTGGCGTAGGCCTGCTCCAGGGCGACGGGATAGCGCACCTCTGGGCACAGCGCATACTCGGGGAAGATCACGGCGGCGCCCGACCTGATCGCCAACTCACGAACGATCCGGTCGTGGGTCGAGGCGTCTCCGCGGACCCAGCCGCCGCCGTGCAGATACAGCACTGCCGCCGAAGGGGCGGTGCGATCCGATCGCTCGACGATGCGGACTCGCAGGGATCCGTGGTCGGGTGTCTCGACTGTGGTCCAGCGTTCGGAGATCTGTGCGGCGGTGTCCGTTCCGGACGTATCCCGTTGCAGCTCGGCCCAGGCGGCACGCTGGGCGGCCGCGGCGTGGGTGTGCGTGAGCGGGTGAGATCCGGCGGATACCAGGAACGCCTGCGCGGCAGGGTCGAGCGCGAGGCCATGCGGGTTCGCCGTCACGTCGCTGCCCTCCCCGGTTCGGACGCGAACTTCAGTGTGAGAGCACCCTCGGACACCCGTCATCAGTCACATGACTGATGACGGCGCACCGCGCCGCGGCGACGCTGGAGTGGGCAGACACGGAGGAGAGGTCACAGGATATGCCGACGGCGTCGGAAAGCGTGGGGCGACCGGTCAGCCGTGTCGAGGGCGTGGACAAAGTGACCGGTCGCGCCCACTACACCGCCGACGTCGCCGTGCCCGGTCTGGTGCACGCGGTGCTGGTGCAATCCGAGATCCCGCACGGCCATGTCACCGAGGATTCCCTGCGCTCCGGTGCCGACCGGGTCGGCCGGGCGCCCGGAGTGCTGCATGTGCTGACCCCGCTGAACTGCCCTGAGCTCAAGGTCTTACCCGACGAGCTGACGTACGACCTGCCGCTGGAGCGTCGCCCGCCGCTGTCGGATCTGACGGTGCAGTATGTGGGTCAGCACATGGCCGTGGTGGTCGCCGACAGCCTGGAGAACGCCACCGGCGCGGCATCGCTGTTCGAACTGACCTATCAGGCCGCGCCCGCACTGCTGAACGCTGCCGCGGTGCTGGCCGCACCGACGGCGCCGGACGAGAAGGGCGGCCAGATCAGGCACGGCAGTTATCGTCCCGACCATTTCGTGAAGCTGGAAGAAGAGAAACTCCAGGATCAGCGCGGTGTCGCACCGTTGCCGGAGAGCGCGGTCACGCGCGTCGATGCGCGCTACACCACACCGAGGAACGCGCATTACCCCATCGAACTGTCGGCGACGATCGCGCAGTGGGACGGCGATCACCTGACAATCCACGACTCCACGCGATGGATCGCCGGGGAACGGATGGCCCTGGCCGCCTACCTCGGGATACCGGAGGATCACCTTCGCATCCTGTCGCCCTTGGTGGGTGGCGCCTTCGGGTCGAAGAGCTTTCTGTGGATGCATGTCGTCCTGTGCGCGGTCGTGGCCCGGGAGGTGCAACGGCCGGTCAAGCTGGTACTCACCCGCGATCAGATGTTCACCTCGACGGGTCACCGCCCGCGCACCCACCAGGAGGTGACGCTGATCGCCGACGGCGACGGACATATCGGTAGTACCGAGCACCACACCGTGACCGAGACCTCGACCGTCGCGCACTTCTGCGAGCCGGCAGGACTGTCGACCCGGTTCCTCTACCAGTCCGCGCACCTGGTCGTGTCGCACCGGACGGCCCGGATCAACGCGCCGACACCATGTTTCATGCGTGGCCCGGGCGAGGCGCCCGGACTGTTCGCTCTCGAGGTGGCCATCGATGAGCTCGCCGAGCGCGCGCACATCGATCCGCTCGACCTGCGGATCCGCAATCACGCCGATCTCGATCAGGCCAGCGGCAAGCCGTGGTCGGGCAAGCATCTGCTCGACTGCTACGCACAAGGGGCGCAGCGCTTCGGTTGGCGCGACCGGCCCGCGGCGCCGCGCTCACTACAGCGCGGCGGTGTCCAGGTCGGCTGGGGGATGGCCACCGCCACGTATCCCGGCCGGCGCATGCCCGCCGGCTGCCGGGTGCTGACGTCTGCCGACGGTCATGTCGAATTCTCCTCGGCCACACACGAAGTCGGTACCGGGGTGCGTACCGTGATGACGCAGGTCGCCGCGGATGCCACCGGACTCCCGATGCACCGGGTGAGTTTTCTGTCCGGCGACTCCGAATTCCCCGCCGCACCTTACAGCGGAGCCTCGCAGACCACCGCTACCGTGGGCTCCGCAGTCTTCGCCGCTGCCACCGAGTGGAAGCGCCGATTGCTGGTCCTGCTCACCGAGGACCCCGACTCGCCGTACTTCGGCGCCGACCCCGCCGGGGTGGATATCGCCGCCTGCGCACCCGCGGCGGTCGGCGCCTTCGCAGACCAGTTGACCTTCGTCGCCGGCAGCGACGCGGGGGACCAGAGCGCGCAGGCGTTTCAGTCCTTCGGCGTGCACTTCTGTGAAGTCGAGGTCGACGAGCACCTCGGCCGTGCCAGCGTGATCCGGTGGGTCGCGGTGATGGACTGCGGGCGGGTGCTCAACCCGAAACTCGCCCGCAATCAGGTGATGGGCGGTATCACCTTCGGACTCGGCATGGCCTTGCTCGAACAGGTGCCCGACGACGACCGGACGGCACTGCCGATCGGTGAGTACTACGTGCCCACACACGCCGACCGGCCCGAATTCGACATCTCCTTCGTCGACGCGCCCGACTACGGCCTCGATCCGATCGGCGTACGCGGCATCGGTGAGATCGGCACCTGCGGAGTCCCCGCCGCCATCGCCAACGCCATCCACCACGCCACCGGCAAGCGGTTGCGTGACCTGCCGATCACCTTGGAGGACCTGATGATCCCGTACCGGCCGGCGGACACGAGGTCACCCGATGAGCGGTGAGACCGAGGTGGAGCTGCACATCAACGGCCAAACCCACCGGATGACGGTCGACATCAGATCGACGTTGCTGGACCTGCTCCGAGAGCGGTTGCACATGACCGGGACCAAGAAGGGGTGCGATCACGGGCTGTGCGGCGCGTGCACGGTGTCGCTGGACGGTGAACGTGTACTCAGCTGCCTGACCTTGGCGGCGTCGGTCGACGGAAGCGATGTCCTCACCATCGAAGGCATCGCCGACGGCGTCGACCTGCACCCGCTGCAGCAGGCCTTTCTGGACTGTGACGGATTCCAGTGCGGGTATTGCACACCCGGGCAGATCTCCTCCGCCCACGCCATGCTCGCCGAGTACCAGCGAGGTGACCTGAGCATGGCCACCTTCGAGGGATCCCGGGCCGACGTGATCACCGGCTGCCCCCGACTCACCGCACCCGAGATCCGGGAACGGATGGCGGGCAACATCTGTCGGTGCGGTGCCTACGCCAACATCGCCGACGCGATCGAGAGCGTCGCCGGAGAGCGGCGTCCGTGAAAACCTTCGAGTTCCGGCACGCGTCCAGCATCGGGGACGCGATCGACGCGGCCACGACCACGGGAGCGAAGTACCTCGCCGGCGGGACCAACCTCATCGACCTGATGAAGGGGGGTGTCGAGCAGCCGTCCGGTGTGATCGATCTGCGGCGTCTGGGCCTGACGTCGATCACCTCGACCGATACCGGCGGGGTGTTCGTCGAGGCCGGGGTGACCAACAGCGCACTCGCCAACCATCCACTGATCCGCACCCAGTACCCGGTGCTGTCACACGCGATCCTCAGCGGCGCCACCACCCAGTTACGCAACATGGCCACCGCGGGTGGAAATCTGTTGCAGCGCACCCGCTGCCCCTACTTCATGCAGACGGTGTTCGCCGCCTGCAACAAGCGTGACCCGGGTAGTGGCTGCGCCGCGCGGCACGGTTTCAACCGTGAGCACGCGATCTTCGGAGCGAGCGCCGATTGCGTCGCGATCAACCCGTCGGATATGGCCGTCGCGCTGGCCGTCCTCGATGCCGTCGTGCATGTGCAGAACGAGACGGGGCGGCGCACCATCCCGATCGATCGGTTCTTCGTGCTGCCCGGCCGCACCCCGGAGATCGACAACGCGCTGGACCCACACGATCTGATCATCGGGATCGAACTGCCGCCCTCCGCTTTCGCCGAGCACTCCTGGTACCTGAAAGTCCGTGACCGCCACAGCTACGCGTTCGCCCTGGTCTCGGTCGCGGCGGGTCTCGTCATCGAGGACGGGGTCATCACCGCCGCCGCCCTGGCCTTGGGAGCAGTGGCGGCCATGCCGTGGCGACTCCCCGAGGCCGAGGCAAGTCTTATCGGCAAGACGCCCACGGCGGTCACGTTCGACACCGCAGCGCAACTGGCGATGGTGAACGCACAACCCCTTTCCCAGAACGGTTTCAAAGTCGACCTGGGTCGCCACAGCGTGGTGCGCGCGCTCACCCTGGCCGCCGTCGACCGCGGGGCCGAGCCCGCCCCGGATACCTCCGGATGATCGCGCTCTGGTCCATCCCGTTGGCCAGGGTGACCGACTCGCCGGACCGGCGGCGCACCTGGTCACGCGGAATTCATCGAGGCCTGGCTACTGTGCAGGCATGACCCGACCGACCCTGCGTGAATTGGCCAGTCTGCCCGCCGTGCCCGCGGCCTGGTCCGATTCCACCCTCGTGCTGATCGACTGCCAGAACACTTATACGCAGGGCGTGATGGAGTTGGAGGGTGTGCAGGCGGCGCTGGACGAGGCCGCGGCACTGCTGGATCGCGCTCGCAGCGCCGGCATTCCGGTCATCCACATCCAGCACGATGACGGCCCCGGCTCGCTGTATGACATCGCGGGGGAGTCGGGTGCGATCGCCGGCCAGGTCGCCCCGCGCGGCGGGGAGCCCGTGATCGTGAAGAATTTCCCGAACTCGTTCGTGCAGACCGACCTGGAGAACGAACTGAAGTCCGTCGGGGCGACGAACCTCATCCTGGCCGGGTTCATGACACACATGTGCGTCAACTCGACCGCCCGTGGGGCGTTCAATCTGGGGTTCGCGCCGACGGTGGTTGCCGCGGCGACGGCCACCCGCTCGCTGCCCGGGGTCGACGGACCGGTGCCCGCGGCGGCCCTCCAGGCGGCCAGCTTGGCGGCGCTGTCCGACTTGTTCGCCGTGGTGGTCGCCGACGGCGCCGGCATCCCGGACTGAGCACTGGCCACGGCACGCCATGGCCGCGTCGTGACGGAGCGGACAGAAAAATGGCAGGCGCAGTCGTGCGTCATCGGCGAAGCTTGAGGGTGTGAACACCCAGTCGCCGACGTCCCCGCCCAGCACCCGTGTCACCCGGCTCCGCGAGAAGCAGGACACCTCGCGAGACGGACTGTACGAACTGCTCGACAGCACGCCGCTGGCCACGGTCGCCCTGGTGCGTGACGGGCATCCCCTCGCGATCCCGATCGGATTCGCACGTCTGGCAGACGAATTGGTGATCCACGGTTCCACGGGGTCGCCGTGGCTGCGTGCGCTGGAGGACGGGGCGGCCGCGGCGGTGTCGGTGACGACCCTGGACGGGGTGGTGGTGGCGCGCAGCGGTTTCGAGTCCTCATTCCGCTACCGCAGTGCCGTTCTGTTCGGGACCTTCGAGGCGGTCCCCGAGGCGGAGAAAGCCGACTACCTGAACGCCCTGACGGACACCTTCATCCCCGGACGGGTGGCCGAACTGCGACCGAGTACCCGCAAAGAGCTGGTCGCGAGCGTGGCGCTGCGGATGCCGATCGGTGCCGACAACTGGTCGCTCAAGGTTAGCGCGGGCTGGTCGGAGGACCCCGAATCCGATGTCGAGGCCGGTGCCTGGGCGGGTGTGGTACCGCTATCGCTGTCCTACGGGACGCCGGAGGAGGCGCCCGACTGCGACCCGTCGATTCCGGTGCCCGACTCGGTGCGCGGCATGACCGGGACCGTGCGCAACGTGGCGCCGCCGCTGCGCTGACCGGCGCGCCTGGCAGAATCCGCAGTATGCGCATGTCGGCGAAGGCGGAGTACGCCGTGCGTGCCATGGTCCAGCTGGCCACCGTCGGCGACGGTGGCCTGGTCAAGACCGATGACCTGGCCAAGGCGCAGGGCATCCCGGCCCAGTTCCTCGTGGACATCCTCTCCGACCTGCGCACCGACCGGCTGGTGCGCAGTCACCGCGGCCGCGACGGTGGATACGAGTTGGCCCGTCCCGCCGCCGAGATCAGCATCGCCGATGTGCTGCGCTGTATCGACGGGCCGCTGGCCAGCGTGCGCGATATCGGCCTGGGCGACCTGCCGTACTCCGGTCCGACCGCGGCGCTCACCGATGTGTGGCGGGCGCTGCGCGCCAGCATGCGCTCGGTGCTGGAACAGACCACGCTCGCCGATGTGGCCACCGGTGAGCTGCCCGTCCATGTGGCGACCCTGGCCGCCGACTACCTGGGCCAGGAGACCGAACGCGGTCACGGCTGAGACGGACGAAGCGAAGGCGGTAGGTGATGGGTGAGTTCAACCTGAACGACCTGGCGGTTCCGATCCTGGTGGCGCCGATGGCAGGTGGTCCGTCCACCCCGGAGCTTGCCGCGGCCGGGTCGGAGGCCGGTGGTCTCGGGTTCGTCGCGGCCGGCTATCTCTCGGCCGACACGTTCGCCGAACGGCTGACCGCCACCCGTAAGCTCACGACGCGACCTCTCGGGGTGAATCTCTTTGCGCCCCAGCCCAGCGCCGTGCAACCCGGCGATATCGACCGGTACATCGCGGAGTTGGCCGGTGAGGCGGCACGCTATGGCGTGTCGCTGGGCGAGCCGAAGTTCAACGATGACGACTGGGCGGCAAAACTCGAGGTCGTGCTCGACATCCGGCCGGA
The DNA here is from genome assembly GCF_011758805.1 of Mycolicibacterium fluoranthenivorans. Lineage (NCBI taxonomy): Bacteria > Bacillati > Actinomycetota > Actinomycetes > Mycobacteriales > Mycobacteriaceae > Mycobacterium > Mycolicibacterium fluoranthenivorans. The sequence goes on along the minus strand of NZ_JAANOW010000004.1, from coordinate 51,299 downwards.
GGTGGTGTCCTTCACCTTCGGTTCGCCCAGCGCCGAGGAGTCCGCCCGGCTCCGCGCCGCGGGTATCACGACCGTCGCCACCGTGACCACGCTCACCGAGGCGCAGGAAGCGGTGGGCAAGGGTGTCGACGCGTTGGCGGTCCAGGGCCCGGCCGCCGGTGGACACCGCGGCACCTACGATCCCGCCGCCCGCCCGGCCGCTCAACCCCTCGATGAGCTGCTGGCCGAGGTGCTCGCGGCGACGGGGGTACCGGTGGTGGCCGCCGGTGGCCTGGTGACGGCGCAGGATGTGGGCCGGGCGCTGGACGCCGGTGCGGCCGCGGCCCAGCTGGGCACCGCCTTCCTGCTCGCCGACGAGGCCGGCAGCAGCCCGGTGCACCGTGCCGCGCTGCAGGATCCCGCATTCACCGAAACCGTTGTCACCAAGGCCTTCTCGGGACGATACGCGCGCGGTTTACGCAACAGGTTCATCGACGAGCATGACGAGAAGGCGCCGCTGGGATACCCGGAGGTGCACTACCTGACCAGTCCGGTACGCGCCGCATCGGTGCGGGCCGGGGACCCGCAGGCCACCAATATCTGGGCCGGCACTGGATTCCGGAGTATCACGACGGGCCCGGCCGCCCAGATCATCGGCGCGCTCATCTGAGCGTATCGACGGTCACGTCGCCGTCATCGGAGCGGACATTGATCTGGGCTGCGGCGCGCGCGGCATCGCTGGTCTCGGGTACCCGCACGGTGGCCGACCCACCGGACTGGGCGTGTACCAGGTAGGGGCCGGGGGTGGGCAGCGAGAGCGAGATGTCACCGTCGCGGGTCACCGCGTCCACCCGGCGTGGCGCCACATCCGCGAACTTCACCGCGATCTCACCGTCGGTGGTGGCCGCATCGAAGGACTCACCGACCGAAATCGGTTCCCGCGCGGTGATATCCCCGTCCTGCGCGCGCACCTCGACGCGACGGACCGCGCCGCGCAGCACGACCGCGCCGTCCGAGGTGCTCGCGGTCAGCTGATCCAGGTCGGCCTGGGCGAGCAACACGCCGGTGTTCTGGCGCACCGTCAGCGCGAGCCGGCGCCCGGTCTCCGGCGGCAGGGTGACGGTGACCTCGCCTGGATCGCCGAAGTCCAGGATCCCGTCGGCGGCTCCGTCCACGGTGACATGAGTGCCGTTGGCGTCATTGGTGACTCGCAGGTACTGATTGCTGTTGCGGCTGGAGGCCACCATGCGCAGATCGATGCGGGGTTCGGTGGCGTTGCGGTCGGCGGTGATGCGCACGGCCACCGGGGAATCGGCGGTGTCCAGGGTGAGCGACCGGATCGTGGTGGGCAGCGTCTGGTGGTCGGTCACCACCCGGAAGGCACTGAGCCCCCAGGCCAGCGTTCCGAAGGAGCCGAGCGCACCCGCGATGACGACGACGGCGATGCCGACCAGCAGGACTCGGATGACGTTGCGTGCGCCGTCGGACACCGGGGGTGGTCCGGCGGGTGCCTGGGGCGGGGTGAGAATGCTCATGGGGCAGTACCTTTCAGGATTCGAGGTAGCGCAAGACGGCCAGCACCCGGCGGTTCTCGCTGTCATCGGGGGTCAGCTGCAATTTGGCGAAGATCGACGCGATGTGCTTCTCGGCCGACCCGACCGAGACATGCAGTGCGGCACTGATCGCCGAGTTCGACTTACCCTCGGCCATGAGCTGCAGCACCTCCCGTTCGCGCGGTGTCAGTTCGTCGAGCACGACGCGGCGCCGCGAACGCACCAGGATCTGTGAGACCACTTCGGGGTCGAGGACGGTTCCGCCGCCGCCGACCACCTCGACCGCATCGAGGAAGGCGGGCACGTCGGCCACCCGATCCTTCAGCAGGTAGCCGAATCCCTTGGTATCCGAGGCGATCAGGTCGGCGGCGTAACGCTCTTCGACGTAGTGGGAGAGCACCAGAACCGCGGACTCCGGGTTCTGCGAGCGGAGCAGGGCGGCGGCGCGGATGCCCTCATCGGTGAACGTCGGCGGCATCCGGACGTCCACGATGGCCAGATCGGGGTGTTCGGAGTTGACGATGTTCAGTAGTCCGGTGGCATCCGGCACACCGGCGACGACCTGGTGTCCGGCGTCGGCGAGGATACGTTCGATACCGGCGCGCAGCAGGGCCGAATCCTCGGCGATCACGATCCGCATGGCAGCACCGCCGTCACGATGGTGGGGCCGGTCGCCGGACTGGACACCGTGAACGTGCCACCGGCGGCACGGACCCGCTCGGTCAGGCCGCGCAGGCCGGTGGCGTCGTTGTCGGCGCCGATCTCGGCGCCACCGCACCCGTCGTCGAACACCGACACATGCAGCACCCGAGCCGCCTCGTCCAGGCGCACCGTCACCACCGCCTGACCGGCGCCGGCGTGTTTGGCCACATTGGTCAGAGCTTCCGCCACCACGAAATAGGCGACCGATTCGACCTCATCGGGCAGCCTGACGGGCAAATGGACATCGAGAGTGGTCGGCACGCCCGAGATCTGGGTGCGCTGCACCACCGCCGAGAGCGCGGCGTCGAGCCCGCGGTCGCTGAGGATGGTCGGGGCGATTCCGCGCACCACATTGCGCAGCTCAGCCAGCGCGCTCATCGCATCGGCGTGCGCCTCGCCGATGAGGGCTTTGGCCGAGGCCGGATCGGTGTCCAGCTTGGTCTGCGCCAGCCCGATGGTCATCGCCAGCGAGACCAGTCGCGGCTGGACACTGTCGTGCAGGTCCCGTTCGATGCGGTGGCGCTCGGTCTGCGCCGAGGACACCGCACCTTGCCGCGCGTCGGCCAGCGCGCTGACCTGGGACTGCAGCGCCGCCGTGGGGGAGGCGGCCAGCAGCCAGCGATCGATCTTCGCGTCGACCGCGGGGGCGAACACCAGGAGCGCGATCGCGGCGAGCAGCGCGACCACGGCCAGCAGCCAGGCCAGCGGTGGCGAGAGGAAGGACAGCCCGGAGTCGGCGTCGCTGCGCCGGATCGCCGAGGCGAACGCCGGGGCCAGGAAGGCGAAGGCCAGCAGCGCCAGGGCGAGTCCACAGACCAGCAGGTCGTATGTCATCCGCAGGTAGTGCTGGCCCACCGCTTTCCAGAACCGGCTGCCGCTGATGTCGAGCCACAGCTGGTGTGCCCAGCGCTGGAATCCGGTGTAGGGCGACATGGCGCGGGGCGGCACGGGGATGTGCAGGCCGAACACCGCCTCGCTGCGCACCCGTTCGACCCACTCCACGCCCCGCATCAGGTAGACGAACACCACTGCGGACAGCACGAATCCGATCACCGACGGGATGGACGAGATGCCGATCACCAAGATGGACAACGGAATCCACAACCACACGGTGGCGAGCGCGGCGCCGGTGACCATCGACGCGGTGGGGATCACCCCGAGATCACGCCACCGGTGGACCGCCGTCGTGTCATCGACGGTATCGACGGTGTCGTCTGCAGTGCTCGACCAGATTGCGACCATGGGTCCAACCTATGGACAGTCGACGTCCGGCGACACCACGTTTTCCGCCGAACCGGGCGGGGGATAACCCCCGGTTACTTGGGTGCGGTGAGTTCCAGTGCGATGTTGTCGGGATCGCGGAACTCCAGGATGTAGGCCGGCCCGATGTCCTTGACCGGCCCGTGCGCGATACCGAGCGCGTCCAGATGTTCGCCCGCCGCGTCCAGGGCGGCGCGGTCGGCCAGCCGGAACGCCAGATGATCCAGGCCGGTGCGGTCCTCGTGGAAGTCGCCGTCGCCGACCGGCCGCAACCCGATCAGGGCGCCACCCAGGTCGTAGATGACCCCGCCGTAGAGAAACGCCAGCGCCTCTCGTGTCGCGGCGTCGGCACCTGGCGGCAATTCCACCAGTACGGGCCAACCGAAGACACCCTCGTAGAACTGCCGCGAGCGTTCGATATCGGTGACCGTGAGCCGCACATGTGCGATGGATGTCGTGGAGATCGCCATGACCACATACTGGCAGTCCGCGTCCGTGCCAGAATCCCCGACGTGCATGTGGGAATGACGATGCCGGTCATGGAGCCGGATCTGAACGCGGCGGTGCTCAAAGAGTGGGCGAAGGTCATCGACGAAGGACCGTTCTCGTCGCTGTGCTGGGGCGAGCGCATCGCGTTCGACAACCCGGACTCACTGACCCTGCTCGGGGCGTTGTCGGCCTGGACCGAGCGGGTGCGCCTGGTGACCACGGTGGTGGTACCCCAGCTGCACGACCCCGTGCTGCTGGCCAAAGGACTCGCGACCGGCGACGTGCTCAGTGGTGGCCGGCTCACCGTAGGTCTCGGGGTCGGTGGGCGGAATGAGGACTACGTCGCCGCCGGTGCGGACCCGGCAACCCAGACCATGCGGCAGATGGCCGACCGGGTGGCGGTGATGAAGCGGGTGTGGAACGGCGAGAAAGTGACCGATTCGGTGCTACCGGTGGGGCCCGCACCGGTGCAACCCGGTGGCCCGGAGCTTCTGGTCGGCACGATCGGCCCCAAGACGGTGCGCAGCGCCGCGCCGTGGGCGGCCGGATTGGCCGGTATCACCATGGATCTCGACGTGGACAAACAGAACGAGCTCTTCGATGTCGCCCGGACCGCGTGGGCGCAGGCCGGACGGCCGGCGCCGCACCTGGCCACCTCGTTCTGGTTCGCCCTCGGCGACCACGACACCGCCCGCACCCAGGTGCACCACCACCTGCGGCGGTACATGAACTGGATCCCGGCCGAGTACGTCGACGCCATGGCGCCGACGACCGGGTGGGCCGGCACCGAGGACGAATTGGCCGAGGTGCTGCACCGGTTCGCCGAGATCGGCACCGACGAAGTGCATCTCATCCCGACGTCCTCGGATACCGGACAGTTGCGCCGCGTCGCCGAGGCGGTGCAGGAGTTCAGCTAGATCCGCGCCGGCCGATGTTGGCGTCCAATGGCTTTCGGGTCCCGGTGGCTTCGCACAGCAACCACGCCAGCGGCACGGTGGTGGCCAGTGTCGCGATGACGAGCACCAGTGTCGAGCCGGTGAAGAGTGGCCACCCCAGCACCAGGTGCATCGTGATCGCCATCATCACCACGTGCAGCAGGAACAGCTCGTAGGAGATGTTGCCGATCCACACCATCGGCCGGCTGCCGAGCAGCCGTGTCCACCGTCCGGTATCGCCGAGCGCAAGTGGAGCGGTGACCAGCATCGCGACGGCCGCGTAGCACAGCGCCCTGGACACCGGATGCGCACCGGCCGGCGTGGCGGCGACCAGATAGGCCACTGCCGCAGCCGGGAGGGTGGCCACCGCGCGTACCCGGATCCCGTTCTCCTGCAGCACCGCAAGTGCCATTCCGGCCGCGAACGCGGCGAGATGGGCGGGCAGCCACATGCCTGCGGAGTTGGGCAGCCAGTCGGTGCGCGATGCCAGGAGCAGCCACAGCGGCGCGATCGCGGCGAGCGCGCCGAGGCCGGCCAGCACCGGACCGGGCCGCCACCGCCGTCCCATGAGCAGGTGGGCCAGCAGTGGTAGGACGGCGTAGAAGGAGGCTTCCACGGCCAGGCTCCACATCTGCGACAGTCCCGGATGCAGATAGGTCACCAGGAAGTTGTCGATGTAGATCTGGGTCAGCGTCAGGTGGCGCAGCAAGCCCAGCCACGTCTGGCCGGGATTCGGTTCCGGGGTGAAGTAGAGGAAGACCACATAGGTGAACAGCACGGCGGTCGCATAGCCCGGCATGATGCGCCGGATCCGGGCCCGGGCGTAGCGACCCGGCCGGGGCGCCGGGGCACCGGCGGCCGCCGATCGGACGTACGGCCGGAACAACAGCAAGCCCGACAACGCGAAGAAGATCGGCACCCCGATATCCAGATGGCCCAGCAGCGAGCCGAGGTAGCCGAGGTTCAGGGCGCCTGTGGCGAACGCGGCGTGCGTGCCGACCACCATCAGGGCGGCGAGCGCCCGCAAGCCCGTGAGCGAGGCCTGCCGAGGTACGGGTTCGAGGGCCGGCAGGGTGTCCGGCCCGCGCAGCGGTGTGGACGGCCCGGCAGACATCTCGTCAAGGCTAGTGAGTCAGCTGTGTGAGCGCCCGGGACCAGATGTGCCGGCAGCCTCGCTTCCCGGGCTTGCGGGGCGCGGTCCATCCGGTCGAACCGGCCGGTGAAACTCGCCGGGTGAACCGTTTACAGCAAATGCGCAAAGCGAACTCGACGGCGGAAAGTTGGAGTTACACTCGCGACACTTGCTGTCGTTTCGCAGAGTCAAGCCAACGCTCGCGCTCAACAGTACGGCCACCGAGCAGTGGGAGAGATGATGCAACTGCGCCATGGCAAACACGTCGGCAGGGTCGGCGCATTGGCCGTGGCGTTGGGCATCGGGTCGGCTGTCGGGGTGCCGGTGGGCATCGCCTCCGCTACTCCCGAGGACTCGACCGTCTCCTCTTCGGCGGATGGCGGGACGACCGCCGGATCCGGATCCACCGGGTCCTCGGGTTCGGGTGGCAGCACGCCGGCAGGTGCAGCCGACACCACCACACCGACGACCACAGGTGAACCCACCGGTTCGGTCACCGGAGCGGTGACGCCCGGTGCGGTCGTATCCGGTTCGGGCGGTGCCCACGCCCGTGCCGACGATTCGGTGCCCACTCCCAAGCCCACTCCGAAGCCCAAGGCCAAGAAGAAGCCGACACCCGCGCCGCGCCCCGCTGTCGCCGAATCCGCCAAGGTGACGAGCCGGTCCGTCGCCCAGGCGAGCACCGGTGGCTCCGCTGCGGAGAATGAGCCGCCGTCGACCGCCAGAGTCGCCGCGGCCGTGGCGCAACAGGCGGTCGCCGAGGCCCCGGCGGCACTCGCGGTGACGCGACCGGTTGTGCCGAACCCGGTACAGACCTTCGGCACGTTGGTCAGCGGTATCGCTCATCAGGTGGCGTCGTCGTTCCTGGGCGCGCTGCGCGGCGCGCTGGCGGACTCACCGCTGGGGTGGGTGATGCTCGGTGCGGCCCGACGTGAAGTCGGGACGACCGAGGACGCGACCACCGAGGTCGCCGCCATGGCGATGGCGGCCAGCCAAACCGTCGCCGCGGTCAACCAGCCGCCGACCGCGTCGGTCACCTGGGGCCGGCCCGACGCGACCACCGGCACCGTCCTCGGGAAACTGACCACGAGCGACCCCGAGGGTAAGAAGGTCGCCGTCGGAATCGGGAACGCGCCGGCCACGGGCACGTTGACCTACAACGCCAAGACGACCACGCTCACCTACACCCCCACCACGGCCCAGCGGTTCGAGGCCTCCGCCACGCCCACCGACGACACCGTCGGGATGACGCTCACCGTTTCCGACGGCGTCAACACCGTGGCGGTACCGGTGAACATCCCGGTGAGTCCGTCGCCGTTCTACACAGCGGCCACCGTCACGAACATCACCGACCCCAGTGCGGTCGTCACCTCGGGCACCCGGGCCTATGTCGCCGATCGCAGCACCGGGAAAGTCACCGTCTTCGACACGACCACGAACACCGTCATCACCACGTTCGCGGCGGGAACCGGTCCCGACGGTCTTGCCGTCAAGGCCGACGGCACCCGGCTCTACGTGTCCAGTTCGACCGGTAACACCGTCACCGTCATCGACACCAAGACCAATACGGTGAAGGCCACCGTTGCGGTCACCAATCCCACTGCCATCACCATCAACCCCAGCGGCAGCACGGTGTACGTGGCCAGCGGCGCCACCGGCACGGTGACCAAGATCAGCACATCCACCAACAAGACCGCCGGTACCGTCACCCTCGCCGGGGGCCTGACACCCGGTGAACTCGCGGTGAGTGCCGACGGTAAGACGATCTTCGTGGTGAGCGCGAAAGCGACTGGCGGCGGCACCATCTCGTCGTTCTCGTCCACCGGTTCGGTGGCCACGTCGATCGCCGATTTCGGCGGCACCCCCGTCGGGCTGGCCGTCGACTCGGTCCACAAGTTGGTCTACGTCGCCGATGCGAGCGGTGGTCTCACCGTCGTCGATCTCGGCGCACACACGACGGGCACACTTGATCTCGGCCAGCCACTGTCCGGTATCGCGCTCACCAAAGACCGCAGCGCCTTGATGGTGACCACCTCGACCGGCCTCGTGGCGGCGCTGCGCACCAGCGACGGCGCGGTCGTCGGGGTCGCCGACAGCGGCGTCGCCGCGACATCGGCGCAATCCGGTACGGTGCTCACCCCGGATGGGACGCAGATGTGGGTGACCGATCCCCTCAACGGCACCGTCCGCGTGGTGTCCCTGGTTCCGCAGAACAAGGCGCCCTTCCTCAATGATCCGGTTGCGGCCGTGTCGAATCCGGCCACCGGCGCGCTCGCCGGGCGCGTCGGCGTCGTCGATTTCGACGGTGATCCACTGACCTACGCGGTGACCGCCAAGCCCACCAAGGGCACGTTGGTGCTCAACGCCGACGGGACCTACACCTACACGCCCACCGCCGCCGCCCGGCACGCGGCAGCCGTGCCCGGCGCGCCCGGCTCGGTGACGAAGGATTCGTTCACCGTGACGGTCTCCGACGGTCGGTACGGCACGATGACCACCACCGTCGCGCTGGCCATCACCCCCGACAACAAGATCCCGACCGTCACCACGACCATCGGCAACCCGAACGCATCGACCGGTGTGGTCAAGGGCACGATCGCGACCGCCGACGGCAACAAGGACAAGCTCACCTACACGGTGAGTGGGCAGCCGGCGAAGGGCACCGTCGGCGTCACGACGGCCGGGGCGTTCACCTACACACCCACGGCGACGGCCCGTACCGCCGCGCTGGCGCCCGGCGCCACCCACGACCAGAAGATGGACACCTTCACGGTCACGGTGGACGACGGCCACGGTGGTCTCGTGCCGGTCACAGTGAACGTCAAGATCGGCGCGGCCAACGTCAAACCCGTTGGGGCGAAAGCCGTCATCGCGGTCACCAACCCCCGTTCGGGCCTCGTCACCGGATCGGTCACCGCGACCGACTCAGACGGCGACACGCTCACCTACACCGCGGGCAAGACCACCAAGGGCGCCGTCGTCGTGAACGCCGACGGATCGTTCACCTACACGCCGACGGCCGCTGCCCGGTTGGCGGCCTCGAAAGCCGGGGCGAGTGCAGCGACCAAGACCGAGACCGTCACCTTCACCATCGGTGACGGATTCGGAGGCACCACAACGACATCCGTGAATGTGTCCATCGCCCCGAACCCGACCACGAACAACGCGCCGACCAACGGCCAAGCGACCGTGGACGACACATCGAGCGCCATCGGCACCGTGACCGGCACGGTCACCGCCGACGACCCGGACGGTGACACGCTGACCTACAGCCTGGGCAGCGGTCCGGCGTTCGGGGCGGCCACGGTGACGTCCGACGGAAAGTTCACCTACATCCCGGATGTCGACGCGCGGTATCGCGCCCTGGTGACCCCCGGGGACGATACGGACACGTTCACCGTCACGGTCACCGACGCGTTCGGCGCGACCACCACGGCCACGGTCGGGGTCACGATTGCGCCGCCGTCGGCCACCGCCGTCGATCAGCGGCCCACCGAGATCGCCGTCAATGCCCAGCAGATGTACTTCTATTCGCAGACCGACACCGACAAGGCCATGGGGTTGCTCAAGGACGCCGGTATCACCACCATTCGGATCATGTTGCCCTGGGCGGGAATCGAGCCCGCCGACGGTGCATACGACTGGACCGCCGTGGACCGCGTCGTCAACAGCGCCCAGGGCAACGGCATCACCGTGCTCGGTGTGCTGGGTACGACTCCGGACTGGGCCGCGGTGCCCGGTCAAGCGCAGTACCAAGGCCGTCCGGCAGACCTCGACGCGTTCGCAGAGTTCGTCACCGAGGTGGCGACCCACTTTCAGGGCCGGGTCTCCGACTACGAGGTCTGGAATGAGCCCAATGCCGGTATTTTCTGGGCGCCGGCTCCCGACGCCGCGCAGTATACCGCGCTGTTGAAGGTGGCCTACACCGCCATCAAGGGTGCCGACCCGGATGCCGTCGTGATCGCGGCGTCGGTCGGTGCCGGGCCGGAGGACCCGGAAGTGGCGATCAACCCGGTGACGTTCCTGGCCCAGATGTACGCGGCGGGCGCGGGCGGATACTTCGACGCGGTGTCGTTCCACCCCTACCAGTACGCGTTGTTGTTCTCGGTGGGGGACGGCCATGCCGGCACGCCGATCACTCAGGCCGAGCAGATGTACGCGGTCATGGTGGCCAACGGTGACGGGAACAAGAAGATCTGGGCCACCGAGTACGGCGAGCCGACTTCTGATGTCTCCGAGGCCGCGCAGGCGGCCTACATCGGTGACTTCCTGCGCACCTGGCGCACCCTGGAGTTCGCCGGGCCGTCGTTCCTGCACACCTTCGCGGACTACCCCGACCCCGACCCGACCCAGGCCTCGTTCGGCTTGTTCCGGCAGGACTGGACACCCAAACCGGCGGTCTCCACCGTCGAGCAGGTGATCGCGGAGAACCAGGCGATCGAGGCCGCCGCCGCGGCGAGCGTCCTTTAGGGCATCGCTGCTGAGTTCGTCGCGGGAACGGGAGCGCCGTATCAGGGCGTAGTCTTGCGGGGAAGCCCCGTTACGTGAAATGAGGATTGTTGGCTATGTCGAATCGCGTGATGAAGGGCAGCCGCCTCGGCGGAGTCAGCTACGAGACCGACCGTGACCACAACCTGGCACCGCGCCAGGTGGCGCGTTACCGGACCGACAACGGCGAAGAATTCGATGTGCCGTTCGCCGACGACGCCGACCTTCCGGGCACCTGGGCATGCCGCAACGGGCAGGAGGGCATCCTCATCAACGGTGAGGCCGCCGAGCAGAAGCCGGTGAAGGCCGTGCGCACCCACTGGGACATGCTGCTGGAGCGCCGCTCGGTGGAAGAACTCGAAGACCTGCTCAAGGAACGTCTGGAAGTCATCAAGACCCGTCGCCGCGGCTAGCTCGGCGACCCGCAACGTTGTCCGCGCCACGGCGGTTCGACGTACTGCTCTTGGTGCCGAACAGTCATCGATGATCGCCCTGCGCTAAGACGTGGCGCGGACCCGAGCGGCATCGAGTTCGGCCAGGAGCGCGTCGACTTCGGCGCGTTTCTCGGCGGGCACCATCAGCGAGTAGAAGGTGCCGACTCCGATGGTGAGTTGAAGCAGGTGCTCGCGTTCGCCGCCGAACAGCTTCTTGCGCCGGCTGATCTCCTTGACGTCGGTGCCCGAGTATTTGTCGGCGGGGTTGCGCCCTATCGAGTTGTTGGTCCGCAGCTTCTCCACCCACACGCCGTCGACCACGATGCTCTCGCCGTTGATCCCGTCGATGCGAAACATCAGCAGATCCTAGCCGGGTCCCGCGTCCACCGAGAAAGGTACGGGACCTGGTCAAAGTGACATCAGATGCACCACGTGCACGTCGCCTTCGGCACCGGTCGAGATGTGGCGTGGTAGCCGTGGGCGGTGACCTTCGTGATGGTGTCGCACGGTCACCGCGCGACAGTGCACAACGTCAGTGCAACCGCGACTACGCTGGGCGATATGGCTGAGTCGATGTCCGAGAAGCGCCGCGCCAACGCGGTCGTGAATTTCCTTGCTGCTCAGCGGTATACACGTGCCGAGGTGTTCGCCGACCCGTGCCCGGTGCCCAGTGCGGCGGGCGCGTACGGCTGGTGGTTCCGGGATATCCCGGGCGGTATCGATGTCTCCGGCTGTGAACAACGCGACGGCTGGACATTGCTCTACGTCGGTATCAGCCCCGGGCCGCCACGGACAGACGGCAAACCGCACGTCCCTCAGGATCTGCGCAAACGCGTCCGGTACCACTTCGGCGCCGGCAATGCCGGTGCCGACGGCTCCACGCTGCGCAAGTCGCTGGGCGTGCTTCTCGGTGATCAGCTGGGCTTCGCCCTGCGCCGCATCGGGTCGGGCAAGCGGCAGACGTTTGCCGGCGGGGAAGCCGTCCTGACCCAGTGGATGGCCGAGAATGCCGCCGTGTCCTGGGTGCTGCACCCCGAGCCCTGGTATCTCGAACCCAAGCTGATCGATGCCCTGAATCTGCCGCTGAACTTCCAGGAGAACGGGCGGAACGCCTTCGCGCCCGAGCTCAAGCGGCGGCGCCGCGAGGCGGCGGTGAAGGCCGGCAAGATGCGCGTGCTCGCCGAGTGGTCGTAGGCGGCCGCGGGAAGCCCGCGCAAACCTGCCTGAACTGCTAGAACAAGGGTGCCCCCGGCAGGATTCGAAAGTGCCGTCTAACCCAAACTCAAAGTGTGCCCTGACCTGCAAAGGGGGCTCTAGCCAGCATCTTTGGCTGATCTGGCGTTCGCTCATCATGCCCATCACGCGCGGGGTAGAATGGTTGGCATCGTTGAGTCATGGTTGAGCAGCCGCAAATCCGCTGGTTAAATAATTGGGCCGCAGTATTTGAGCGCGATTCTGTCAGGAATCAGTAGAAAGCAACCAACCAAGTCGGCGCGCTATCAAGCGTCGTTCGTCGGTCCCGATCTGCGGCGACATTTCGCGCCGGTCACCTTGGAATCGAAGATGACCGCCGAACGTTGGCTGACGAAAGAACGGGATCGGGTCGAGCGATGCGCGGCCAGCGACGAAGGTCTGTCATCGTGGAAACCGCCGGAAGTGATCGCCACCGAAGTTCAGGCCGCGGCGGTCACGGTGGCCGACTACGCCAAGACGGTGATCGGTGAACGCAACCTGAAAGCGCGAACGCGGATCGGCTACGAAGCGTCGTTGAAGAACTAGATCGATCCCAAGCTTGGCCGGTATGCGGTTAAAGACCTCACACCCGCGTTGGTCCGTTCGTGGTTCTCCGGCCTTGGCAGCACCCACCCAACACGCAACGCGCACGCTTACGCGCTTCTGAGCATGGTCTGCAATACCGCCGTGCGCGACGGTCTGATCGATCGCAACCCGTGCATGATCGAGCGCGCGATGAATCCCAAGACGAAGCGCCAGGCGGTCGTCCCGACCATTCCCGAACTGGAAGCCATCGCCGACGCACTTGGCACCGATCCGAAGAACGGGCGGTTTCGCGCGTTGGTGTTGCTCTCGGCGTGGTGCGGTCTGCGCTACGGGGAGGTCTCCGAGCTTCGACGCAAAGACTTCGACGCGGACTGTTCGGTTGTGACCGTCGCGCGCGGTGTCACCCATCGCAGCGGTAATTGCATGGTCGACACACCGAAAGACGGCCAGCCCGCCAAGGTGGTGATTCCGCCGCACATCCGCGATGACATCAAATCGCACTTGGCGAATCACGTTGACAAGGCGGGGGATTCGATGCTGTTCACACCCGCGCGCGGTGGCTGCCACGTCAATGATCGAGTGTTCGCCAAAGACATGTTCAAGCCCGCGCTAGCGTCCATCGGTCGCGACGATATGCGCGTGCACGATCTGCGCCACTTCGCCGGAACTATGACCGCGCAGGTTGGCAATCTGGTCGAAACGATGGCGCGGCTTCGACACTCCACCCACAAAGCGCGAGCCTGATCTACCAACAGCAGGTCTCCGGCCGGGACGTCGCCGTTGCCGATGCGCTGTCGGCGTTGCGCGCCGAAACGCTGACGGGTCAGGGAGTCGGTTCGGTTCCTGCTTCTAACTGACGAAGCCGCAACACAAGGTCGCGGGAAGGCTTGACATCGGGACTCCATCCACCAGAGTCCTTCATTCCGGCGACAAGTCGTACTCGTTCGCGCAGTTCATCTCGCAGCACATCCGCTCGCTCCTGAGCACCGATCATTTGTGATACGTTGCTGTCGAGTTCGTAGTGCGGCATCGACACGAACAGTTCGTTAGGATCTCCGCGTTTCGCCAGAATATCGAAATACTCGTTCGTGCAAGCTAAGTAGTCGAGAACGAGTATTCGGTCCTGCCTCTCAATAAAGATTCCCGCGCGAATCATGAAATCGTTCGCGCCGCCGATCAGCTTTGCTCGGTCACGCGGTTCGAGGCCGTCGCTCAAGGCGCGCCGCATCTGCTGCTGAGTGTCGTTCACGACATCCCACAGTTCGAGGTAGGTCTCGATGAGCTTGCTGCGGTATAGCTTTGTGTCTTCGCGCCCCGCGTCACGTTTCCACCGCCGTTCACCTAACCAAAGGCCAGCAAGAACGCCGCACAACCCCAGGGTCGGTCCAAGGATCGCGAGCACAGTCGTCGTCACGGACGGCAGTGTCCCACTATCGATCGGTCGACGCTCGAAAAAACACAGGCGACTTGCAGCTTCATAGTTCGATCATCGTTGAGCTATGAACGCAAAACCCGCTGAAGTGCGGCGATGACCGCAACCCGGCAGGTTTCGTACCCGCCGGGTTAGCCGCGTCCGCGTGGCAACGCGCGTTGCGATTGCCGGATGACGGCGCGGCCAGCCTCGCGGGCTGCGGCCACGTCGGCGCGGCGCTGCTCTGCGACGGACACCGCGAAGGGCGCGCGCGAATTCCTGGAACTGGTCACCGAGTGCGCCGCCGATCTGGGCGGGGTTGATCTGGTGGTGCTCGACACGGTGAACCGGTTCACCGCGGGCGGCGAAAACGACGCCGACACGTGGAGCCAGTTCTACCGGCATTCAATCCAACCCGCTACGCGACCAGAAGATTGCCGTTCTCCGCCTCGACCACTTGGGAAAGAACGCCGATCTCGGTCCGCGCGGAAGCTCGCACAAGCTGTCCGACGTTGACGCCGATTTCCGGCTGACCACACCCACACCGGGAAGCGACGATTTGGTGTTGACGCTGGGAAAGCGCCGACGACCGCACTTCGCCGAAACGGTGCCTGCGGCGGATCGACAATCCGCTACGTCACGAACGCCGAAGCGTCGCCGCATCGCTGACAACTCAACAGGTGGATGGAACGGTCGCCGCACTCGATCCGCACGTGATTGCCTTAGTCGACGATCTGGACCGGCTCGGCATCGACGCCAAACTTGGCCGGACAGCCGCCCAAACCGCGTACGCCTCTGCTGGCGGCACGCTCACCGCTGCCAACGACCGGTGGGCGGCAGTGGTGAAGGTGCGCAAGAGCAACGCGCAGGCGCACACCGGGAACGGCGGTCACCAACCGTGACGCGGCTCGAAACGCTGTGCCGAACTGTCCTGAAAGCTGTTCTGACGGGACCACGAATCGGGTTTTTGTCCGGGACAGGTCTGACCTGCGAAAACATCGATTTTCGGGGTTTGCTAGCCTGTCCGGGACAGAAAAGCTGTCCTGGCGAACTGTCCCGAGTGCGCCCAAATCGGGGAAGTATACCACCGCAAGGTTGGGCAGATCCATGGGCGCGCTCATTGCGTCCAGACCATCGCGCCACCAGTCCTCGCCGTTCTCGGCGTCCAGACAGATCACCCGCGCCGGGTCGAACGTCTCGGCGTGATCGGTGTGGGTTCGCCCGACAGACGCGTCGACCGACAGACCGCGCGCGATCACCGATTTACCGGTGCCCGGTGCGGCCGACAACGACACGTAGCTGTCGCAAGCCAGCACGTCTGGCAACAGCCACGACACCGGCTTGCGCGGTTGGGTGCGCAGCCGCCGAAGATCCAGCGGGGCGTTTCGCCGATCTACAGTTTGGCCGGTGGTCGGGGCTTCGTCGCTTTGGTCATGGGTGGCGGTTCCGATCTGCAAACGGTCGAACCATCCGACGAGCGAACCCGCATCGCGTTTGTCGTCGCGATGATCGGTGCCGAAGTCGCGGCGCGCACGGTTAAGCAGATCGGCCATCATCGCCGGGTCGTCATCGGCGGTTGCGACCTTGCCAATCGAGGTGCGCAGCATTCCGGCGAACTCGCCGCGCTGCGGTGCGCGGTCGGTTCCGCGAAACGACGCGTTCCAGTCGGCGTGCAGATCGTTGAACACATCCGCCGACACAAGACCAGGTGCGACCTCTCGCGCCGCCCAACCGAGAACCGACATCATCGCGGCGTGACGGCTCTCGCCGCCTGCAACGCGTTTGGTGTAGTTGTCGCGGAACGTCTTTCGCCGCTTCGGCTCCAGATGACGCGACACGAACGATTCCGGTGCGAGTAGGTCGGCCAAGATCTGGTCGCGCATCTGGGCCGCGACCGGATCGAGGGTTTTGCCGCTCGCCGGAGCGGTCTTGGACGGAATGAACGAACGCGCGGCAATCGGACCGCGATAGTCAGCGGCACGTTCGCCACACCGCGACGGCATCATCCGCGATCCGGCCGATCTTGGACTGTCAGACGTGTATGTCCACCATCGGGAGGGACGCTGACGTGGCGACCAGGAAGCAGAAAGCGGCGCGCGCCAAGTTCGCGAAGCAAGCGCGGTCGAAGGGTTCGACCAAAGTCGGTCGACGGGCCAAGAGCACTGGCCGTCAGCGGAAGCGCTGACGATGGCGAAACGACGCAACATCAAGCGCGACCGCCGTGGGAGATTCGCGCCGACCGGCTCACGGTCGTCGCGGGTGAAACGGGCCGTGCCGACCAAAGTCGATTCGCGAAAGGTCAGCGGCGGTCGCGTCGGCCCTGGCGGGGAGTACGTCGGCGTTCGTGCCGGAATTGAACTCAAACCGAAGCGCGGCCGGACGCGCTACTACGTCGGCGTCAGCGCCGGACGCCGCGTCTCGTACTGAACGGTCTGGCGGTTCTTACCGCCTGCCGCTAGGTGCTGAACTTGTCGTGGCCGAGAGTTAGCGTGAGGCTAGAGCCAGGTTGTGGGGCGGCTCGGTTGGCGGCAGACGACACGGCCGAGAATGCCGACTAGCCAGATCGGGGGTGACGTACCGTACAGCGAATGATCGCGTGTATGTGGGGGAGCTTGTGTGTCGGGTGAAACTGAACAGGCAAAGGGTCGGCAGGGCGCACTGCTAGCCAAGCAATGGCTAGATCGATCGACCAGGGTCAGAGCTGAACTAGTTAATCCAGACGGCGTGGCCAAGAAGAAGTTGAGCCTAAAGAAGGCCCACTTTAAGGATGCCAACGCTACATTTTCTTTTGATCTTGGTGGACGTTTCCGCGAAGGAGACTTTGATGGTGAGCAGTTTCTCGCCGAAGTCAAGAACTATGCAAACTCGTCTGATTTACCCCAGCATTTTCGTGGGTTCCTCGCTCACTGCTACCGCGCCGTGGCCATTGACCATATGATGGCAGATCAGTTCTTCTGGATCTCTTTCGCCCCGCACGGTGGGACAAGATGGGATAAAATTACCAGCGTTGATGACATCAAAGATGCAGTCCTTCATAAGGATTTTGTAGATGTCAATTTCACGCCGGGGCAAGATTGCGAAAAAGAATTCAGTCCTGAAATTGCAGAAACGGTGTCAAAGCGAGTATGGCTTCTTATCTTGTCGCCTCAGCAGATCGAACATCTAACGCTTACGCAGAAGCACCACGGTGTTCTCGAAGATTATATTGTGAATAGCGCGAAAGAGGTCGAGTTGTGACTACCTATAACGATATATTAGCGGCCGCGGATGCTCCAGAATATGATGACGCAATAAGGCAGATCAAACGACTTGCTGCGAAGGCATTGCATGAAGCAGACGACGACGTGCGGCTGCTATCGACGGAGCATTTCAACCATTCTTATTTACCCGATTTCGTCATGCGTTGGAGAAATCGTCAGGATCGATTCGTCTATCTGCGTGCATCAGCGTATGCGGAGGAGATCGAAGAAGACGTCGTAAGACTTACTGATCACAATCCGATCTTCGTTCAGCTGAGCGAGTTCGTGCCTTATAACGATCGGCCAATTCGACAAGCAATTGACTCTCTTTCCCAGTCTGCTGGTGCGCGGAAGAGCCTCATTGCGAGCGTGCCGGCAATCGGACTCCTGGATGACGCTCCTCGTACCGGTAAAATGCTGTCATCTTTTGTTATGCGAGGCGGTAGGGGTGTAATTGAAGATTCGGAAGTTGTAACACTTGCGCAGACGGTCGAGTCGGGATTTGACGGAGCGATGCACTCAGACCGCGAAAAGACCGCGGACGCAATCCAAGCTGTCGAAACAGTTCTTGACCCGGCTTCGACTGTTGAATTTACTCACTTGTTTGAAGCGGCGTGGATCAGCGGCGGAGCTTCAGGCGTGGAATTCCCTGGCGGCCTAACCTCAATTGGTGACAACCTGACAGCAGATTTACTTGGCCAAATGTTAGAGATTGTCCCAGAATCGCTATCGGATTTTTGGGAGCAAATTGGTAACGCCGTCACCCTTGAATCTTTCAGTCAGTTGCATCTGGTGGGGAGTCAGCCACGGCTTCAAAGCATAATGAAGAACGCTATTTCACGGCTTGCTTCGAACCGGTACATGATGCGCAGAACGCAACGTTCCGACCAAGAGGTGGACCCGTTTATCTGGCAAATCGACAGTGGGACTCTTTCGCTACGGGGAGCGGGTTACCAAGCGTGGATCGGTGCACCCGCTCTCAACGCGACTGAGAATGCCACCGACGAAGACTTCGCAGTCGATCTACCGCCGACGTTATCCAACCTATCGATGCGCGCCGAAGAGGCTCAGTTAACGATCTCTGACATCGGGGTGAGCGACACCGACGGCATAACCGTCCGATTTACCTCACCTGGGCAGGGTGACGTTGCGACGAGTGACCTCGTCGAGAGGGTGACGGAGACGGTCGGCAATTTGGTTCGGGTCAACGAAGTCGTAGCGCTCGTAGAGGGAAAACGGGTGCCGGTCGACTACAACAGAGGTGTTGCCGGTCCGCGCACCAGCTCCAGAGTGTCGGTTTCCGGGCTGATTTGGAACGGCTGGAACCTGCTGGCCGAAACCGACGACGAAGTGCGGGAGACGCTCGCACAAGTACTGAATCGTAACGGCGAACCTGACCGTTCTGAGGATGCCGGTGATGTCTTATCAGACGTTGACCCATCCCCAGATCCAGTGGCCGACGAAGGTTCGAAGAGCGTCTAGGCGGTAGCTCAGTCAGCTAAACGCGTGGTGGTGGCGACCCGCCAAGGCGGGTGCTGTCGCGGGCGTCGCCGGACGGTTTTGTCGTACCGCGTCCTTATCGTTTGAGCCGGAAGGTTCGAAACGGATCTAGGGGAGTGAACGGTGAATCTGATTCCGGCTTGGCTACAGATCACGACGTCGATCTCGACAACGGTCGGTGTGCTGATTGCGCTCTACGTCGCGGTGTGGCGTGAACCGCGCAAGGCGCGACGAGAGCGTGACGACCGAGACGCACAAGCGACTGAAGATCGCGACCGATATAACGATCAGATGGCCGCTTTGCAGCGCGCCGAAGACGACCGAATCGCAGCACAGGCCCGCAAGATCGTTCCTGAAATCGCGAGCGGGGACCGGTTCGGCGAAAACATCTGGCTTGCACACATCCAGAACGCCAGTACCGGCGTCATCAACGATCTTCGAGTCGTCGTTATCGCCTACGACGACCAGGACGTCGAAGTCACCGACGGGGTGCAGAAGGCTACCGGCCAACTCGACATATCCGGGGCGATGGAGAAAATTATTTCGGACGCGGTCAGCGGCGGTGTTGGTGGATTGATGAACTCGGGTCCGATGGCAGGCTTGCTCCGCCAACAGCAACAGTTTGGCATGGGCGCGATGGGCATGGGGTACGGGCAACCGTCGATTGCAAATCAGATGAAGAACGCAATGGCACAACAGATCAAGCCACAGGTGAGCGCCGCTCTTCGGCAAGCGATGATCGGCCAAATTCAATCCGAATGGCCGCCATCGTTGGGACCAGGCGCGTCGACTTCAGTCGCCTACCGCGCAACCCGGTCCGGTCTGCGATTGCGCATCGGCATTCGATTCGAAGATGAAGCAGGTTATGTGTGGAACCGCATCAACACTGACCAGCCCACGCGAGACGACCCCAGCTAACGAATCCGCGCCACCAGCGAAGACGTGGATGGTTGGATCATTGTTGAGCCCTGTGTGGGAGGTCGGCCATACCGGCCCATAGCGCCTGGTGAGAGGCGGTTTTCGGTGTGGTGCCCCCGGCAGGATTCGAACCTGCGGCCTTCTGCTCCGGAGGCAGACGCTCTATCCCCTGAGCTACGGGGGCGCGTGAAACTCGCGCCGTTAGGGCTTTGTCAGACTAGCGGAGCAAGACTAGCGCATGGGAGCGCGCCCCCGTGAATCGGAATGGATTCGGGTGCTGACCACCCCAGACCATAGGATGGACCCCTGTGACACCCGCCGACCTGGCTGCCCTGCTCAAGACCACCGCCGCCGCGGTCCTGGCCGAACACGGCCTGGACACCGCCGCGCTGCCCGAAACGGTGACCGTCGAGCGTCCGCGCAACCCCGAACACGGTGACTACGCCACCAACGTCGCACTTCAGCTCGCCAAGAAGGTCGGCGCCAATCCTCGTGAGCTGGCCGGCTGGCTGGCCGAGGCGCTGACCGCCGCCGACGGGATCGCCGCCGCCGAGGTCGCGGGCCCCGGATTCGTCAACCTGCGTATCGAGGCCGGCGCCCAAGGCGTCGTCGTCACCAACGTGCTGTCCGCCGGGGCCACCTACGGGCACTCGGCTGACCTCGACCTGAAGATCAACCTGGAATTCGTCTCGGCCAACCCGACCGGGCCCATCCACATCGGTGGCACCCGCTGGGCCGCCGTCGGCGACGCCCTGGGCCGCTTGCTGACCACCCAGGGCGCCGAGGTCACCCGCGAGTACTACTTCAACGACCACGGCGGCCAGATCGACCGCTTCGCCCGCTCGCTGGTGGCCGCGGCCATGGGCGAACCCGCGCCCGAAGACGGATACGCCGGCAGCTATATCAACGAGATCGCCGCAGCCGTGCTCGCCAAGGCGCCCGACGCGTTGAGCCTGCCCGCCGACGAGCGGCAGGAGAAGTTCCGGGCGATCGGCGTGGACCTGATGTTCACCCACATCAAGAAGTCGCTGCACGACTTCGGCACCGACTTCGACGTCTACACCCACGAAGACTCGATGCACACCTCCGGCCGGGTCGACCAGGCCATCGCGAAGCTGCGGGAAAACGGTGCCATCTACGAGAAGGACGGCGCAACGTGGTTGCGCACCACCGAGTTCGGTGACGACAAGGATCGGGTCGTCATCAAGAGCGATGGCCATCCCGCCTATGTCGCCGGCGACCTCGCGTACTACCTGGACAAGCGCGCACGTGGCTTCGACCTGTGTATCTACATGCTCGGCGCGGACCATCACGGCTACATCGCCCGGCTCAAGGCGGCCGCCGCCGCGCTCGGTGACGACCCGGACACCGTCGAGGTGCTGATCGGGCAGATGGTCAACCTGGTCCGCGACGGCCAGCCGGTCCGGATGAGCAAGCGCGCCGGCACCGTGATCACCCTGGACGACCTGGTCGACGCCATCGGGGTGGACGCCGCCCGGTATGTGCTGATCCGGTCCTCGGTCAACAGCCCGATCGATATCGACCTGGCGTTGTGGTCCTCGGCATCCAGCGAAAACCCGGTCTACTACGTGCAATACGCGCACGCCCGGCTCTCGGCTCTGGCCCGCAGCGCCGCCGATCTGGGCCTGGCCGCCGACACCGCACACCTGGAACTGCTCAGCCACGACCGTGAAGCCACCCTGATGCGCACCATCGGCGAATTCGGCCGGGTGCTCAAAACCGCAGCCGCACTTCGGGAACCGCACCGGGTGTGCCGGTACCTGGAGGACCTGGCCGGTGACTACCACCGGTTCTACGACTCCTGTCGGGTGCTGCCCCAGGGCGACGAAAAGCCAGCAGAGCTGCATTCGGCCCGGCTGGCGCTGTGCGAGGCCACCCGCCAGGTCATCGCCAACGGTCTGGCGATCCTCGGCGTCAGCGCCCCGGAGCGGATGTGAGTGCGCAGACCGCCGGTGCTGCCGTGCCGGACAAGCCGCAGACGCCCGACGAGATCCTGCTTCTGGCCCCGAATGTCTGGCCGCGCAACCTGGCTCGAGGTGCCGATGGTGTCGTCTCGGTTGCCGGGGTGACGGTCACCGACTTGGCCGCACAGTTCGGCACCCCGCTGTTCGTCATCGACGAGGACGATTTCCGCTCGCGCTGCCGGGATATCGCCGCGGCGTTCGGTGGCGGCGAATACGTGCACTACGCGTCGAAAGCGTTCCTGTGCACCGAGATCGCCCGCTGGGTGAAATCCGAGGGTCTGTCGCTGGATGTCGCCACCGGTGGTGAGCTGGCCGTCGCGCTGCACGCGGACTTCCCGGCCGAGCGGATCACCGTGCACGGCAACAACAAGTCCGTGGACGAGCTCAGCATGGCGGTGAAGGCCGGGGTCGGGCATATCGTGCTGGACTCGGAGATCGAGATCGAGCGCCTCGACGCCATCGCCGGTGGAGCCGGCATCGTCCAAGACGTGTTGGTGCGGGTCACCCCCGGAGTCGAGGCGCACACCCACGAATTCATCTCCACCGCGCACGAGGACCAGAAGTTCGGGCTGTCGCTGGCCAGCGGCGCCGCGTTGGACGCGGTACGCCAGGTGTTCGCCACCGACCACCTGCGCCTGGTCGGCCTGCACTGCCACGTCGGCTCGCAGATCTTCGACGTCTCCGGCTTCGAGATCGCCGCGCGTCGCCTGATCGGACTGCTCCGCGATGTGGTCGCCGAGTTCGGCGTGGACAAGACCGCGCAGATGAACATCCTCGATCTCGGTGGGGGACTGGGCATCTCCTACGTGCCGTCCGACGATCCGCCGCCGATGCAGGAGCTGGCCGACAAGCTCAAGGCGATCGTGAAGAACGAATCGGCGGCCGTCGGGCTGCCCACGCCGAAGCTGGTGGTCGAGCCGGGCCGGGCCATCGCAGGGCCGGGCACGATCACCCTCTACGAGGTGGGCACCGTCAAGGATGTCGCCATCAGCGACACCGCGCAGCGGCGCTATGTCAGCGTCGACGGCGGGATGAGCGACAACATCCGGCCCGCGCTGTATGACGCCGAGTACGACGCGCGGCTGGTGTCGCGGGTCAGCGAGGCCCCGGCCGCGCTGGCTCGGATCGTCGGAAAGCACTGCGAGAGCGGCGATATCGTGGTCCGCGACACCTGGGTGTCCGATGACATCACCCCCGGTGATCTGTTGGCGGTGGCCGCGACCGGCGCCTACTGCTATTCGATGTCAAGCCGGTACAACCTGGTGACCCGGCCGGCTGTGGTGGCCGTCCGCGAGGGCAGGGCCCGGCTGATTCTGCGGCGGGAAAGCGTCGACGATCTATTGAGTTTGGAGGTGAGCGGCGAATGAGCAAGAAGGACAAGCCCATCGGCGTAGCGGTGTTGGGTCTGGGCAATGTGGGCACCGAGGTGGTGCGCATCATCAACGAGAGCGCTCCGGACCTGGCCGCCCGCATCGGCGCGCCACTGGAACTGCGCGGTGTGGGGGTCCGCACCGTCTCCGCCGACCGCGGGGTGCCGATCGAGTTGCTCACCGACGATATCGACGCGCTGGTCTCCCGCGACGACGTCGATATCGTCATCGAGCTGATGGGACCCGTCGAACCGGCCCGCAAGGCCATCCTCAAAGCGCTGGAGACCGGCAAGTCCGTCGTCACCGCGAACAAGGCGCTGATGGCCCAGTCCACCGGCGAACTTGCCCAGGCGGCCGAAAAGGCCCGTGTCGATCTGTATTTCGAGGCAGCAGTGGCCGGCGCGATCCCGGTGATCCGGCCGCTGACCCAGTCGCTGGCCGGTGACACCGTGCTGCGGGTGGCCGGCATCGTCAACGGCACCACGAACTACATCCTCAGCGCCATGAACGACACCGGTGCCGACTACGCCAGCGCGCTCGCCGATGCCAGTGCCCTGGGTTACGCGGAGGCCGACCCCACCGCCGATGTCGAGGGTTACGACGCCGCCGCGAAGGCGGCGATTCTGGCTTCGATCGCCTTCCACACCCGGGTCACCGCAGACGACGTCTACCGCGAGGGCATCACCAAGGTCAGCGCCGCCGATTTCGAGTCGGCCAGGGCGCTGGGCTGCAATATCAAGCTGCTGGCCATCTGCGAGCGACTGACCAACGATGAAGGGCAGCAGCGGGTTTCGGCTCGCGTCTATCCGGCGTTGGTGCCTCTGGAGCACCCGCTGGCCACCGTCGGCGGGGCCTTCAACGCCGTGGTGGTCGAAGCCGAGGCCGCCGGTCGGCTGATGTTCTACGGGCAGGGTGCCGGCGGTGCACCGACCGCGTCCGCGGTGATGGGCGATGTCGTGATGGCGGCCCGCAACCGGGTTCAGGGTGGCCGTGGCCCGCGTGAGTCCAAGTACGCAGAGTTGCCCATCGCGCCGATCGGCTTCATCCCCACGCGCTACTACGTGAGCATGAACGTCGCCGACAAGCCGGGCGTGCTGTCCTCGGTGGCGGCCGAGTTCGGCAAGCGCGAGGTCAGTATCGCCGAGGTGCGCCAGGAGGGCACCGTCGACGAGGACGGGCAGCGCCACGGTGCGCGCATCGTCGTCGTCACCCACAAGGCCACCGACGCCGCACTGTCGGAAACCGTTGCCGCCCTTGCCGACCACGACGCCGTGGAGTGCATCAACAGCGTGCTGCGACTGGAAGGAACCGCAGAATGAGCAAGACCGCCGAGGCGAGCGAAGCGACGGGGATCGGACCCGTGCACATCCCCTGGCCCGGTCTGATCGCCGCGTACCGGGACCGGTTGCCGGTCACCGACGAATGGACGCCGGTCACCCTGCTGGAGGGCGGGACCCCGCTGATCCATGCCAAGCGCCTGTCCGAGCAGACCGGTTGCACGGTGCATCTGAAGGTCGAAGGACTCAACCCGACGGGGTCGTTCAAAGACCGCGGGATGACCATGGCGGTCAGCGATGCGCTGGCCCGCGGGCAGAAGGCGGTGCTGTGCGCCTCGACGGGTAACACCTCGGCGTCGGCCGCCGCCTATGCCGCCAAAGCCGGTATCACCTGCGCGGTGCTGGTACCCCAGGGCAAGATCGCGATGGGCAAGCTGGCCCAGGCAGTCATGCACGGCGCCAAGATCATTCAGGTCGACGGCAACTTCGACGACTGTCTCGAGCTGGCCCGCAAGCTGACGGCGGACTTTCCGTCCATCGCCCTGGTGAACTCGGTGAACCCGGTGCGCATCGAGGGGCAGAAGACTGCCGCCTTCGAGATCGTCGACGCGCTCGGTACCGCACCGGATGTGCACTCGTTGCCGGTCGGCAATGCCGGGAACATCACCGCCTACTGGCGTGGGTACAGCGAGTACCACCGCGACGGCGTGAGCGACCGCCTGCCGCGGATGCTGGGCACCCAGGCCGCCGGCGCGGCGCCGCTGGTGTCGGGCCAGCCGGTCAGCCACCCGGAGACGATCGCCACCGCCATCCGGATCGGTTCACCGGCGTCCTGGAATTCGGCCGTCGAAGCGCAGCAGCAGTCCAACGGCCGGTTTGTGGCGGCCACCGACGAGGAGATTCTGGCGGCGTACCACCTGGTGGCCCGGGTCGAGGGCGTTTTCGTCGAGCCGGCATCGGCGGCCAGCATCGCCGGGCTGCTCAAGTCGATCGAGGACGGCTGGGTCAAGCCCGGTTCCACGGTGGTGTGCACGGTGACGGGCAACGGTCTCAAGGACCCCGACACCGCCCTCAAGGGCATGCCGCCGGTGACTCCGGTGCCGGTTGATCCGGTGGCCGTCGTCGAGAAGCTCGGCCTGGTCTGACGGGCGGACGAACTCTCGTGACCCAGATTCTGCGGGCCGGGTTGACGGCCTCGTCCGCTGTGGCGGCCTCCAGTGCCAACCTCGGACCAGGCTTCGACAGTCTCGGTCTCGCGCTCGGTCTGTACGACGAAATCTTCGTGGAGACAACGGAATCCGGCCTCAAGATCGATGTCGAAGGGCAGGGCGCCGGTCAGGTTCCGCTGGACGAGTCGCACCTGGTGGTGCGGGCCATCCACCGAGGCCTGGCGGCAGCCGGCCTGCAGGTCGGCGGGTTGAAGGTGACCTGCCGCAACGTGATCCCGCATTCGCGTGGGCTGGGCTCCTCGGCGGCAGCCGTGGTGGGCGGTTTGGCCGTCGTCAATGGGCTTGCCGTGCAAGTAGGTTCACCGGAACTGAGCCGCGATGAACTGGTGCAGTTGTCTTCGGAGTTCGAGGGGCACCCCGATAACGCGGCGGCCGCCGTGCTCGGCGGGGCCGTGGTGTCCTGGACCGTTTCGGGCGCCACGGGGGAGCGGAGCGACGGGGGCAAGGCCTGTCCGGCTCGTTACGGCGCCGCCCAGCTGGACCTGCACCCGAACATCCGGTTGTTCCCCGCGATCCCGGAGAACCGGTCATCGACGGCCGAGACCCGCGCCGTGCTACCCACGCAGGTGCCCCATACCGATGCCCGGTTCAACCTCAGCCGTGCGGCGATGCTTGTGGTGGCCCTCACTCAACGGCCCGATCTGTTGTTGGAGGCGACCGAGGACCGGCTGCATCAGTCGCAGCGGGCGCCGTCGATGCCGGCATCGGCGGAATATCTCGCGACCTTGCGGCGGTTGAACATACCAGCGGTGCTCTCAGGAGCTGGACCTGCGGTGATAGCTCTGACCAACGGGACGGATCTACCGGCGCAGGCTCTGGAGTTCGGCGCCGCGAAGGGATTCGCCGTCACCGAAATGTCGGTGGGCCACGGTGTTCGCTGGTCACCCGGTATCGCCGGACACGCCGCTTCGGGATAACACGCGAAAGAGGGCGTTTCTTGCTTCCGGCAGTGATGCGAGTTATTCTCGCAATTGTCCAGCAATCGCAGCGTCTCTAGCTGCGCCGACACTAGGACGACTACCTCATCTTCTCGTATTTCACTCGTGGGCTGACGGTCCTCCGCATGGCGGCGAATCCCGGTGGTCATCGTTGCAATGGTGACGGTGGCGCCGTGGAAGACAACGCAATCGGCTGTTTGGCTGACTGCACATGACCTTCGGGGACCCCTCGCGTCGGATGGACGGCGGGGAAAGAAAGGAAATCCGTGACTGATACGGACCTCTTCACGACCAGCGACAGCGACGTGGCCGTCGCCGCGCAACCAGTCGTGGAAACCACCGATGCGCCCAGCACGGGCGCCACTCGCGGTGGCCGTGGCGGCTCGCTCACGTCGATGCTGCTCCCGGACCTGCGCGCGCTGGCCAATGAGGCCGGCGTCAAGGGCACGTCCGGCATGCGCAAGAGCGAACTCATCTCTGCCATCAAGGAAATCCGCAGCGGGGGTGGCGGCACGGCCGCTGCAGCCGACGCGGCACCCGCGGCAAAGGCCGCGAGCGCCCCTGCCGCTGCAGCCGATGCGCCGGAGCAGACCGAACGGCCGCGGCGTGAGCGCCGCGGTGCTTCCCGGGGTACGGGCGCGCCCGCCGCAGCGCAGGAGCCTGCGTCGCAGGACAGCGCCGAGGCCGGCCAGGACGCCGCACCCAAGCAGGACGTCGAGTCCAAGCAGGACGCCGCACCCAAGCAGGACGCCGAGGCGAAGAGCCAGGACGCGCCGGCCGGTGACGCGACACCTCGTGAAGAGGTGAAGTCCGGTGGCCAGGACAAGCAGGACAAGGCCGAGGGCGCCGGCAGCGGCGACCAGCAGCAGCACGGTGGTCAGCAGAACCGCAACAACCAGAACCGCAACAACAACCGCGGTGAGAACAACAACCGCGGAGAGAACAGCAACCGCGGCGACAACAGTAACCGCGGCGAGAACAACAATCGCGGCGACAACAGCGGCGATGACGATGACGACAGCCGCCAGGGCCGGCGCGGACGCCGGTTCCGGGACCGCAGGCGCCGTGGCGAGCGCACCGGCGACGGTCCGGGCAGCTCCGGCGGCGGGGGAGACCGCGACACCGAGTTGCGCGAGGACGACGTCGTCCAGCCGGTCGCCGGCATCCTCGACGTGCTCGACAACTACGCATTCGTCCGCACCTCCGGCTACCTGGCCGGACCTAACGACGTCTACGTGTCGATGAACATGGTGCGCAAGAACGGCCTGCGCCGCGGCGATGCCGTGACCGGCGCGGTGCGCGTCGCCCGTGAGGGTGAAGGCGGCGGCGGAAACAACCCGCGCCAGAAGTTCAACCCACTCGTGCGGTTGGACACCGTCAACGGTGGTCCGGTCGAGAACGCCAAGAATCGGCCCGATTTCACCAAGCTGACGCCGCTCTACCCGAACCAGCGGCTGCGCCTGGAGACCACGCCCGAGCGGCTGACCACCCGGGTGATCGACTTGATCATGCCGATCGGCAAGGGCCAGCGCGCCCTGATCGTGTCCCCGCCCAAGGCCGGTAAGACGACGATCATGCAGGACATCGCCAACGCGATCTCCACCAACAACCCGGAATGCCACCTCATGGTCGTGCTCGTCGACGAGCGCCCCGAAGAGGTCACCGACATGACCCGCTCGGTCAAGGGTGAGGTCATCGCCTCGACCTTCGACCGGCCGCCGTCAGACCACACCCAGGCCGCCGAGTTGGCCATCGAACGGGCCAAGCGCCTGGTCGAACAGGGCAAGGACGTCGTGGTGCTGCTCGACTCGATCACCCGGTTGGGCCGCGCATACAACAACGCGTCGCCGGCCTCGGGCCGCATCCTGTCCGGTGGTGTGGATTCCACCGCGCTGTACCCGCCCAAGCGGTTCCTCGGCGCGGCCCGCAATATCGAGCACGGTGGCTCCCTGACGATCATCGCCTCGGCGCTGGTCGAGACCGGCTCCACCGGTGACACCGTGATCTTCGAGGAGTTCAAGGGCACCGGCAACGCCGAGCTGAAGCTGGACCGCAAGATCGCCGAGCGTCGGGTGTTCCCCGCCGTCGATGTCAATCCGTCCAACACCCGCAAGGACGAGCTGCTGATGTCGTCCGAGGAGTTCGCCATCGTGCACAAGCTGCGCCGGGTGCTCTCCGGGCTGGACTCGCATCAGGCCATCGATCTGCTGATGAGCCAGCTGCGTAAGACCAAGACCAACTACGAGTTCCTGGTCCAGGTCTCCAAGAACGCACCCGGTAGTAACGGCGACGACTAGTCCGCGCCGATCGACCGACGAAAGAGTCCCGCTTCGTAAGAAGCGGGACTCTTTTTGTCGATTCGGCTTATGCGGGAGCGCTGCGCAGCGCGGGCATGAGATAGCGCCGAATATGGGTGAGTAGCTGATTCGAGTCGCCGGGATCGAGCGTGTCGCCCGGCACGGTGGCCAGCGAGATCACCACGCGCGCCACCCATTCGGAGGCTTCGGCGATGATGACGTCCGGGTGGATCTCGCCCTTCTCCCGCGCGGCGATCAGGTAGCGGGACCAGAAGCTCGCCAGGTCGGGCACCAGACCCTGTACACCGGCGCCCGCACACGCGGCGAACTCATCGGGCTCGTCGATCCGCAGCTTCATCAGGAGTGCGCCCGGGTCGTCGTACGCGGTGCGGCCGTGCCGGATACCCGCGGCAATCTGCTGATCCAGGCCCTCGACCTGCTCCAGGACAGCGTGCGCCTCGGACCAGTACGCCTCGTTGAGGCGGACGATCGCGGCGCCCAGCAGGGTCACCTTGTCGGGGAAGTGCCGGTACAGCCAGCCGCGGGACACCCCTGCGCCCTCGGCCACCTCGGAGACGGTGGTGGCCCGGATGCCCTTGGCGCGCAGGCACACTTCGGCGGCGTCGATCAGCCGATCACGCACGCTGGGCGGGGTGGTGGTGCTGGTGGTGCTCGTCAAAGGTGCCGGCTCCTGGTCATATGTACGGGGTGGGGCTGTACTGATTGTGCCAATGGCGGCGCGGCTATGGTGCACACCCTCCGCCATGGTAGACACTTTCACCAATGTGTTCACCGTCGTCGAGAGGGTCAGCAGTGGCCGACACGCTCCAGCAGTTGTTGCGCGAACGCGCCGAGCAGGACACCGTCGCGGTCAAACACGGCGACCGGAGCTGGACCTGGCGCGCGCACGTGGCAGACGCCACGCGGCAGGCCGCGGCACTCATCGGACGTGCGGATCCGGAGCGGCCGATGCATGTCGGCACGCTGCTGGGCAACACCCCCGACATGCTCACCGCGCTCGCGGCGGCCGCACTCGGGGGATATGTGCTGTGCGGCGTCAACACCACGCGGCGCGGCGACGCACTGGCCCGCGATATCGCGAAGGTCGACACCCAGATCCTGATCACCGATGCGGAGCACAGGCCGTTGCTCGACGGGATCGATCTGGCCGGCGTCACGGTGTACGACACCGGCAGCGACGAGTGGGCGCAGCTCCTGGCCGGGGCACCGGATCTCGCGCCGCACAAAGAGGTCACCGCCGACGACACGTTCATGATGATCTTCACCTCGGGAACCAGCGGCGATCCCAAGGCGGTCGAGGTGCCCCACGCGACGGTGCTCTTCGCCGGCAGTGCCCTGGTGCAGCGCTACGAACTGGACTCCACCGACACCTGCTATCTGTCCATGCCGCTGTTCCACTCCAACGCCGTCTACGCCGGATGGAGCGTGGCGCTCAGCGCCGGGGCCGCGATGGCGCCCGCGACATTCTCCGCCTCGGGGTTCCTGCCCGATATCCGCCGCTACGGGGCCACCTACATGAACTACGTCGGCAAGCCGCTGGCCTACATCCTGGCGACCGCCGAACAACCGGACGACGCCGACAACACGTTGCGCGTCGCCTTCGGCAACGAGGCGGCCGATCGCGATATCGACGTGTTCAGCCGTCGCTTCGGCTGCACCGTCTGGGACGGGTTCGGCTCCACCGAGACCGCCGTGATCATCACCCGCACCGAGGACTGCCCGGCCGGTTCCATCGGCAAAGGCTTCCCGGGGGTGGCGATCTACCACCACGAGACCGGGGAACCCTGCGCCGTCGCGCGCTTCGACGACACCGGTGCGCTGATCAACGCCGACGAAGCCACTGGTGAACTGGTCAACACCTCGGGCAGCGGGCTGTTCCGCGGCTACTACAACGACAAGTCCGCCACCGACGAACGGATGCGCGGCGGCGTGTACTGGTCTGGCGACCTGGCCTACCAGGACGCGGACGGCTGGATCTACCTGGCGGGTCGCACCGCGGACTGGATGAGGGTGGACGGCGAGAACCTGACCAGCGGCCCGATCGAGCGGATCCTGCTGCGACTGCCCGCGATCAACCGGGTCGCCGTCTACCCGGTGCCCGACGAGCTGGTCGGTGACCAGGTGATGGCCGCCGTGGTGCTGCGCGACGGCGCGGAACTGACGCCCGCGGAGTTCGCCGAGTTCCTGGCCGCCCAGCCCGATCTCTCGCCGAAGGCCTGGCCGCGCTACCTGTGGATCGCGGCGGATCTGCCGAGTACGGCGACCAACAAGATCCTCAAACGCGAGCTGGTCGCGATGGGTACCGATCCGCAGGGCCGGACCATCTGGAAGCGTGACGGCACCGCGTATGCGGCGCACCTCGGATAGCGTCGCGGGACCGGGAATAGCGGCCGGTGATCGTGCGTTTTCGCACCTGACGGTTGACCTGGCATAATGGACCGTCGACCCTCGGTTCCGGTTCACGTCCGTACGTCCTCAGGTCAGAGGCGGGCGACCCGGCGGCCAACGATTGAAGAGGAAAACCATGAAATCGGGTATCCACCCCAACTATGTCGAGACCTCCGTGGTCTGCGGCTGCGGCAACACCTTCACCACCCGCAGCACCAAGGACAGCGGCCACATCGTGGTCGAGGTCTGCTCGCAGTGCCACCCGTTCTACACCGGTAAGCAGAAGATCCTCGACAGCGGCGGCCGCGTGGCCCGCTTCGAGAAGCGGTACGGCAAGCGCAACACCAAGGCTGCTGCCGACAACTAGCTGTCCCATCGGCGCCCGTTCTGTCAGATTCTTGTCAGGCCGGGCGCCGATCTGCGTTTACTGGAGGTCACGATGACCGGTTCACCTTCTCCGATCGAAGCGTTGCTGACCGAGCATGCCGATCTCGAACGCCAGCTCGCCGACCCTGCGCTGCACGCCGACGCAAGCGCGGCGCGGCGCGTCGGGCGCCGGTTCGCACAGGTGTCCCCGATCGTGTCGACCTACCGCAAGCTGGAGGCCGCCCGCGGCGACCTGGAGGCCGCCCGCGAGCTCGCCGCCGAGGATGAGGCGTTCGCCGCCGAGGTGCCCGAGCTGGCTGCCCGGGTCGACGAACTCGACGCCCGGCTCGTCGACCTGCTTGCCCCGCGCGATCCGCACGATGCCGACGATGTCGTACTCGAAGTGAAGTCCGGTGAAGGTGGCGAGGAATCGGCGCTGTTCGCCGCCGACCTCGCGCGGATGTACATCCGCTACGCCGAGCGGCACGGCTGGACGGTCACGGTCCTCGACGAGACCTGGTCGGACCTGGGCGGCTACAAGGACGCCACCATCACCATCGCCAGCAAGGGC
Source organism: Mycolicibacterium fluoranthenivorans (assembly GCF_011758805.1). NCBI lineage: Bacteria > Bacillati > Actinomycetota > Actinomycetes > Mycobacteriales > Mycobacteriaceae > Mycobacterium > Mycolicibacterium fluoranthenivorans. The sequence continues at coordinate 19,038 of NZ_JAANOW010000004.1, read as the reverse complement.
GATTCCGCCGACGGTGTGTGGGCGCGGATGAAGTTCGAGGGTGGCGTGCATCGCGTGCAACGCGTCCCGGTCACCGAATCCCAGGGCCGGGTGCACACGTCGGCCGCCGGCGTCCTGGTCTACCCCGAGCCCGAAGACGTCGAAGCCGTGCAGATCGACGAATCCGATCTGCGAATCGACGTCTACCGGTCCTCCGGTAAGGGCGGCCAGGGCGTCAACACCACCGACTCGGCGGTCCGGATTACCCACCTGCCCACCGGCATCGTCGTCACCTGCCAGAACGAGCGCTCACAACTGCAGAACAAGGCCCGCGCCATGGTGGTGCTCGCCGCCCGGCTGCAGGCGCTCGCCGAGGAGCAGGCGTCGGCGGACGCGTCGGCGGACCGAGCCAGCCAGATCCGCACCGTCGACCGCAGCGAGCGGATCCGTACCTACAACTTCCCGGAGAATCGGATCGCCGACCACCGCATCAACTTCAAGGCACACAACCTCGATCAGGTGCTCGACGGTGATATGGACGCGTTGCTCGACGCCTTGGCCGCCGCCGACAAGCAGGCGCGCCTGCAACAGGCATGAGCCCCACGGTCCGGCAGGCGATCACTGACGCGACCGCCACGCTGTCGGCCGCCGGTATCGATTCCGCGCGTGCGGACGCCGAGTCGCTTGCCGCCCACGTCGCCGGTGTGGATCGTGGCAGGCTCGCGGTATTCGAACCGGATCCCGGATTCATCGACCGTTACCACTCCCTGGTGTCCCGTCGTGCGCTGCGAATTCCGTTGCAGCACATCGTCGAAACCGCAGCGTTTGGTCCGTTGGTGCTGCATGTCGGGCCCGGGGTGTTCATCCCGCGCCCGGAGACCGAGGCGCTGCTGGAGTGGGCGCAGGCCCAGCCGCTGCCGGCCGATGCGGTGATCGTCGACCTGTGCACCGGATCGGGCGCACTCGCGTTGGCGCTGGCCCGGCACCGGCCGGACGCCCGGGTCGTCGCGGTGGAGGATTCCGTCGATGCGTTGCGCTACGCCGAGTTGAACTGCCGTGGCACGGCGGTGCAGCTCATCCGGGCCGACGTCACCGCTGACGGGCTGCTGGCCGAACTCGACGGAGCCGTCGACCTCATCGTCAGCAATCCGCCCTACATCCCGCTCGGTGCCGAGCTGGATCCCGAAGTCGCAGAACATGATCCGGACCACGCCCTGTTCGGCGGAGCGGACGGCATGTCGGTCATCGGGCCGATCGTGACAGCGGCGGCCCGACTTCTGCGGCCGGGTGGACGTATCGGTGTCGAACACGACGACACCACCTCATCCGCCACGGTCGAACTGTTCGACCGGTCGGCGGCGTTCACCGACATCACCGCCCGCCGAGATCTCACCGGGCGGCCCCGCTTCGTGACGGCTACCAGGAACGGGTGAGAGGCTGACGTTATGTCTGAGCTGTTTGACTGCGCCGACCCCGATCAGCGTGCCACCGGGCTGGCCTCCGCGATAAGCGCCGCCAAGGGCGGCCGGTTGGTCGTCCTGCCCACCGACACCGTGTACGGCATCGGTGCCGACGCCTTCGACAGCGACGCGGTGGCCGCGCTGCTGGCCGCCAAAGGCCGCGGCCGGGATATGCCGGTCGGTGTGCTGGTCGGTTCCTGGCACACGATCGACGGTCTGGTGTACGCGGTGCCGCCGGCGGCGCGCGAGCTGATCCAGGCGTTCTGGCCCGGCGCACTGAGCCTGGTGGTGCGGCACGCCCCGTCCCTGCAGTGGGACCTGGGCAACTCGGCCGGCACCGTGATGCTGCGTATGCCGTTGCATCCGGTGGCCATCGAGCTGCTGCGCGAGGTCGGACCGATGGCCGTGTCCAGCGCCAACATCTCGGGTAGTCCGGCCGCGGTGACAGCTCAGGACGCCCGGAGTCAACTGGGGGAGCGGGTCGAGGTCTACCTGGACGCCGGTTCGTCCCCACAGGGTGCGGCGTCGACGATCGTCGACCTCACCAGCGCGAGCCCCCGGGTGTTGCGCGAAGGGCCCGTCAGCGTCGCCGATATCGCCAAGGTGCTCGGTGTCGAACCCGAGACTCTGCTGGGTTGATCTCCCGGGTCGCTGCGCTCCAGCCCGACGAATCTGACCCTCAGCTTCGTCGCGTACGGTTCACCGGGTGGTGAACGTAGCCGTGCTGGCGTTATCGGACCGGGGCGCCGGTGTCCCGCTGCGGGAGCTCGCCCTGGTCGGTCTCACCGCCGCCATCATCACGTACTTCGCCACCGGCTGGGCCCGGGTGATCGCCACTCGGGTGGGCGCGGTGGCCTATCCGCGGGAACGCGATGTGCATCTGCAGCCGACCCCCCGGATGGGTGGGTTGGCCATGTACATCGGGGTGGCTGCGGCCATCCTGCTGGCGTCGCAACTACCGGCGCTGAACCGGGGTTTCGTCTATTCCACCGGTATGCCCGCCGTCGTCGTCGCGGGCGGGCTCATCATGCTCGTCGGCCTGATCGACGACCGGTGGGGGCTGGACGCACTGACCAAATTCGCCGGCCAGATCACCGCCGCCAGTGTGCTGGTGACGATGGGGGTGGCGTGGAGCGTCCTCTACATCCCGATCGGTGGGGTGGGCACGCTGGTCCTCGATCAGGTCACCTCGATCCTGCTGACCCTGGCGCTGACGGTGTCGATCGTCAATGCGATGAACTTCGTCGACGGGCTCGACGGGCTGGCGGCCGGCCTCGGGTTGATCACCGCACTGGCCATCTGCATCTTCTCCGTCGGACTGCTGCGCGACCACGGTGGCGACGTCCTGTTCTATCCCCCCGCGATGATCTCGGTGGTGCTGGCCGGCGCGTGCCTGGGTTTCCTGCCGCACAACTTCCACCGCGCCAAGATCTTCATGGGCGACTCGGGTTCGATGTTGATCGGACTCATGCTGGCGGCGGCGTCGACGACGGCGGCGGGCCCGATCTCGCAGAACGCCTACGGTGCCCGCGACGTGTTCGCGCTGCTGTCCCCGTTCCTGCTGGTGGTCGCGGTCATGTTCGTGCCCGCCCTGGACATGCTGCTGGCGATCATCCGTCGCACCCGCAAGGGCCTGAGCCCCTTCAGTCCCGACAAGATGCACCTGCATCACCGTTTGCTGCAGATCGGGCACTCGCATCGGCGGGTGGTTCTGCTCATCTACTTGTGGGTGGGAATCGTCGCGTTGGGTGCCGCGAGCACCATTTTCTTCGACCCGCGTTACACCGGCGCGGTGATGCTGGCGGCCATCGTGGTCGCCGGCATCGTCACCCTGATTCCGCTGCTGCGGCGCAGGGAACCGTCCGTCGACTGACCGTCCGGAGGGGTGGTACGACGGACTTACGACAAAAAGTAGTAGGCCTGTTTTTGGGCCTCCTACCTTGTGGTACGGTTCTGCCCATAACCCGAAAAACCTCACGGGTTGCCGGCCCGGCGCGTCGGTCGAAAGACCGATCGGCACCGATTTACGACCGACAAAGGGAGCTACCCCTTGGGTGATTCCAGCGCGCCCGTCGCCCTCCGATACGCTCGGCGGGCACGCACAGGAATTTTGCAGGACAGATGAGTAACGCCCTCGACGACGCGGGATTGAGGTGAGCCAGGTGACGACGCCAGCGCAGGATGCGCCGTTGGTGTTCCCCTCCGTGGCATTTCGCCCGTTGCGTCTGCTCGTCGTCTGCGTCGGTCTCACCGCCCTGGCCATTCTTGCCGCCGGTTACACCGGTCACATCTTCTTCGGCGTCTTCTTCGGTGTCGGTCTCGGACTCGGTTTGCTCAACGCACTGCTGGTGCGCCGTGCCGTCGAGTCGATCACGGCGCAGGACCACCCACTCAAGAAGAAAATGGCCATAAACTCCGCGACGCGACTGCTGGTCATCACCGCCGTCGCACTGGCCATCGCGATCGGCTTCAAAGCGCACGGCGGGATCGCCGTCCTGTTCGGATTGGCGATCTTCCAGGCACTGCTGGTGTTGTCCACCAGCCTTCCGGTGCTGAAGAAGATCCGCAAAGACGGACTGGACGTCCAAGGCACTCCCGATACCTCCGGCACGGAATCGAAGGATTGAGCTGACACAGATGAATGAGATCGTTCTCGCCGCTGAGGGCGCCGAGGGAGGCGGCGGCGCCGCCATCCACGTGGGGCACCACACCATGGTGTTCGAGTGGTTGGGCATGACGTTCAACGGCGACACCATCCTCGCGACCGCCATCACGGCCGTCATCATCATCGCGCTGGCGTTCGTGCTGAAGGCCAAGGTGACGTCGACGGGTGTGCCCGGCGGGGTGCAGCTGTTCTGGGAGGCACTGACCATCCAGATGCGCCAACAGATCGAAGGGTCGATCGGCATGAAGATCGCCCCCTTCGTGCTGCCGCTGTCGGTGACGTTGTTCGCCTTCATCCTGGTCTCGAACTGGCTGGCCGTGCTCCCGCTGCAGTACGGCGGGGCCGACGGGGCCGCCGCCGAGTGGTACAAGCCGCCGGCCTCGGACATCAACTTCGTGCTGGCGCTCGCGCTGTTCGTGTTCCTCTGCTACCACGCGGCCGGCTTCTGGCGTCGCGGGCTCATCGGTCACCCGATCAAGGTGCTCAAGGGCCACGTCAGCATCCTGGCGCCGATCAACATCGTCGAGGAGATCGCCAAGCCGATCTCGCTGGCACTGCGACTCTTCGGCAACATCTTCGCCGGCGGCATCCTGGTGTCACTCATCGCGATGTTCCCCTGGTACATCCAGTGGGCTCCGAACGCCATCTGGAAGACGTTCGACCTCTTCGTCGGTCTGATCCAGGCCTTCATCTTCGCGCTGCTGACGATCCTGTACTTCAGCCAGTCGATGGAGCTGGACCACGACGACCACGACTCCAAAGAGAACGCGCACCACTGATCCACATCACGACCACTGCACTGAACCGTACGAACCAGAAGTCCTGGTGGCAACGCCACCAGCTATCAAGGAGGAAATAGGAATGGATGCAAACGCCCTCATCACGGCGGGTGCGCTGATCGGCGGCGGCCTGATCATGGGTGGCGGCGCGATCGGCGCCGGTATCGGTGACGGTATCGCCGGTAACGCGCTGATCTCCGGCATCGCCCGGCAGCCCGAGGCCCAGGGCCGGCTGTTCACCCCGTTCTTCATCACCGTCGGTCTGGTGGAAGCCGCTTACTTCATCAACCTGGCATTCATGGCGCTGTTCGTCTTCGCCACGCCGGCCTACACGGGCTAGTAATCCGCAAGCATGGGTGAACTCGCTACGACTGTCCTGACGGACGGCATCAACATCCTGGCGTCCAGCCAGGCAGCGGAAGAAGGCGGCGGGGGGCAGAGCAACTTCCTGCTCCCCAACGGCACCTTCTTCGCCGTGCTGATCATCTTCCTGATCACGCTCGGCGTGATCTGGAAATGGGTTGTGCCGCCGGTCAGCAAGGTCCTCGCCGAGCGTGAGGCGATGCTCGCCAAGACCGCTGCGGACAGCCGTAAATCGGCCGAGCAGGTAGCGGCCGCGCAGGCCGACTACGACCAGGCAATGGCCGGCGCACGCACCGAGGCCTCCGCGATCCGCGATGAGGCCCGGTCAGCCGGTCGTGAGGTGGTGGACGCCAAGCGGGCCGAGGCCAGCGGTGAGATCGCTGAGACCCTCCGCCAGGCCAATGAGCGGTTGTCCCAACAGGGTTCGGCCACTCAAAGTGAGCTCGCCTCCTCGGTCGACGGACTGTCGGCCACCCTGGCCAGCCGCATCCTCGGCGTCGACGTGAAATCGGGACGGAACAAGTAGATGTCGATTTTCATCGGGCAGCTGATCGGCTTCGCCGTGATCGCCTACATCCTGTGGCGCTATGTGGTGCCGCCGGTGAAGACACTCATGGCCAAGCAGCAGGACGCCGTCCGCACCGCTCTGGCCGAGAGTGCCGAGGCAGCACAGAGGCTCGCCGATGCCGACGCCATGCACGCCAAGGCGCTGGCTGATGCCGCCGCCGAGTCCTCGAAGGTCACCGAGGAGGCCCGCCAGGACTCTGTGCGGATCACCGCCTCGCTGACCGAGCAGGCCGGTGTCGACGCCGAGCGCATCAAAGCCCAGGGCGCACAACAGGTTCAGCTGGCACGCCAGCAGCTGGTCCGGCAGCTGCGCCAGGGGCTCGGTGACGAGGCCGTCGAGAAGGCGGGTGACCTGGTGCGTGGCCACGTGGCCGATCCCGCGGCGCAGGCCGCAACGGTCGACCGCTTCCTGGCCGATCTGGCTGCGATGGCGCCGTCCACCGTGGTCATCGACACCGCTGCGACCGCCGGTCTGCGGGCCGCCAGTCGTGCGGCGGTCGCGACGCTGACCGGTGAGTTCGACACCGTCGCAACAGGCCTGGACGCCGACGGGTTGACCGCGCTGGCCGGCGATCTGGCCGAGGTGGCCCGTCTGCTGATCACCCAGGGTGCGCTCAACAAACACTTCGCCGAGCCGTCCGACTCGGCCGACGCCAAGATCGCATTGGTGGATCGGCTGCTGAACGGCAAGATCGGTGCGCCCGCGCTCGATCTGGTTCGCACCGCCGCCGCGCAGCGCTGGTCGGCCGAGGCCGACCTGGTCGACGGTATCGAGTACACCGCGCGGCTGGCGTTGCTGCGGCGTGCGCAGGTCGACGGTGAAGTCGACGACGTGGAGGACCAGCTTTTCCGGTTCGGTCGTGTTCTGGACGCCGAGCCCCGGCTGTCCGCCCTGCTCAGCGATTACACGACGCCGGCTGACGGCCGAGTTGCGTTGCTGGACAAGGTTCTCGGCACCGCGAACGGCACCGCCCGGGCGCTGCTGGCGCAGACCGTCGTCCTGCTCCGCGGTGAGCGCGCCGACCAGGCGGTCATCGACCTGGCCGAGCTCGCGGTGGCGCGACGCGGTGAGCTCGTCGCCCATGTCACGGCCGCTGCCGATCTGACTGCGGCCCAGCATGCCCGGTTGGGTGAGGTGCTCACCGGCATCTACGGCCACCCGGTCGCCATCCAGCTGCATGTCGATCCGAACCTGCTCGGCGGTCTGACTATCGCCGTCGGCGACGAGGTGATCGACGGCTCCATCGCGTCACGACTGGCTGCCGCCCAATCCGGCCTGCCGGACTGACACCCCACGAACCCCCAGAAAACCCAAGGTAGGAAGACGAAAAACCATGGCAGAGTTGACAATCTCGGCTGCTGATATCGAAGGTGCCATCGAGGACTATGTGTCCTCGTTTTCCGCCGCCACCGAGCGCGAAGAGATCGGCACCGTCGTCGACGCCGGCGACGGCATCGCCCACGTCGAGGGCCTGCCCTCAGTGATGACGCAGGAGCTGCTCGAGTTCCCGGGCGGCGTCCTGGGCGTGGCCCTCAACCTCGACGAGCACAGCGTCGGCGCGGTCATCCTGGGCGACTTCCAGAAGATCGAAGAGGGCCAGCAGGTCAAGCGGACCGGCGAGGTGCTCTCGGTGCCCGTCGGCGACGCCTTCCTGGGCCGCGTCGTCAACCCGCTGGGCCAGCCGATCGACGGGCAGGGCGAGATCGCCTCGGACACCCGTCGCGCACTCGAGCTGCAGGCGCCGTCGGTGGTGCAGCGGCAGGGCGTCAGCGAGCCGTTGCAGACCGGTATCAAGGCCATCGACGCGATGACCCCGATCGGCCGCGGCCAGCGCCAGCTGATCATCGGTGACCGCAAGACCGGTAAGACCGCAGTCTGCGTCGACACCATCCTCAACCAGCGGGAAGCGTGGGCAACCGGCGACCCCAAGCAGCAGGTGCGCTGCGTGTACGTCGCGATCGGCCAGAAGGGCACCACCATCGCCAGCGTCAAGCGGGCGCTGGAAGAGGGTGGCGCGATGGAGTACACCACCATCGTCGCGTCCCCCGCCTCCGATCCCGCCGGCTTCAAGTGGCTGGCGCCCTACACCGGTTCGGCCATCGGGCAGCACTGGATGTACGACGGCAAGCACGTGCTGATCGTGTTCGACGATCTGTCCAAGCAGGCCGACGCCTACCGCGCCATCTCGCTGCTGCTGCGCCGCCCGCCGGGCCGCGAGGCGTTCCCCGGTGACGTGTTCTACCTGCACTCCCGGCTGCTGGAGCGTTGCGCGAAGCTCTCCGACGAGCTCGGTGGCGGTTCGATGACCGGGCTGCCGATCATCGAGACCAAGGCCAACGACATCTCGGCGTTCATCCCGACCAACGTCATCTCCATCACCGACGGCCAGTGCTTCCTGGAGTCCGACCTGTTCAACCAGGGTGTGCGACCGGCCGTCAACGTCGGTGTGTCGGTGTCCCGCGTCGGTGGCGCCGCGCAGATCAAGGCCATGAAAGAGGTCGCCGGTTCGCTGCGTCTGGATCTGTCGCAGTACCGCGAGCTGGAGGCCTTCGCGGCCTTCGCCTCCGACCTGGACGCGGCATCCAAGGCCCAGCTGGACCGTGGTGTGCGCCTGGTCGAGCTGCTCAAGCAGGCGCAGTACAGCCCGCTGGCGGTCGAGGACCAGGTCGTATCGATCTTCCTCGGCACCCAGGGCCACCTCGATTCGGTTCCGGCCGAGGATGTCTCGCGCTTCGTCGACGAGTTCCTGGAGCACGTGAAGGCCAGCCACTCGGAGATCCTCACCGGGATCAAGGAGTCCAAGAAGCTCTCCGAGGAGGCCGAGGAGAACCTGGTCAAGGTGATCAACGACTTCAAGAAGGGTTTCTCGGCGACCGACGGCAGCTCGGTGGTGGTCAAGGACGCCGAGGCCGAAGCACTGGACCCCGAGGACCTGGAGAAGGAATCGGTCAAGGTCCGCAAGCCGGCTCCCAAGAAGGCCTAGGTAACCCATGGCAGCCACACTTCGCGAGCTACGCGGACGTATCAAATCCGCCTCGTCGATCAAGAAGATCACGAAGGCACAGGAGCTGATCGCCACGTCGCGGATCGCCAAGGCGCAGGCCCGGGTCGACGCGGCCCGGCCCTACGCCACCGAGATCACCAACATGCTCACCGAGCTCGCCGGTGCCAGCGCGCTGGATCACCCGCTGCTCGTCGAGCGGGAGAACCCCAAGCGGGCCGGTGTCCTGGTGGTGTCCTCGGACCGCGGCCTGTGCGGTGGCTACAACGCCAACGTGCTGCGCCGCGCCGAGGAGCTGTTCTCGCTGCTCCGTGAGGAGGGCAAGAAGCCGGTTCTCTACGTCGTCGGCCGAAAGGCCTTGGGCTACTACAACTTCCGGCAGCGTGCCGTGGTTGAGTCCTGGACCGGCTTCTCGGAGCGGCCGGACTACGAGCACGCCAAGGACATCGCCGAGACCCTGGTGGCGGCCTTCCAGTCCGGTGCGGACGACGACGGCGACGACGCGGGTGCCGACGGCATCCTCGGCGTCGACGAACTGCACATCGTGTCGACCGAATTCCGGTCCATGCTGTCGCAGACAGCGGTGGCCCTGCGGATCGCGCCGATGGTCGTCGAGTACGTCGGCGAGCAGGAGACCGGACCGCACACCCTGTATTCGTTCGAGCCCAGCGCCGAGAACCTGTTCGATGCGCTGCTGCCGCGGTACATCGCGACCCGCGTGTACGCCGCGCTGCTGGAGGCGGCGGCTTCGGAATCGGCCTCGCGCCGGCGCGCCATGAAGTCGGCCACCGACAACGCCGACGATCTGATCAAGGCGCTCACGTTGGCGGCCAACCGTGAACGTCAGGCGCAGATCACCCAGGAAATCAGCGAAATCGTCGGTGGCGCCAACGCGCTCGCCGACGCCAAGTAGGCCTCGTAGGAAAGCGAAGAAGAATATGACTGCTACCGCAGAAAAGACCGCAGGCCGGGTCGTGCGTATCACGGGCCCCGTGGTCGACGTGGAGTTCCCGCGCGGCTCCGTACCCGAACTGTTCAACGCACTGCACGCCGAGATCACCTACGGCGCGCTGGCCAAGACCCTCACCCTCGAGGTGGCCCAGCACCTCGGTGACAACCTGGTGCGCACCATCTCGATGCAGCCCACCGACGGCCTGGTGCGCGGCACCGAGGTGTCCGACACCGGTGCCTCGATCTCGGTGCCCGTCGGTGACGGCGTCAAGGGCCACGTGTTCAACGCCCTCGGCGACTGCCTCGACGAGCCGGGCTACGGCAAGGAATTCGACCACTGGTCGATCCACCGCAAGCCGCCGGCCTTCGCCGACCTGGAGCCCCGCACCGAGATGCTGGAGACCGGTCTGAAGGTCGTCGACCTGCTCACCCCGTATGTGCGCGGTGGCAAGATCGCCCTGTTCGGTGGTGCCGGCGTCGGCAAGACCGTGCTGATCCAGGAGATGATCAACCGTATCGCCCGCAACTTCGGTGGCACCTCGGTGTTCGCCGGCGTGGGGGAGCGCACCCGTGAGGGCAACGACCTTTGGGTCGAGCTCGCGGATGCCAACGTGCTCAAGGACACCGCCTTGGTGTTCGGCCAGATGGACGAGCCGCCGGGCACGCGTATGCGCGTGGCCCTGTCCGCGCTGACCATGGCGGAGTACTTCCGCGATGAGCAGGGCCAGGACGTGCTGCTGTTCATCGACAACATCTTCCGGTTCACCCAGGCCGGTTCCGAGGTATCGACCCTGCTTGGTCGTATGCCGTCGGCCGTGGGTTACCAGCCGACGCTGGCCGACGAGATGGGTGAGCTCCAGGAGCGGATCACCTCGACCCGTGGTCGCTCGATCACCTCGATGCAGGCCGTGTACGTGCCCGCCGACGACTACACCGACCCGGCGCCGGCCACCACGTTCGCCCACCTGGACGCCACCACCGAGCTCTCCCGTGCGGTGTTCTCCAAGGGCATCTTCCCGGCGGTGGATCCGCTGGCGTCGTCCTCGACGATCCTGCACCCCAGCGTGGTCGGCGACGAGCACTACCGGGTCGCCCAGGAAGTCATCCGGATCCTGCAGCGCTACAAGGATCTTCAGGACATCATCGCGATCCTCGGCATCGACGAGCTCTCCGAAGAGGACAAGGTCCTGGTGTACCGGGCCCGTAAGATCGAGCGCTTCCTGAGCCAGAACATGATGGCGGCCGAGCAGTTCACCGGTCAGCCGGGTTCGACGGTGCCGCTCAAGGAGACCATCGAGGCCTTCGACAAGCTGGCCAAGGGCGAGTTCGACCACCTGCCAGAGCAGGCGTTCTTCCTCATCGGTGGTCTCGACGATCTGGCGAAGAAGGCCGAAAGCCTCGGCGCCAAGCTGTGATGAGCGCTTGCGCGAAGAACAGGTGGGTTGAGTTGAGCGTTCACCCGATAACCGGATTGGTGGTGTCCAATGGCTGAGCTGGACGTCGAGATCGTCGCAGTCGAGCGCGCGCTGTGGTCGGGTAAGGCGACGTTCGTGTTCACCCGTACCACTGCAGGTGAGATCGGCATCCTGCCGCGGCACATCCCGCTGGTGGCTCAGCTGGTCGACGACGCCATGGTCCGGGTCGAGCGCGAGGGCGAGGATGATCTGCGTATCGCGATCGACGGCGGTTTCCTGTCGGTCTCCGAGACCGGTGTGAGCATCCTGGTCGAGAATGCCGAGTTCGAATCGGAAGTGGACGCCGACTCGGCAAAGCGGGATTCCGAATCCGACGACCCCGCCACCGCAGCGTGGGGGCGTGCTCGTCTGCGCGCCGTCGGGCAGCTCGACTAAAGGTCACGACGATGAGCGCGCTCATGTGGATCATGGTCGCGCTCATTGGTGTGCTGATGCTGGCGGTCGCCGCCCTGGTGTACCGATTGTGGAAGTTGCGGCAGGTTGGCGGCACCGCCGCCATCCTGCGCGACTATCCCGCGGTCGGAGGGCAGGGTTGGCGGCACGGCGTCATGCGCTATCGCGGTGGCGAAGCCGGCTTCTACCGGTTGTCCAGTATTCGTTGGTGGCCTGATCGGCGGCTCAGCCGATTGGCCTTGGAAGTGGTCGGTCGCCGTTCCCCCCGGGGGGACGAGTTCGACATCATGACCCAGGAAATCGTGATCCTGGAACTGCGCGACTCCGGCCACGGCTACGAGGTCGCCCTCGACCGCGGCGCGCTCACCGCGTTCACCTCCTGGGTGGAGTCCCGCCCCTCCCGCCGCACTCGGCGGCGATCCGGCTAGCGCTCTTCTTTCGGCTGGTCCGCCTGCCCACCGCCCGGCTTCCACAGCACATCGCCATCCGGGTTGGCCGCGCGCGACATGATGAACAGCAGGTCCGAGAGCCGGTTCAGGTATTTGGCCGGCAGCACGTTCACCGAATCCCCGTACTCCTCGACCGCGGCCCAGGCCGAGCGCTCGGCGCGGCGAGTGACCGTCCGTGCCACGTGCAGCAGGGCCGACAGCGCGGTGCCGCCGGGCAGGATGAACGAGTTCAGCGGAGCCAGTCCCTCGTTGAACCGGTCGCACCACCCTTCGAGCCGGTCGATGTACTCCTGCGGCACTCGCAGCGGCGGGTACTCCGGGTTCTCCGCGACCGGGGTCGAAAGATCGGCGCCGGCATCGAACAGATCGTTCTGGATCTGGCGGAGGACGGCCACGATCTCGGGGCCGGGATTGCCCAGGGCGATGGCCACACCGAGGGCGGCGTTCGCCTCGTCGCAATCGGCATAGGCCTGCAATCGGGCGTCGTTCTTCGAGACGCGACTGAAATCACTGAGCCCGGTGCTCCCGTCGTCGCCGGTTCGGGTATAGATGCGGGTCAGGTGCACGGCCATGGTTGAACCGTACCGGTCACAGCCGCATCGCAACCTGGCCACGCGTTCTGATTCCGGCCGCTGATCTGCTTACACTGGCCCGCGTGAGCGAGCGTTTCGTGGTGACCGGTGGTAGTCGGTTATCGGGCGAAGTCGCCGTCGGGGGAGCCAAGAACAGCGTCCTGAAGTTGATGGCCGCGTCCTTGCTGGCCGAGGGCACCAGCACCATCACCAACTGTCCGGACATCCTGGATGTGCCGTTGATGGCCGAGGTGCTGCGCGGCCTGGGGGCGACCGTCGAACTCGACGGCTCGACGGTCCGGATCGCGTCTCCGGACGAACCCAAGTACGACGCCGACTTCGCCGCGGTCAGACAGTTCCGGGCGTCGGTGTGTGTGCTGGGTCCGCTGGTCGGGCGCGGTAAACGTGCCAAGGTGGCCTTGCCCGGCGGCGACGCGATCGGATCGCGGCCACTGGACATGCACCAGGCAGGCCTGCGCCAACTCGGGGCCCGCTGCAATATCGAGCACGGCTGTGTCGTGGCCGAGGCCGATCATCTGCGCGGCGCCGAGATCCAGCTGGAGTTTCCCTCCGTCGGTGCAACCGAGAACATCCTGATGGCCGCGGTGTTGGCCGAGGGTGTGACGACGATCCACAACGCCGCCCGTGAACCCGATGTGGTCGACCTGTGCGACATGCTCAACCAGATGGGGGCACAGGTCCAAGGGGCCGGCTCGTCGACGCTGACGATCACCGGTGTGGATCGGCTCTATCCCACCGAGCACCGCGTCATCGGTGACCGCATTGTCGCGGCCACCTGGGGGATCGCGGCGGCGATGACACGCGGCGACATCTCGGTCACGGGTGTGGACCCGGCCCACCTGCAGCTGGTGTTGCACAAGCTGCACGATGCGGGGGCCACGGTCACCCAGCACGACAACGGCTTCCGGGTGGTGCAGTACGAACGGCCCAAAGCCGTCAACGTGGCGACGCTGCCGTTCCCGGGATTTCCCACCGACCTGCAGCCGATGGCGATCGGATTGGCGTGCATCGCCGATGGGACCTCGATGATCACCGAGAACGTGTTCGAGGCGAGGTTCCGCTTCGTCGAGGAGATGATCCGGCTCGGTGCCGACGCGCGGACCGATGGTCACCACGCGGTGGTCCGTGGTCTGCCGCAGTTGTCGAGCGCGCCGGTGTGGGCGTCCGACATCCGGGCCGGTGCGGGCTTGGTGCTCGCCGGCCTCGTCGCCGACGGCGATACCGAGGTGCACGACGTCTACCACATCGATCGGGGCTACCCGTTGTTCGTGGAGAACCTGGCCAGTTTGGGTGCGGAGATCGAGCGAGTAAGCTGATCTGAGACGGGCGTACCACCGTCACAAGCCTCTGACCAGGGGATTTGACTTCGCGGCGGCCGTGGATCTAATCTTTTGAAGTCGCCGCGGAAACGCGAGACAGAGAAGCTTGACTCGCCGGACAAGTTAGTTTAAGCTGGCAGGGTTGCCCCGAAACGGGTAGCTTCGACAAAATCAAGTCTGTTGTTTGAGAACTCAATAGTGTGTTTGGTGGTTTTTGTTTGTTGTTTTTTGGCCACTCATTTTGGGGGGATTCCCGTCTTCCTGAGTTTGGTGGGTGGCTGTTTTTTTTGGATGCCAGTTTTGGTGTCTTTTGTTAGTGATCGGATTTTTCTGATTCGAATTCTGCCTGCGCCTTTTGGGTGTGGGGGTTTTTGTTTGGAGAGTTTGATTCTGGCTCAGGACGAACGCTGGCGGCGTGCTTAACACATGCAAGTCGAACGGAAAGGCCCTTCGGGGTGCTCGAGTGGCGAACGGGTGAGTAACACGTGGGTGATCTGCCCTGCACTTTGGGATAAGCCTGGGAAACTGGGTCTAATACCGAATATGACCGCATTCTTCATGGGGTGTGGTGGAAAGCTTTTGCGGTGTGGGATGGGCCCGCGGCCTATCAGCTTGTTGGTGGGGTAATGGCCTACCAAGGCGACGACGGGTAGCCGGCCTGAGAGGGTGACCGGCCACACTGGGACTGAGATACGGCCCAGACTCCTACGGGAGGCAGCAGTGGGGAATATTGCACAATGGGCGCAAGCCTGATGCAGCGACGCCGCGTGAGGGATGACGGCCTTCGGGTTGTAAACCTCTTTCAGCACAGACGAAGCGCAAGTGACGGTATGTGCAGAAGAAGGACCGGCCAACTACGTGCCAGCAGCCGCGGTAATACGTAGGGTCCGAGCGTTGTCCGGAATTACTGGGCGTAAAGAGCTCGTAGGTGGTTTGTCGCGTTGTTCGTGAAAACTCACAGCTTAACTGTGGGCGTGCGGGCGATACGGGCAGACTTGAGTACTGCAGGGGAGACTGGAATTCCTGGTGTAGCGGTGGAATGCGCAGATATCAGGAGGAACACCGGTGGCGAAGGCGGGTCTCTGGGCAGTAACTGACGCTGAGGAGCGAAAGCGTGGGGAGCGAACAGGATTAGATACCCTGGTAGTCCACGCCGTAAACGGTGGGTACTAGGTGTGGGTTTCCTTCCTTGGGATCCGTGCCGTAGCTAACGCATTAAGTACCCCGCCTGGGGAGTACGGCCGCAAGGCTAAAACTCAAAGAAATTGACGGGGGCCCGCACAAGCGGCGGAGCATGTGGATTAATTCGATGCAACGCGAAGAACCTTACCTGGGTTTGACATGCACAGGACGCCAGTAGAGATATTGGTTCCCTTGTGGCCTGTGTGCAGGTGGTGCATGGCTGTCGTCAGCTCGTGTCGTGAGATGTTGGGTTAAGTCCCGCAACGAGCGCAACCCTTGTCCTATGTTGCCAGCGGGTTATGCCGGGGACTCGTAGGAGACTGCCGGGGTCAACTCGGAGGAAGGTGGGGATGACGTCAAGTCATCATGCCCCTTATGTCCAGGGCTTCACACATGCTACAATGGCCGGTACAAAGGGCTGCGATGCCGTGAGGTGGAGCGAATCCTTGTAAAGCCGGTCTCAGTTCGGATCGGGGTCTGCAACTCGACCCCGTGAAGTCGGAGTCGCTAGTAATCGCAGATCAGCAACGCTGCGGTGAATACGTTCCCGGGCCTTGTACACACCGCCCGTCACGTCATGAAAGTCGGTAACACCCGAAGCCGGTGGCCTAACCCTTGTGGAGGGAGCCGTCGAAGGTGGGATCGGCGATTGGGACGAAGTCGTAACAAGGTAGCCGTACCGGAAGGTGCGGCTGGATCACCTCCTTTCTAAGGAGCACCACGAGACCTGGCCGGCCCCGTAGATTGCGGGATCAGCCGATTGTCAGGCGATTCGTTGGATGGCCTTTCGCCTGTAGTGGGTGGGGGTCTGGTGCGACAACAAACTTGTAAAACTGCCAGACACACTATTGGGCTTTGAGACAACAGGCCCTGCGATGCCCGTGCCTTTGTGGTGGGGGTTGTCGGCCTTCGACCCGTTGGGGTTGGTGGTGTTTGTTGTTGCCCTGCTTTGGTGGTGGGGTGTGGTGTTTGATTTGTGGATAGTGGTTGCGAGCATCTTGCACGCAGAATTGTTGGGCTGCTGGCCTTTGGGTTGGTGGTCTGGTGTTTTGTGTGTTGTGATGTGCAATTTCTTTTTTCTTTATTCTGGTTTTTTTGTGTTGTAAGTGTTTAAGGGCGCATGGTGGATGCCTTGGCATTGGGAGCCGATGAAGGACGTGGGAGGCTGCGTTATGCCTCGGGGAGCTGCCAACCGAGCGTGGATCCGAGGATGTCCGAATGGGGAAACCCAGCACGAGTGATGTCGTGTTACCCACACCTGAATATATAGGGTGTGGGGGGGAACGCGGGGAAGTGAAACATCTCAGTACCCGTAGGAAGAGAAAACAAAAGTGATTCCGTGAGTAGTGGCGAGCGAAAGCGGAGGATGGCTAAACCGTATGCATGTGATACCCGGCGGGGGTTGTGTGTGCGGGGTTGTGGGGCGTTTCTTCTCTCATCCGCCGATGAGGGCAACAGTGATAAAGGTGTGTGTTAGCGGAAGTGGTCTTGGGATGGCCTGCCGTAGACGGTGAGAGCCCGGTACGCGAAAATGTGCACCCTGTTGTGGAACTGTCCCCGAGTAGCAGCGGGCCCGTGAAATCTGCTGTGAATCTGCCGGGACCATCCGGTAAGCCTGAATACTTCCCAATGACCGATAGCGGATTAGTACCGTGAGGGAATGGTGAAAAGTACCCCGGGAGGGGAGTGAAATAGTACCTGAAACCGTGTGCCTACAATCCGTCAGAGCCCTCGACTTGTCGTGGGGTGATGGCGTGCCTTTTGAAGAATGAGCCTGCGAGTCAGGGACATGTCGCGAGGTTAACCCGTGTGGGGTAGCCGCAGCGAAAGCGAGTCTGAATAGGGCGTATCCAATCCGTAGGGGTTGGTGTAGTGGTGTGTTCTGGACCCGAAGCGGAGTGATCTACCCATGGCCAGGGTGAAGCGCGGGTAAGACCGCGTGGAGGCCCGAACCCACTTAGGTTGAAGACTGAGGGGATGAGTTGTGGGTAGGGGTGAAAGGCCAATCAAACTCCGTGATAGCTGGTTCTCCCCGAAATGCATTTAGGTGCAGCGTTGCGTGTTTCTTGCCGGAGGTAGAGCTACTGGATGGCCGATGGGCCTCACAAGGTTACTGACGTCAGCCAAACTCCGAATGCCGGTAAGTGTAAGCGTGGCAGTGAGACGGCGGGGGATAAGCTCCGTGCGTCGAGAGGGAAACAGCCCAGATCGCCGACTAAGGCCCCTAAGCGTGTGCTAAGTGGAAAAGGATGTGCAGTCGCGAAGACAACCAGGAGGTTGGCTTAGAAGCAGCCACCCTTGAAAGAGTGCGTAATAGCTCACTGGTCAAGTGATTGTGCGCCGATAATGTAGCGGGGCTCAAGCACACCGCCGAAGTCGCGGCATTCAACTTTGTTGGATGGGTAGGGGAGCGTCCTGCACCCAGTGAAGCAGCCTGGTAATGGAGCTGTGGAGGGTGTGGGAGTGAGAATGCAGGCATGAGTAGCGATAAGGCAAGTGAGAACCTTGCCCGCCGAAAGACCAAGGGTTCCTGGGGCAGGCCAGTCCGCCCAGGGTGAGTCGGGACCTAAGGCGAGGCCGACAGGCGTAGTCGATGGACAACGGGTTGATATTCCCGTACCCGTGTGTGCGCGCCCATGATGAATCAGAGGTACTAACCGCCCAAAACTGTCGTTACTGATCACCTTCGGGTGTGAGGATTGGCAGGGCTGCGCGGGACCTTCTCTGGTAGTAGTCAAGCGATGGGGTGACGCAGGAAGGTAGCCGTACCAGTCAGTGGTAATACTGGGGCAAGCCGGTAGGGAGAGGCCTAGGTAAATCCGGGTCTCATTAATCCTGAGAGGTGATGCATAGCCGATTGAGGCGAATTCGGTGATCCTATGCTGCCGAGAAAAGCCTCTAGCGAGCTCACACACGGCCCGTACCCCAAACCAACACAGGTGGTCAGGTAGAGAATACTAAGGCGTACGAGTGAACTATGGTTAAGGAACTCGGCAAAATGCCCCCGTAACTTCGGGAGAAGGGGGACCTCCTACTGTCATGGTCTTTACGGCCGGCAGCGGTGGGGGGTGGCACAAACCAGTGAGAAGCGACTGTTTACTAAAAACACAGGTCCGTGCGAAGTCGCAAGACGATGTATACGGACTGACGCCTGCCCGGTGCTGGAAGGTTAAGAGGACCCGTTAACTCGTAAGGGTGAAGCGGAGAATTTAAGCCCCAGTAAACGGCGGTGGTAACTATAACCATCCTAAGGTAGCGAAATTCCTTGTCGGGTAAGTTCCGACCTGCACGAATGGCGTAACGACTTCTCAACTGTCTCAACCATAGACTCGGCGAAATTGCACTACGAGTAAAGATGCTCGTTACGCGCGGCAGGACGAAAAGACCCCGGGACCTTCACTACAACTTGGTATTGGTGCTCGGTTCGGTTTGTGTAGGATAGGTGGGAGACTGTGAAGCATGCACGCCAGTGTGTGTGGAGTCATTGTTGAAATACCACTCTGACCGTATTGGGCCTCTAACCTCGAACCGTATATCCGGTTCAGGAACAGTGCCTGGTGGGTAGTTTAACTGGGGCGGTTGCCTCCTAAAATGTAACGGAGGCGCCCAAAGGTTCCCTCAACCTGGATGGCAATCAGGTGTTGAGTGTAAGTGCACAAGGGAGCTTGACTGCGAGACGGACATGTCGAGCAGGGACGAAAGTCGGGACTAGTGATCCGGCACCTCTGAATGGAAGGGGTGTCGCTCAACGGATAAAAGGTACCCCGGGGATAACAGGCTGATCTTCCCCAAGAGTCCATATCGACGGGATGGTTTGGCACCTCGATGTCGGCTCGTCGCATCCTGGGGCTGGAGCAGGTC